>URFP01000022.1:0-17202 GCA_900547235.1 uncultured Collinsella sp. | reverse complement strand
GGATGCTCGTCGCCTGGTCGATCGGGCTGCACCCCGACAAGCGCCTCGCGAACTCGAGCCTGCTCAAGGCCTGCGCGGCGAGGCCGGCGGGGGCGCGCACGACGATCCACTCGGACCGGGGCGGCCACTACCGCTGGCCGGAGTGGATCGGGATCTGCGAGGAGAACGGCCTGGTCAGGAGCATGTCCGCGAAGGGCTGCAGCCCGGACAACTCGGCCTGCGAGGGCTTCTTCGGGCGCCTCAAGAATGAGTTCTTCCGCTACAGGGACTGGGAGGGCGTGACGGCCGAGGAGTTCATGGGGAGGCTCGAGGCCTACCTCGTGTACTATCGGGACGGGCGCATCAAGAAGTCCCTCGGGTGGCTGAGCCCGATGGAGTACCGCAGGAAGCTTGGATACGCCTAGGCGCGGTCCAAGAAATCGTCCGCATCCCCAAGCCTAAATCCAGGAACTATTTCACCGCAACTTAGGTGGGGATGGGGCTAGCTGCGGGGGTGGTGGCGGAGTTTGTCGATGGTGGAGTCGATGCTTCGGCTGCGGGCTTCGGCTGCGGTTTGGCGCTTGCGGCGGTAATCGATCATGCCTTGGATGATGGGCTTGCCAAAGCTCACGACATCATCGTTGTAGATGGCGGTTCGGGCTGCGAGGAGGCAGTCGGTAAAGTCCATATGGGTCTTGCCAAAGAGTTTGACGGCAAGGGCGACAACGGTGGGCTCGTCGACCATGACGTCATCGAGCAGCCTTTTCATAGCCGCAGCAATCTCAACGCGGGGAACCTTATAGACGTCGCGCAGCGTGACCACAACGCGCGTGATGATTTCGGGGTAGACGCGAGCGGTGCGCGTGGCGATGACCTTGGCGGCGCGCGGTGACAGAACTTCGTCGTCGTCAAGCAGGTAGCGTAGGATGACGGTCTCGTCGATGATGGTGCTACTCATGGATATCTACTTCCTCGGGACCCAAAACCGAATCGTCGCTTTCCGTAGCAAGGTATTCAATCCAGGCATTGCGTTCCTCAGAGCGGCGATTGGGGTCCCCATATGCTTTGAGCGATCCATAGGCGGCGGTGCCGTCCTTTGAGCGCACGGCGACTGGCTGAAAGGGGAGCTTGCGCATCAAAATGCTCTGCGCGACAAATAGGCGGACGGCCTCGGCGAGCGAGGTGCCCATGGCGTCGTAGAGGCGCTCGGCATGCTGCTTGTCATCTTCGCGGATGCGCACCTGCAGGATGGCTCTTTTTTGAGTCGATGACATCGCTGGCCTCCCTTTATTAGCGTGCAATATGGATGGTCAAATACGGCACGTGCCGATACTTGGCAATCATATATCCAATACTTTATTGCACTCAAGTTTATGAGTGTAAACATTACTACAAGCGTAGTACATCTTTAAAAGAAGAGCGCGAAATCTCTCGCGGCGTACGCGTGTAATACACTCATCTCTATATCTAAGCAAGAATAATCCTAACCAGCCCAAACCCCTGCAATACACACGTATTGCAGGGGTTACGCTCAAGTTTACCCCCTGCAACTGCGTATATTCAACCTGTATACCGTTGGAGAAATTCTACCGAGTGCCTGTTTCGCCGCATGCATTCGATACACCGATGCCAGGCCACGGGCGGCTTGGGACAACGTCGACAGGGTCTCTCCGGCATGGGATTCAGGAGGGAGTGAACAACATGGGCAATAAACGAGTCGTAGCCGATTCCTCACGCTGCATTGGGTGCCAAACCTGCATGGCGGCGTGCATCGAGGCGCACGACATCCCCGGTAACATCGCCGCGCCGCGCCTGCGCGTGACGCGTACGTACGAGATCTCCGCACCGGTGGCTTGCCATCACTGCGAGGACGCCCCGTGCGCCAAGGCCTGCCCCACGGGTGCCTTGTTCTTTGATCCAAAGAACCATCGCATCGGCGTTAACGAGGACAACTGCATCGGCTGCAAGAGCTGCGTCATGGCTTGTCCCTTTGGCGCCGTGAGCGTGGCGACCACGCAGGTCCCCGTCTTGATGGGCGACGTGCGCGTGGGTTCGCAGACCAAGAGCTTCGTGCTCAAGTGCGACCTGTGCGTGGACCGTCCCGGCGGTCCGGCGTGTGCCGAGGCGTGCCCGACCAAGGGCCTCACCCTGGTAGACGAGGAGCGCCTGGCGGAACTGACCGCCGAGCGTGCCCGCGCCACCATCGAAAACGAGGCGTAGGCGGGCGGCTATATAGGCCCAACGATTGTCAAATACGTACCGATTAATCGGTAGCAGAGAAAGGAAGGAGGGTGTCATGGAGAAGCATAAAGTGATCTGCCCGTACTGCGGCGCCGGTTGCCAGTTTAACCTCCTGGTCCAAAACGGCCAGGTTGTGGGCACCGAACCGCTCAACGGCATCACCAATCAGGGCGAGCTGTGCCTTAAGGGCATGAGCGGCTACGACTTCATCAACGACACCAAGATCTTGACTCCTCGCGTACTGCACCCGATGATCCGCCGCACTAAGGGCGCGGATCTTGAGCGCGTAAGCTGGGACGAGGCACTGGATTTCACCGCATCTAAGATGCAGGCCATAATTGACGAATATGGTCCTAACGCTGTCATGACTACCGGCTCTTCGCGAGGCGGCGGCAATGAGGCGAACTACGTCATGCAGAAGTTTACGCGTGCGTGCATCGGCACCCACAGCGTGGACAACTGCGCCCGTACTTGACACGGCCCTACTGTCCTCGGTCTGATGGACACGGTTGGTTCAGGTTGCATGTCATGCTCCATCCCCGGTATGGAGGATGCGGGCTGCATTTTCCTCTTCGGCTATAACCCTGCCGATTCGCACCCCATCGTCGCAAGGCGTATCGTGCGAGCCAAAGAAAAGGGTTGCAAGATCATCGTCGCCGACCCGCGCCATATCGAAACCGCGCGTATCGCCGATCTCTACCTTCCGATCAAGAACGGTTGCAACGTTGCGTTCCTCAACGCCTTTGCTAACTGCTTGGTCAACGATGGCCTCTACGACAAGGAATTCGTCGCCGAGCACACGAACGGCTTTGACGAGTGGTGGGAGACCATCAAGAACTACACTCCCGAATCCGTACAGGACATCACGGGTGTCGAGCCCGCGTTGATCCACCAAGCTGCCGAGATGTACGCCACGGCGAAGCCTTCTGCCATCATTGGCTGGGGCATGGGCGTATGCCAGCAGAAGCAGAACCTGAAGACGGTGCACACCATCGCCTCCATCGCCTGCGTTGCCGGCCAGATCGGCAAACCCAATTCCGGCCTCGCGCCCGTGCGCGGTCAGAACAACGTCCAGGGCTCCTGCGATATGGGCATGCTGCCCAACCTGTACCCTGGCTACCAGAAGGTCACCGACCCGGCTGTGCGTGCCAAGTTTGCCAAGGCTTGGGGCGTGCCCGAGGAAAAGCTCCCGCTCGAGGAGGGCTATAAGCTCACCGACCTGGGCCACCTGGTCGACGAGGGCAAGGTGCACTGCTTCTACAACTACGGCGAGGACCCGGTACAGACCGAGCCCGATTCGGCCGGTATGCGCAAGACGCTCTCCGAGCTGGATCTGTTCATTTGCCAGGACATCTTTATGACGCAGACGACCATGCTCGCCGACGTCATCCTGCCTGCCACCTCTTGGGGCGAGCACGAGGGTGTCTTTACCGCATCCGACCGTAGCTTCCAGCACTTTGACGCGGCCGTTCCGCCCAAGGGCGAGTGCCGCCACGACTGGGAGATCTTCGCGGACCTGTCCACGCGTATGGGATACCCCATGCACTACGACAACACCGAGCAGATCTGGAACGAGTGCATTAGCCTGTGCCCCAACTTTGTGGGCGCGACCTACGAGAAGATGGCTCCCGAGGGCGGTTACGCTCAGTGGCCCGTCAAGAGCACCGATGTGAACGACCACGGTACGCCCGACATGTTCGCTGGTGGCAAGTTCACCACCAAGGACGGCCGCGCCAACCTGATGGCGCACGACTGGGAGGCGCCCTCCGAGCTTCCCGACGATGAGTACCCGCTCATCCTGTGCACCGTCCGTGAGGTCGGCCACTACAGCTGCCGCTCGATGACTGGCAACTGCAAGACGCTGGCGCTGCTCGCCGACGAGCCCGGCTTTGTCCGCATGAATCCCGCGGACGCCCAGGCGCGCGGTATCAAGAACGGCGACATCGTCTCGATTCACAGCCGCCGCGGCCAGGTATACAGCCGCGCCGACGTGAGCGACCGTATCAACAAGGGCACGGTCTATATGACCTACCAGTGGTGGATCGGCAAGTGCAACGAGCTGACCATGCACAAGGTCGACCCGGTCTCGCATACGCCCGAGGACAAGTTCTCCGCCTGCCAGGTCGACGCGATTGCCGACCAGGTTTGGGCCGAGGGCGAAGTCGAGCGTCAGTACACCGAGCTCAAGCAGGCTCTGGTGGACGCCGCCGCTCCCCAGGACGTTGAGCCCGGCGCCGCCAAGTTCGACGACGAGACGCACGTGAATCAAATCGTGTAGTCCCGTTCTCGTTGGCTTTTTGGGTCGGGCGTCCCGTACGTTCGGGAGCCCGGCCCGTTATTTTGAAAGGAAGTGGGGATGAACCGCTTCATCGACATCAACCCGGAGAGGTGCATCGGCTGCGGAACATGCCAGTCCGCCTGTGCCGACGCCCACCGGATGCAGGGTCTTCAGGATACGCCGCGCCTAGCGCTCGTGAAGACCGGCGGTATTTCGGCCGCCCTTGCCTGCCACCATTGCGAGGGTGCCCCCTGCGCCGAGGTTTGCCCGGTGAATGCCATCGAGCACGATGGCGACCGCATCCACGTCAAGGAGCAGGAGTGCATTGGGTGCAGGCTGTGCGCCATCGCGTGCCCCTTCGGAGCCATCCATCCCGATGGCACGTCTATCGCCGGTGTCGCAGGCATGTGCGACCCGACGCCTTCGTATCCTAAGTCCCTGAGCAGCCTGCTTACGTGGGCTCCTGGCCAGTACACCTGCGCCGTTAAGTGCGACCTGTGCGCCTTCGATCCGGACGGCCCGCATTGTGTGGCGGCGTGCCCCACCAAGGCGCTGACCGTCATGGGCGGCGCGGCCGATCGCGAGCTCGACGAGGCCAAGCGCCTGCGCTCGATCGAAAACGGCCCGACTGTCGACGTTACCGCCGTGGCCCAGGGCCTGTCCGAGAAAGCAGAAGGGAGCGTAAACAATGGATAGCATGACGCTGTTTATCGCATCGCTTGCCGTCTCGTGCATCGGTGCGCTCGCCTCGGTTCTGCTGATCAAGGCCGATAATGCCGCCAAGACCGCCGGCTGCCTTATCGGCGCCGTCGCTGCGGTGCTTTCGTTTGTGGCCGGTATCCAGGCCATGCTGGGCGATGTCACGTCGGTCGACACCATCGTGTTCTTCCCGTTTGCCCATTTCCAGCTGCTGCTCAATCAGCTGTCCGGCCTGTTCGTGGCGCTCATCTCGGTGCTTGCGTTTGCCGGTTCGATCTACGGTCTCAACTACTTTGATGAGTACCCGGGCAAAAAGGGCCGCGCCGGCTTCTTCTTTAACACCTTCGTGGCGTCCATGATGCTCGTCATCACCGCCGACAACGTGTTTTGGTTCCTGGTCGCCTTTGAGCTCATGTCGCTGACCTCGTACTTCCTGGTCGTGATCGAGGAGAACGAGAACTCCATCCATGGCGGTTGGCTCTACTTTGTAATCGCGCACGTGGGCTTTGTGCTCATCATGGCGAGCTTCCTCACCATGACCAACTTCGCCGGTGGTTCGTTTGCCTTTGCGGATTTCCGCGCTACGCAGTTTAGCCCCGCGGTCGCATCCGTGTGCTTCGTGCTCGCCTTCTTTGGCTTTGGCGCCAAGGCCGGTATCATCCCGCTGCACGGCTGGCTGCCCAAGGCACATCCCGAGGCGCCGTCCAACGTGAGTGCCCTCATGTCCGGCGGCATGATCAAGATTGGTATCTTCGGCATCCTCAAGGTGGGTCTCGACCTGCTCTCCGCCTCGGGCGTTCAGGTCTGGTGGGGCCTTATGGTCATGGTCTTCGGTGCGATCTCGTCGGTTCTCGGCGTGGCCTTCGCACTGCAGGAGCATGACATCAAGCGCCTGCTGGCCTATCACTCCGTCGAGAACATCGGCATCATTCTGCTCGGCGTCGGCGCCTCCATGGCCGCCATGGCGCTCAACTCGGTCGGCATCGCCGTCCTGGCTCTGATGGCCGCCCTCTACCACACGTTTAACCACGCGATGTTTAAGGGCGAGCTGTTCTTGGGCGCCGGTGCGCTGCTGTACTCCACGGGTACGCGCAATATGGAGAAGATGGGCGGTCTGTTCCGTCGTATGCCGGCAACGGCCATCTGCTTCCTTATTGGCGCGCTTGCCATCTCGGCCATCCCGCCCTTCAACGGCTTTGTGTCCGAGTGGTTTACCTACCAGTCGCTCTTTAACGCCGCCATGCAGGGCGACAAGGCCGTCATGATCGTGGCCGTGTTCGCTGCCGTCGCGCTTGCCATTACCGGCGCGCTGGCTGTCACGTGCTTCGTCAAGGCCTATGGCGTCTCCTTTGCCTCCGCGCCCCGCTCCGAGGCTGCGGCCAATGCCAAGGAGGTTCCCGCCCCTATGGTGTTTGCGCAGGGCCTGCTCGCGGCCATCTGCGTCGTGCTGGGCATTGGCGCTCCCGTAATCGCGCCCGTGCTGGTCGATGTCGCCGCGTCCGTGCTGCATCCGTACGGTGGCGTGTTTGCCGCCGAGGGCATGGAACTCATGAACCAGTACTCCGGCGCTGCCACCTCCACGCCCGCGATCGCCATTGCGCTCGTGGTGCTCGTCGGCCTTGCCTGCGGTTATCGCAAGCTCAAGACCGTCGGCAAGGTGCAGAAGTCCCAGCCGTGGGCATGCGGCTATGCTCCCAACGAGCATATGCCCGTCGTGGCCACGACCTTTGCCTCCGAGGTGTCCTGGTTTATGCAGCCGCTCTACACGCTGCGCGACCGTTGCACGGCCGTCTGCTGGTCCATCGCGCACTTCTTCCAGAAGCTCACCGGCGTGGCCGAGGCTGTGGAGCCCGTACCCGACAAGGTTCTCGTCGATGCCCCGCATAAGGGTGTCGAGAAGCTCGCCGACCTCGCGACTAAGCTCGAGGACGGCAACTACAGCATCTATATCTGCTACATCGTCGCGGCACTCGTGGTGTTCCTCGTGCTCGCCGTGCAAATGGGTTAAGGAGGGGAGAGCATGAACAACATCGTACTTGCCGTTCTGCAGGGCGTGGTCGTCATGGCCGTCGCACCGTTCTTCTCCGGTCTCGGCCGCGTGATCCGCGCCAAGATGCACAACCGTCGCGGCCCCAGCATCATGCAGGACTACCGCGACCTGGCCAAGCTCTTTGCGCGCCCCGAGTCCCAGAGCGAGGATGCGAGCTTTGCGCTGCGCATCATGCCGCCGCTGTTCTTCGCCGTCGCCTTTATGCTCGCGATGGGCCTGCCGCTCTTTACGGCACAAAGCCCCATCCCGGTCTTTGGTGACGCCATCACCATCATGTACAGCCTGGCGCTCGCCCGCTTCTTCTTCGCCCTCTGCGGCGTGGATTCGTCCAACGCCTACGCCGGTATCGGCGGCGTCCGCGAGCTGCTCATGAGCGTGCTCATCGAGCCGTCCATGCTGCTGGCGCTGTTTGCCGCCGCCCTGGTGTGCGGTTCCACCGACATCGCCACCATGGGTCAGCACATCATGACGGGTGCCATCGACGCGCCGGTCGCCGTGATCCTCGCCGGCATCGCTTTTGCGATTGCCTGCTACATGGAGCTCGGCAAGCTGCCGTTTGATCAGGCCGAGGCCGAGCAGGAGCTTCAGGAAGGCCCGCTTGCCGAGCTTTCCGGCCCGTCGCTCGCCATGGCCAAGCTCGCCATGTCCATGAAGCAGGTCCTGGTCGTCGCCTGGTTCTGCGCGATCTTCGTCCCCTGGGGCGAGCCCGCGACCGTGGGCGCCGCCGCTGTTCTGGGCGCGGTTATCTTCCTTGTTAAGTGCCTGGTCGACTTTGTCGTGTGCGGCGTGATCGAGAACTCTTGCTCGCGTTCGCGTTTTAAGGTGCTCGGCAATCAGACCTGGGCCGTCGTGGGCATCGCCGTTCTGGCGTTTGTCTTCGTGGTCGTCGGCGTGTAGGAGAAGGGAGAAACAATGTCATTTGCAGTCAGTCTGTCCCTTCTCGGCTTGGTCGCTATCGCGGCCCCGATGGTGGCCTCGGTGCTCGTCGCCCTGTTCCCCCGTCCGTACGCCAAGTGGTTCAGCGTTTTGGGTGCCGCCGTCTCGACGGTCTGCACCATCGCCCTCGCCGCGAATTTCGCCGGCGCCGGCATGCCCGACACGCAGGTCTCCCTGATCTCGTTTGGGCAGACCCTCGTCATGGGATTCACCTTCGATCGCATGAGCACGCTGCTCGCGCCCGCCTTTGTGGGTATCGGCCTGCTTGTCGTGATCTATTCGATTCCCTATATGAGCGAGAATAACCGTGAGCATCCCGACGCGCCGCGTCGTCGCTTCTACGCATACCTCGCGACCTTCATCGGCGCCATGGCCGGCCTCGTGTACAGCTCGACCCTTTTGGGCCAGCTCGTGTTCTTTGAGATCACGGGTGCGTGCTCTTGGGGCCTCATTAGCTACTACATGACGCCTACGGCCAAGAAGGCCGGCATGAAGGCTCTGATCATCACGCATATCGGTGCGCTCGGCCTGTATCTGGGCGCCGCCATTGTGTTTGCCCACACCGGCACCTTCGCCATTACCGCGATTGCCGGCCTCGACGCCAAGCTCAAGGCCATCGTCCTTTTGCTCGTGCTGTTTGCGGCCTGGGCCAAGTCCGCACAGGTTCCCATGTACATGTGGCTGCCTTCGGCCATGGAAGCGCCGACGCCTGTTTCGGCCTACCTGCATGGCGCCTCGATGGTTAAGGTCGGCGTGTGCGTGTTCGCGCGTGCGCTCGTCTCTGCCGGCGAGGTTCCCGAGATCGTGGGCTGGGTTGCCATTATCGACGCCATGGTCACCATGCTCTTTGGTTTCCTTATGTACTTGCCGCAAAAGGACATGAAGCGCCTGCTGGCCTTCTCCACGATCGCCCAGCTCTCCTATGTGTTCTTTGGTCTGGGCCTTTCGGTCTTTGGCAGCCAGCTAGCCTTTGATGGCGCCGTGTGCCACATCTTTAACCACGCCTTCGCCAAGACCCTGTTCTTCCTGATCGCCGGTTCGTTCTCCTTTACCCTCGGCACGCGTATGCTGCCCAAGCTTCGCGGCATCGTGAAGAAGTACCCGATCTCGGGCGTGGGCTTTGGTGTCGCCGCGCTCGCCATTGCCGGCGTGCCGCCCATGAACACGTTCTTCTCGAAGTTCCAGATCATCGCCGGCGGCTTTTCTGTGGGTGCCGGCAACGTCGCGATCCTGGTGCTCGTGTGCATCATGGTCGCCGAAACCGTCGCCACCTTTGCCTGGTTCCTTAAGTGGATGGGCTATTGCCTGCCCGGCGAGCCGAGCGAAGAGGTCGCTGCGGGAGCCCCGCTTCCCCGCGCGATGGCGTTCGTGTTCATCGTGCTCATCATCATGGTCATTGTCAGCGGCCCGCTTTCGGCCAGCTGGATCGGTTAGGAGGTAGAACGACATGGGTTATTCGATCGTCAACATCCTTGGCGGCCTTCTGATCGTCACGTCCACCATGGTGGTCGTCTCCAAGAACATCAAGCACGCCATCCGCTGGTATGCGGTGCAGTCGCTGGTGCTCGTGGGGCTGCTCGCCACGCTCGGTGCCACCACCGGTGCGCAGGAGCTGCTTATGTGGGCTGGATCTGCCTTTATCACCAAGGTCGTCCTGGTCCCTTATATCCTCAACCGCGCATATAAGAAGATGGGCGAGCCGAGCGACGCATCGCTCAAGGCCGGCCTTAAGCCCGCGTGGGCCATCTGCATCATCGCCGTCGAGGTCGCGATTTGCTTTGCCGTCGTGACGCAGATCAGCCTGCCCACGGCCGAGGTCGCTACGCCTGCGCTCGCTATTAGCTTCGCTCACTTCTTTGTGGGCCTCACCTGCATCATCTCGCAGCGCAACATCATGAAGCAGATCTTTGGATACTGCCTTATGGAAAACGGCAGCCACGTGACGCTCGCGCTTTTGGCCCCCACCGCTCCCGAGATCATCGAGATCGGTATTGCCACCGACGCCATCTTTGCCGTCATCATCATGTCCATCGTCGTGCGTCGCATTTGGGACGACTCCCACTCGCTCGATGCGCGCGACCTGTCCGAGCTGAGGGGGTAGTCCATGGAAACGTTGATTCTCGCCCTGCTCGCGACTCCTTTGGTGTTCTCGCTGGTCATGGCGTTTTTGCCCAAGAACACGTCCTATAACGTGTTTGCCGGTCTCAACCTGGTCTCCGTCGCAGCCGTCCTGGTGCTGTCGATAATGACGGCCGGTGACGTCCTTACGAGCGGCGAAACCGCGAGCGCTCTTGGCCTGTGGTTCCACCTCGATTCGCTGGGCGCCATCTTTGTGCTGCTCATCGGCTTTATCGGTTTTCTTACGGGGCTGTTCTCGCTGCCCTATGTAAAGGCCGATATCGAGGAGGGCTCCATGCCCGCCGAGCGCGCCAAGCAGTATTTTGCGCTGTTTAGCCTGTTTGTGTTCACCATGCTGCTCGCGTGCCTGTCCAACAACATGATCCTCACGTGGGCCGCCGTGGAGGCAACCACGCTTTCCACCGTGTTCCTCGTGGGTATCTACAAGAACAAGACGGCCCTCGAGGCTTCTTGGAAGTATGCGATGGTCTGCACCGCCGGCGTGGCCTTTGGCCTGTTCGGTACGCTGCTGATCTACGCCAACGCCGCCGACGTGATTCCCAACGCCCACGAGGCCGCATTCCTGTCGTGCGTGCTGCCGTATGCCGACCAGTTCGACCCGACGCTCATGCGCCTCGCCTTTGCGTTTGTCGTGATTGGCTTTGGCACCAAGGCCGGCCTGTTCCCCATGCACACTTGGCTGCCCGATGCCCACTCCCAGGCCCCGAGCCCTGTCTCGGCCCTGCTCTCGGGCGTGCTGCTTAAGTGCGCCATGCTTGTGATCATGCGCTTTTACGGCTTTACCATCCAGGCCGTGGGCGCCGAGTATCCGCAACTTTTGCTGCTGATCGTCGGCACGCTGTCCATTTTGGTGGCGGCACTCTCGATGTTTCGCCAGGACGACCTCAAGCGCCGCTTTGCGTACTCGTCTGTGGAGAACGTGGGCGTTATCGCCCTGTGCCTGGGTATCGGTGGCCCGCTGGGTGTCGCCGCGGCCCTGCTGCACTGCGTGTTCCACGGCTTTACCAAGACGCTTGCCTTCTGCGAGTCCGGCAACATCCAGCACGCCTTTGGCACGCGTAGCCTGGCCAAGATCCAGGGCGTCGTCGAGGTTGCACCCGCAACCGCCGCGCTCGCCATCCTGGCGCTGCTCGGCCTTGCCGCCTTCCCGCCCTTTGGCATGTTTATCTCCGAGTTCTTGACTTTTGTCGCCGGTGTTACCGCCGGCCCCATGTGGCTGGTCGTCGTGGTCGCCCTCGGTCTTACCGTGGCCATCTCCGCGCTCACCCGTATCGCGCTCAAGTCGGTATTCGGCCATGCGCTCCAGGGCATGGGCAAGCATGAGGCCCCGGCGCTCATGCTTATCCCCGAAATCGTCCTGGCTGTCATGATCTTGTGGTTTGGCATCGCCACCCCGCTGCCTCTCGTGCACGGTGTGGAGACCGCGACCGGCATCGTGCTCGAGCAGAGCACAGAGGAACTTCACGCGACGCCGATGTACCGCGCTGTGTTCGGTACCGAGACCGCTCAGAGCGAGGTGGAGTAACGAATGATTGAAACTGAGAACAAGGTGTATGCCCGTCGCTGCGAGAGCCATGTCGAGGCCCTGCGCCGCGCCGTTCCGGGCTGCATCGAGAAGGTCGAGTGGCAGTGCGAGGACCAGCTGACGATCACCGTCAAGCAGGACAAGCTGCCCGAGGCCGTCCACTACCTGTATTACGAGCGTTACGGCTGGATTCCCGTGATCATCGGCAACGACGAGCGCAGTCTGTGCGGTCGCTACGCCGTGTACTACGTCATCTCCATGGAGGGGGAGGACCCCGGCTGGGTGACCGTGCGCACCGAGGTCGATCCCGCCAAGATGACGTTCCCGTCCGTGACGCCGTTCGTCCCCGCCTGCGTGTGGGGCGAGCGCGAGCTTCGCGACATGTTTGGTCTGATTCCCGAGGGTCTGCCCGATCGTCGCCGCCTGGTGCTGCCCGACGATTGGCCCAGCGGCCTGTATCCGCTGCGCAAGGACTCCATGGACTACCGTTTCCGTCCCGCTCCCGCGAGCGACATGGAAAACTACGAGTTCTTGGCCGATACCAAGGGCAAGGAGACCACGCTCGTCCCCATGGGCCCGCTGCACATTACCTCCGACGAGCCCGGCCACTTCCGCCTGTTCGTTGAGGGCGAGACGATCGTCGACGCCGACTACCGTCTGTTCTACGTGCACCGCGGCATGGAGAAGGTCGCCGAGACGCGCCTGAACTATGACGCCGTGACGTTCCTCGCCGACCGCATCTGCGGCATCTGCGGCTGCGCCCACTCGGTGGCCTATGCCGAGGCCGTCGAGCGCGCCCAGGGCATTCATGTTCCGCCGCGCGCCCAATACATCCGCGCCATCATGCTCGAGGTCGAGCGTCTGCACTCGCATCTGCTCAATATTGGCCTCGCATCGCACTACACGGGCTTCGACTCCGGCTTCCAGCAGTTCTTCCGCGTCCGCGAGAAGTCCATGGACCTGGCCGAGAAGCTCTCCGGTCACCGCAAGACCTACGGTCTCAATGTGATCGGTGGCGTGCGTCGCGATATCCTGGCCGAGCAGAAGCTTTCCACGCTCACGACCATCCACCAGCTGCGCTCCGAGGTCACCGAGCTCGTCGACGTCTTGCTCTCCACGCCCAACTTTATTGAGCGTACGAGTGGCATCGGCATCTTGGATCGCAAGATCGCACGCGACTTCTCGCCGGTTGGCCCGCTCATGCGTGGCTCGGGTTATGCCCGCGACGTGCGCTTTGACCATCCCTTCGACGGCTACGCCGATCCGGACATCCAAAAGATGCATGCCGCCACGGCCGACACCTGCGATGCCTTCGGCCGTACCGCCGTCCGCATTCAGGAGGTCTACGATTCGATCGACATGATCGAGACCATGCTCGAGAACTGCCCGTCGGGCCCCATCCTCACCACGGATTGGGAGTACACCCCGCACAAGTACGCCATTGGTGCCACCGAGGCGCCGCGCGGCGAGGACGTACACTGGGCCATGCTCGGCAACAACCAGAAGTGCTACCGCTGGCGCGCCAAGGCAGCTACGTACAGCAACTGGCCGGTCCTGCGCTACATGTTCCGCGGCAACACCGTGGGCGATGCGGCGCTGATCGTCGGCTCGCTCGACCCGTGCTACTCCTGCACCGACCGCGTGACGGTGACCGACGTCGCCGCCAAGCGCGACCATGTGCTCGACAAGGAGCAGTTCGAGAACGTCTGGCGCGACAAGTCGCCGCTTGCGGGCGAGGGCACCATGGCCGCTCCGCTCGATGAGGAGGCGCTCTAATATGCTGAAGCTTTGGAAGGTCAACGCCAAGGCCGGCGACGCGACGGTCAAGTACCCGTTTGCGCCGTTCCCCACCAACAAGGACATGCGCGGCAAGCCCGAGCACAACGCGGAGCTCTGCATCGCCTGCGGTGCCTGCGGCGTGGCGTGCCCGGCCGATGCCATTCGCATGGACACCGACCTTGCGGCCGATACCATCACCTGGTCGATCGACTACGGTCGCTGCATCTTCTGCGGCCGCTGCGAGGAAGCCTGCCCCATGGAGGCCATCAAGCTCACCGAGGAGTTTGAGCTGGCCGTCATGAGCAAGGATGACCTCACCAGCAAGAGCGTCTATACGCTCGAGCACTGCTCGCGCTGCGGCAAGCCGTTTGCCCCGCATAAGGAGATCGACTACGCCAAGCGCCTGCTGCAAAAGACCGGCGGCATGGAGGCCATCCAGGCCTCCCGTACTGTCGGTATGTGCCAGGAGTGTAAGCGCGAGCTCGACGCCCTGCGCGCCGCCTCGGCCGTAAAGACCGGCAACGCGCGCGGCATGGCTGCCAACGAGACGCTTGCGTCCGGCGAGCCCCAGGGCCCCGGCATGGAGTATCTGGGCGGCCACGGCGTGAACCCCGAGTATGTCGACCGCGAGCTCAACCCCGATGCGCCCGAGATTCCCGCCGGTCCTGCGCCGGTCGAGGGCATCATCATGGATTTTGATACGAAGGAGGAGTAACCATGGCCGAACCCACGCTTTTACCCGAGCGGCTTCAGTACCGCCCGACCAAGATCGAGCTCGACGAGAGCATCGAGAAGGCCAAGGCGACCCTTCTTAAGAAGATCAAGCGCTCGGTGTACGTCTACCGTGTTGACTGCGGCGGCTGCAACGGCTGCGAGATCGAGATCTTCGGTTCCATCACGCCCGTCTTTGACGTCGAGCGCTTTGGTATCAAGGTCGTGCCCTCGCCCCGTCACGCCGATGTGCTGCTGTACACCGGCGCCGTGACGCGCGCCATGCGCATGCCGGCGCTGCGCGCCTTTGAGGCCGCACCCGATCCCAAGATCGTGGTGTCCTATGGCGCGTGCGGCTGCACCGGCGGCATCTTCTACGACAACTACTGCGTCTGGGGCGGCACGGACAAGATTCTGCCGGTCGATGTCTACATCCCCGGCTGCCCGCCCAGCCCCGCGCAGACCGTCTACGGCTTTGCCATGGCACTTGGCCTGCTGGACCAAAAGCTCCATGCCGAGACCACGGTGGAGGCTACCGGCGAGCAGGCCGATATCCTGCACCCCGGCGTGCCGTACAAGCTGCGTGTTGCCATTGAGCGCGAGGCTCGCGCCATGAGCGGCTACCGTTACGGCCGCGACCTGGCTAACGAGTTTATGGATACGCTCGAGGGCGCGCCCAAGGGCGATATCCGCGGTGCCATGGCGCTGCTCATCGACAAGCAGGACGATCCGCGCCGCGTCGAGGTGTACTCGGCGCTGCAGGATCTGGTGCTGGCCGGAGGTCGCTAGATGGAGCTCACGGACCGCTCTGGTTACTTTGCGGGTCCCGGCATGCTCGGCGGCTCCTTTGGCGATGCCTCGCGCGCAAGCGACGAGGCTGCCGAGGGCATCGCCGACCCCTGTCTGGGCCATGCTCCCGATCAGGTGGTCTTTTACGAGCTCACGCGTAAGTTTGTGGAGACCGAGGAAGACGTTCCCCAGGAGGCCTGCGACGTGCTGTACTACACGCTCGCCGTGGGCCACCACACCGGCGTGCTCGACTGCTTTGAGCCGCGCCTGTCGGTGCCGGTGAACGTCTTCTATTCGCTCGTCGCCGCGCTGCCGGAGGGGGAGGCCAAAACCAAGTTTGAGGCCATCCGCTCCTTTGGCGAGTGCCAGCTCGACAAGGCGGCGGTGCCGTCGCTGCTCGAGGCCTGCGACACGCTGCTCGACGAGCGCGGTTTTCGCGGGTCGGCAAAGGCCGGCATCTCGGTGTTCGACGACGACTTTGGCCTGCATGCCCAGCAGGTCGCGTTCTTAATGAAGTTTCGCGATCTGGTGGAGCGCGTGCGCGATGTGTCGGGCGTGTATCTGACGGGGAGGTTGCAGTAATGGGTCGCGTTGTGGATGGACGTGTGAACGGCGCCCCGTTTGCGGGCATTGTGCTCACGGCGGGAAGCGTGCTACGTGCCGACGATGCCGCCGGCCCTGTGCTCTCCAAAAAGATGGAGGACGCGCCGCTTGCCGGCTGGTACACCATCGATGGCGGTCAGACACCCGAGGACGACATCATCGAGGTCAAGCGCGAGCGTCCGCCGCGTCTGGTCTTGGTCGATGCTGCCGACATGGCGCTGCCCGTCGGGTCCATCCGTTTGCTCGACAAGCGCGATGTGGCCCGCAAGTCGATGTTCACCACGCATTCGCTTCCTTTGTCGATTCTGATCGAGGAAATCGAGCAATCGTGCGATGATATCGTCTTCGTCGGGATTCAGCCGGGCGACACGGAGTTCTACAACCCCATGTCCCCGGAAGTCTTTGACGCCGTCGACGCCGTGTACGACGCCGTGGCCGCCAACGACTTTTCCCACTTTGTCCGCTTGGGGCAAGAGCAATAGGAGCGCTTGTCTCTGCTGATTAGGAAAGAAGTGATTGACATGGCAGATTCCAAGGTGGAGTACCCCGCTCCCGATTGCCTGGCGCCCGCTGCGATCGAGGCCAAGACCGAGGCCGCCGGCGTGACCAAGGCCAACCTGCCGGTCGCAAAGGCCTTTCTGTTGGCAATGTTCGCCGGCGCGTTCATCGCCTTCGGCGGCCTGTTCTTTACGGTGTTCTTGAGCGATGGCACGCTCGGCTGGGGCGCTCAGCGCGTCGTGGGCGGTCTGTGCTTTTGCCTGGGCCTGGTGCTGGTGCTGGTGTGCGGCGCCGAGCTGTTCACCGGCAATTCTCTTATGGTCTGCGCGCTCAAGAGCAAAAAGATCACCCTGGCTCAGATGCTCAAGGCCTGGGTCGTCGTGTGGGTCGGCAATTTTGTCGGCGCTCTGTTCATCGTCTTTTTGGTGTACATGGCCGGCATTTACAAGCTCAACGGCGAGGCGGTCGCCAATTCCATGGTGAGCGTCGCCGCCGGCAAGGTGACGATCGACTGGGTGACGATCTTCTTCCGTGGCATCCTGTGCAACATCTTTGTGTGCCTGGCCGTGTGGATTGGTACCGCCGGCAAGACCGTGGTCGATAAGGTTGTGGGCATTCTGCTGCCGATCGCTGCCTTTGTGGCCTGCGGTTTTGAGCACTGCGTTGCCAATATGTACTTTTTGCCCATGGGTGCCGTGATGCACGCGTGCGGCTATGGCGCCGACGTCGCCGGCGCCGATGCGCTCAACGTCGCGGGCATTGCGTTTAACCTGTCCGCCGCCACGCTGGGTAACATTGTGGGCGGCGCGGTTCTGATCGCGCTCGGCTACTGGTTTATCTACGCCAAGAAGTCCGAGGCATAAGGTACCGTCTGTTTGACGTTGGGCCTCCCGCGGGGCGTTGCCGTGCGGGAGGCTTTTTTCAAGACTTTAGTCTGCTGGCCGCGCAGCGGCCAGCTTTAAACCACCCGCTACG
>URFP01000021.1:0-17225 GCA_900547235.1 uncultured Collinsella sp. | reverse complement strand
CTAACCGAGGAGTTTTTCGATGCAACGTTTACCGAGGTCATCGAGCTGACCGAGGTGGGCTTTGCGACTCGCGTTGCCGCTTCTGACGTTCCCGCAGTCCCCCTGATCGCTAGCTGCTAGCCGGCCGGCTTAACGGTGAACAGTTCATCCCAATTGACCAACAGCTCCCGTCGCAGGGCATCTTCGGTGGTACGCTCGGCATCGGAAAGGTTCGCGACTGAACACAAAACGATGAAGCGGCATACGAAGAAGGTTTAAAAAAGGGCCCGGAAGGCGAAGCCTTCCGGGCCCTTTGCAATGCAAACATGCTTGCAAGTACGACTTAACGCACCTGAGCGACGTAAGCGACGTTGGTCGAGGAGACCTTGTCCTCGAGCTGGACGCTCATGCGGGGATCGCCGGCGGTAGCGACGGTCAAATCGCCAGCCTCGACGTAGCCGAGCTCCTTAGCGGTCTCGATCGCCTTGACGATCGTGCCGTTGACGGTGCCCTGGGTAATCTCGGCCTGATGCGGGATAACGCCCCAGTACATAATCATCTGCTGGACGGCCCACTCGTGGCGGGAGAACGCGCAGATCGGCATGTTGGGACGGAAGTGCGAGATCAGGCGAGCAGTACGACCGGTGGTCGTCGGCACGGTGATGCACTTGGCGCCAACGGTGGTGGCCATGTTCACAGCGGACATACCCACAACGTTGTTGACAACGCGGGTGCCGTGAGCATCGGCCGGAACCTCGAGCGGAGCGTGGGCCGGGAGGTACTTCTCGGTCTCGAGAGCAATGCTGGCCTGCATCTTGACGGCCTCGACCGGGTACTTACCGGCAGCGGACTCGCCAGAGAGCATGACGGCGTCGGTGCCGTCGTAGATGGCGTTAGCAACGTCGGCAACCTCGGCGCGCGTCGGGCGCGGGTTCTGCTGCATGGAGTCGAGCATCTGCGTAGCGGTGATGACGGGCTTGTAGGCCGCGTTGCACTTGGCGATGATCTCCTTCTGGATGTGGGGAACGAGCTCGGGCTTGATCTCGATGCCCAGGTCGCCACGGGCGACCATGATGCCGTCGGAAGCCTCGAGGATCTCGTCAAAGTTCTCGACGCCCAGGGCGCACTCGATCTTCGGGAAGATCGTCACGTGCTCGCCGCCGTTCTCGCGGCAAAGCTTGCGGATGCCACGGACGGACTCGCCGTCACGGATGAAGGAAGCGGCGATGTAGTCGATGTTCTCGGTCAGGCCAAAGAGGATGTCCTGACGATCGCGCTCGGTGATGGCGGGCAGCGAGATGTTGACGTTGGGCATGTTGACGCCCTTGCGCTCGCCGATCAGGCCGTCATTCTTGACGACGCAGGTCATGTCCTGGCCGTCGACGGACTCGACCTCGAGGGCAACCAGGCCGTCATCGATCAGGATGAGGGAGCCCTTCTCGACCTCGGAGGGCAGAGCCAGGTAGTCGAGGGAGATGTGCTCAGCGGTGCCGTGGAAATCCTCGGACGTAGGCTGAGCGGTGACGACGATCTTATCGCCGGTCTTGACGGCAACCTTCTTGCCGTCGACCAGAAGGCCGGTGCGGACCTCGGGGCCCTTGGTGTCGAGCAGGATGCCGACGGGCAGACCGAGCTCCTTGGAAATACGGCGGACGCGCTCGATGCGACCGTGGTGCTCGTCGTAGGAGCCGTGCGAGAAGTTAAAACGGGCGACGTTCATGCCCGCCTTGATCATCTCGCGGATGGTCTCGTCGCTATCGCAGGCGGGACCCATGGTGCATACAATCTTAGTGCGCTTGTACATTCAGACCTCCATCTGACATCGTCTTGCGCTGATAGATAAACCATAAGAAATAAAACCGTGTTGATTATAACGAAATGCTGACCGAATACCCCATAAAATCGACCGTATGCCGAATTAGAAGTTCATTTTTTGCGGGATAAACGGTATATGAAAAAATTTACCAACCGCTCTAACCGCTGCTATCTGGGCGATATGTCAGTTTGGCGATGTGCCGAAGAAAAAACGTTTTACCAATGTTGAGCATCACACGGTCTGCACCGTTGCGTGCGGACCATATTTCCAAACCGATTGTTTTGGCTAGACGCGTCGCTTTGGGGTACCATAGCTCCACTATCAACTGCCGCTCAGCACGGCAGCCTTGATGAGCCCTTGCCCTTCTCCTGGGAATTATGATCGGGCATCAATCTGCTGAGTGGCCCGAATCCCAGGAGGGGACTCTATATGCAAAAGGAATACCTGTCCGCCGCGGCGGAGGTGCTCAGCGACCAAGGTGTCGATGAGAACCTCGGCCTGAGCAACGACGAGGCGTCTTCGCGCCTCGCCAAGACAGGCCCTAACAAGCTCGAGGAAGCCGAGAAGACACCGCTGTGGAAGCGTTTCTTTGAGCAGATGGCCGACCCCATGGTCATCATGCTGATCGTTGCCGCCGTCATCAGTGCGCTCACGGGCATGGTCAAGGGCGAGCCCGACTTTGCCGATGTTGCCATCATCATGTTCGTCGTTATCGTCAACTCGGTGCTGGGCGTGGTCCAGGAAGCCAAGAGCGAGGAGGCCCTCGAGGCCCTGCAGGAGATGAGTGCGGCGCAGTCCAAGGTGCTGCGCGACGGCAAGCTCGTGCACCTGCCGAGCGCCGAGCTCGTGCCCGGCGACGTGATCATGCTCGAGGCGGGCGACTCCGTCCCGGCCGACTGCCGCGTGCTCGAGAGCGCCACGATGAAGATCGAAGAGGCCGCGCTCACCGGCGAGTCCGTGCCCGTAGAGAAGCACGCCAACGTGATCGAGCTCGCTGCGGGCACCGATGACGTGCCGCTCGGCGACCGTAAGAACATGTGCTATATGGGCTCCACCGTCGTGTACGGCCGTGGTCGCGCCGTCGTGGTCGGCACCGGCATGAACACCGAGATGGGCAAGATCGCCGGCGCCCTGGCCGAGGCCAAGGAAGAGCTCACGCCGTTGCAAGTGAAGCTCGCCGAGCTCAGCCGCATCCTTACCATTATGGTTATCGTCATCTGCGTCGTCATCTTTGGCGTTGATATCATCCGCCACGGCGTGGGCAACGTTCTTACCGACCCGACCGCCCTGCTCGATACCTTTATGGTCGCCGTCTCGCTCGCCGTCGCTGCCATCCCCGAGGGCCTGGTCGCCGTCGTGACCATCGTGCTATCGCTTGGCGTGACCAAGATGGCTAAGCGCCAGGCAATCATCCGCAAGCTCTCTGCCGTCGAGACTCTCGGCTGCACGCAGACCATCTGCTCCGACAAGACCGGTACCCTTACCCAAAACAAGATGACCGTCGTCAAGCACGAGCTCGCTGCGCCCAAGGAGAAGTTCCTGGCCGGCATGGCGCTGTGCTCCGATGCTCAGTGGGACGAGGAGCTGGGCGAGGCCGTGGGCGAGCCGACTGAGTGCGCGCTCGTCAACGACGCCGGCAAGGCGGGCCTCACTGGCCTGACTGCCGAGCATCCGCGCGTGGGCGAGGCCCCGTTTGACTCGGGCCGCAAGATGATGTCCGTGGTCGTCGAGACCCTGGATGGCGAGTACGAGCAGTACACCAAGGGTGCGCCCGACGTGGTGATCGGCCTGTGCACCCATATCTACGAGGGCGATAAGGTCGTCCCCCTGACCGAGGAGCGCCGCGCCGAGCTCGTGGCGGCCAACAAGGCCATGGCCGACGAGGCCCTGCGCGTACTGGCGCTGGCAAGCCGCACCTACACCGAGGTTCCCGACGACTGCAGCCCCGCTGCGCTCGAGCATGACCTGGTCTTCTGTGGCCTGTCCGGCATGATCGACCCGGTCCGTCCCGAGGTGGCCGACGCTATCCACGAGGCGCACGACGCCGGTATCCGCACCGTCATGATCACGGGCGACCACATCGACACCGCCGTGGCCATCGCCAAGCAGCTGGGCATCGTCACCGATCGCAGCCATGCCATCACCGGTGCCGACCTCGATCGCATGAGCGACGAGGAACTCGACGCGCACATCGAGGACTACGGCGTGTACGCCCGCGTCCAGCCCGAGCACAAGACACGCATCGTCGAAGCTTGGAAGTCGCGCGACCAGATCGTGGCCATGACGGGCGATGGCGTCAACGACGCCCCGTCCATCAAGCGCGCCGACATTGGCGTTGGTATGGGCATCACCGGTACCGACGTCACCAAGAACGTCGCCGACATGGTACTTGCCGATGACAACTTCGCTACCATCATCGGCGCCTGCGAAGAGGGTCGTCGCATCTACGACAACATCCGCAAGGTCATCCAGTTCCTGCTTTCGGCCAACCTTGCCGAGGTGTTCTCGGTGTTTATCGCCACGCTCATCGGCTTTACCATCTTCCAGCCGGTGCAGCTGCTGTGGGTGAACCTGGTCACCGACTGCTTCCCCGCGCTTGCGCTGGGCATGGAGGATGCCGAGGGCGACATCATGAAGCGCAAGCCGCGCAACGCCAAGGACGGTGTCTTTGCCGGACATATGGGTCTGGACTGCGTGGTCCAGGGCCTAATCATCACCGCGCTGGTGCTGGCGAGCTTCTTTGTGGGCGTGTACTTTGACATGGGCTACATCCACATCGCCGATATGATCGCCGGCAATGCCGACGAGGAAGGCGTGATGATGGCGTTCATCACGCTCAACATGGTCGAGATTTTCCACTGCTTCAATATGCGCAGCCGTCGTGCGTCGCTGTTCACCATGAAGAAGCAGAACAAGTGGCTGTGGGCTTCCGCCGCGCTGGCACTGGTGCTGACGGTGATCGTGACCGTGCAGCCGACGCTTGCCGAGATGTTCTTTGGCCCCGTGACGCTTGAGCTCAAGGGCGTTGTCGCTGCCCTGGGCCTGGCCTTCCTGATCATCCCGCTGATGGAGATCTACAAGGCGATCATGCGCGCTGTGGAGAAGGAGTAGGTCGAAAGGTCATCCTTCCCACCGGCCCGACCGCCTGCGGGGTTTCTTCTTCGCTGGTCCTCGCGCTGCGCGCTGCGGGGTCGCTCAGAAGAAACCCCTCCCGGCGGGCGGGCCTTCGGATAACCTCTCGGGACCATGAGCTGAGGGAAAGTATGTGAGTCGGTCGAGCACTTGCTCGACCGACTCTTTTTTGTGGGTAAAATACCTGCTCAGTTGTGTGGTTTTGTGCTGGGAGGCATCTGTGGGCAAAGCTAAGGCTAAAGCGAAGAAAAAGACGACGGGGGCGCGGGCTAAGCGTGATCGTCGTCGGAAGCTCGCGACCGAACCCCCTGCATCTGCTGAGGAGTTGCTGGCGAGTGTACCGGGGCTTGACGCGCTGCAGGATGTTCCGGCGTTTGATGACCTGCCGGTCGATGAAGCTCAGCAGGCTGCCTTTGATGATTTCTGCGCACATGCCGAGGAGCCCGAGCAGATGCAGCTTGGCGCCGTGGTGCGCTTGGATCGTGGGTTTCCGCTGGTGGCGACTGCCGACGATACCTTCCGCGCCGAGCATGCCGTGGGATTTGCCAAGTCGCGCGGTGGGGACGAGGTCCTGCTGCCTGCCGTGGGCGATCGTGTGGCGGTGCGCCGCGCTCCCGGGCACGATATGGGCGTGATTGAATGCGTACTGCCGCGCCGTACGAGCTTTGAGCGTTGGCGCGGCCGTGCCCGCGGAGAGCGCCAGGTGCTCTGCTCCAACGTGGATAGCGTGCTAATCGTGCAGGCGCTCGGTGCCGGCGAGGTGCTGCTCGACCGTGTGGCGCGCTCGCTGGTGTTGGCGCTCGACTGCGATGCCGAGCCGGTGGTGGTGCTCACCAAGGCTGACCGCTGCGATGCCGGGGAGCTCGAGCGCGATCTGGACCGCGTGCGCCGTCTGGTGGGTCCGGACGTGCGCGTGATCGTGACGTCTTCTGCCGAGGGCCGCGGTCTGGACGAGGTCCGTGCCTGCGTGCCTGCCGGGAGCTGCGCCATGATTCTGGGCGAGTCGGGTGCCGGCAAGTCGACGCTGCTCAATGCACTGCTGGGCCACGATACGTTGGCGACCGGCGGTGTGCGCGAACGCGACGACCAGGGCCGTCACACTACCGTCGCGCGCGTGATGGTGGCGCTGCCGGGCGACGCCGGCGTGATCGCCGATGCCCCGGGTCTGCGCAGTTTGCCGCTCGTGGGTCACGAGCGGGGTCTGGCACGCGCCTTCCCCGAGATTGTCGAGGCATCGCGTGCGTGCCGGTTTGGCGACTGCACGCATACCCACGAACCGGGTTGCGCCGTTCGCGAGGCCGAGGACGCCGGGCAGATCGACAGCCTGCGTCTGGAAACTTTCCAAAATCTGGCGTCATCCATGCGCGTGAGCGCTCAAATGCTCGATCCCGATGTCCATCTGTAATTGATTTTTCCTATGACAGCCGTCTCCCAACTGTTCGGGAGACGGCTTTTTTGCTGCGGAAAAGCCTCGAAACATGCAGTTTGCTGACGTGCTGACCAAAACCTTGCCACGAGCTTGACGGGCTGGTCAGCTTTTGGTCAGCGATTGGTTTGACATCGAAAACCAAGATTGCGATTGCGCCGCTTTGCACTCTGGCCGCCCAGACAATGGTGGTACGGGCATTCGCCCGGCACTGCCATGAGAGGAGCGGCCGTGAACAAGAGCAAGCGCATCGCCATCAGTCTGGTCGCGGGCGTGCTCGCTGCTCTGCTCTGCATGGTTTACGGCTCGTCGATCCGCTCGCAAGCCGAACAGGTCCAGGCTGAGACCTTGGCCAAGTACGGTGGCGATCGCGTCGAGGTATGCGTCGCGGCGCGCGATATCGATGTGGGTGAGACCCTCGATGAGACCAATGTCATAACCCAGGAGTGGCTGACGAGTCTGCTGCCGCGTGACGCGGCGACCGAGCTACGCCAGGTGCGCGGCGACGTGACGACTTCGCGTATTCCCAAAAACGCCGTTATCTGCAATGTCTACACCAAGGCCGAGAGCCACATGCTCGAGGTACCTAAGGGCAAGGTCGCCGTTTCGGTGGCGGTCGATGCCGAGCACTCGGTCGGCGGTGCTGCGGGCGTGGGCAGCTACGTGGACGTGTACGTGCAAAAAGACGGCGTAACCGATCGGCTGTGCGGCGCGTACGTGATCGATACCAGTGAGGATTCCGGTTCCACGCGCGAGGGCAAGATCGAATGGGTGACGCTGGCGGCTGACCCCGAAGACGTCAAGGAACTGCTGGGAGCCTCGGGCAAGGGAACGGTCAGCTTGACGATTCCCGCCACGGCGCGCGGCAAAAAGAGCGGAGGCGACGAGTGATGAAGGCGATCTGGCTTGCGTGCTGCGCGTGCGGCGATTACGGGCTGTTGCAGCGGGAAGTCGAGGGCCGTGATGTGGGTGCACAGGTGCTTCGCGTGGGTGACCTGGACGGGCTGGTTTCCATGGCGCGGGCGTTTCCGTCGCGCCGCGGGGCTGTCATCATCGCGGCGTCTCTGTTTGATACCGAAGATGTGCGCAAGACTGTTGCGCGCCTGACGGCCGAAGGCCGCGTGAGTCGCGTGGTCGTGTTGATAGAAGCGCTCGATCCGTCGGATATCGAGGGGCTGTTTCGCGCGGGGGCGACCGAGGTCATCGCTGCGCACAGTATATGCGGCAACGGGCGTGCGGGCGAGGGAGCGGTTGATTCCGATCGGCGCATGACGATTGAGCTCGATGCTTTTGTTGATAGGGAACCCGGGGCGCCTCGCGCTACAAGAGGCCCGCGTGTTGATGATTATGGAAAAGCGGAAGCCGAGCATGGTCGGCGCCCCCGGAACCCCCTTGTATGCGATGACGCTGGAGGGCCGGCGCAGCATGCTGGCGACTCCCCGGCTGTAGATATGGGATACGTGCACGGCGTGAATCTGGTGGATGAACTCGACGAAGTTGAGGGCTTTGCCGGGTGCGGCGAGTTGTCGCTAATGCAGCATGAGCAGATTGCGCAGAACGAGCCTGCCTCGCAGACCGAACAAGCTGCCATGCCGGCTTGGACGCAGCGTGTGGTTGCGGCGGGGGAGACGGGGGCGCTGCCACCGACGCCCGCCCCGCCGCCTCCGATGCCGCCGGCAGACGCTGCCGCTCCGCCGCATCGAGCTCCGGTCATCTGCGCTATTTCGGGTTCGGGCGGTTGCGGCAAGTCGACGATCGTTGCCACCATGGCACACACATCGTCGCTGTTGGGCTTGCGTGCCGCCGTGCTCGACCTGGACCTGATGTTTGGAAACCTTTACGACTTGTTAGGCGTCGATGCTCCGCGCGATATGGCGGCACTTATCGAGCCGTCGGCGGCGGGCACGCTCACCGAGCCGGATATCGTAGCCACATCGATGCGCGTGGCGCCGGGCGTTACGCTCTGGGGTCCCGTCGCGGCGCCCGAGCAAGCTGAGCTCATGGCGCGTCCGGTGGAGCTACTGCTTGATGTTCTGCGTCGCGAATCCGACGTGGTCTTTATCGATACCTCGGTCTTTTGGGGCGACGCCGTGGCGGCTGCGGTGGCGGCGAGCGACCGTTGCCTGGTCGTTGGCGATGCGGCGGTGTCGTCCGCGACATCGGCGTCGCGCGTCATCGAACTGGCAAGTCGAGTAGGTGTGCCGCGCACGCGCATGAGCGCCGTGTTCAACCGGTTCGGTGCGCGCGGGGCAGACGAGGACGTCGCCATGCGCTTTGAGATTGCCTGTGCGTTGAGCTCCAAGATTCGTATCGCCGATGGCGGGCAGGATCTCGCCGCGCTCATGGCGTTTGGGCGCGCTGACGAGGCAGTGGGGCAGACCAGCGCTTTTGCGACTAGCGTGCGCGAGGCCACGCGCGAGATGCTCGTGGAACTGGGGTGCGCCGTCGGCCCTTGGAGCGATATGGTCGCCGACCGTGCAACGCGCGCCGAACGCCCGCGTATCCGCCTTCCCTGGTCGCGCGAGGGTGATCAGCGATGAGCCTGCAAACGAGGATTAAGGCTGCCGGCGCTGCGGCGGCGGCAGCGCCTGTAGATGCGGGGCGTCGCCGCGCCGTGAAACGACGCACCAAGCGCGCCGTGATGGACCGCATGGGTTACGACGAAGTGGCGCGTATCAGCGCCTATATCGACCCGGCACTTGCCCGCTCGGAATTGCGTCCTGCGGTGGAGGCGGCGCTCAATGTTGAGGAGCCGACCGATCTCGCGACGCCCGAGCGCGAGACCATCATCGACGAGATTTTGGATGACGTGGTGGGCTTGGGGCCGTTGCAGCCGCTCATCGAGGACGACACCGTTACCGAGATCATGATCAACGGCTGCCGCTCGGCTTTCTTTGAACGCGGCGGCGTCTTGTACCCCATCGAGCATGCGTTTGAGGATGATGAGCAGATCCGTGTGCTTATCGACCGCATTATCTCGCCACTTGGTCGCCGTATCGACGAGCGCAGCCCCATCGTCAACGCCCGCCTCAAAACGGGCTATCGCGTCAACGCGGTGATTCCGCCTGTGGCGATTGACGGACCGATTCTCACCATCCGAAAGTTCTCGGACCGTATCTGCTCGCTGGACGAGCTTGTGGGGCTGGGGTCGCTGCCGCTTTGGTATGCGCAGCTGCTGTCGTGTGCGGTGTCGCTGCGACAGGACCTGGCGGTTGCGGGAGGCACGGGATCTGGTAAGACCACCCTGCTCAACGCGTTGTCATGTGAGATTTCCACCGGCGAGCGCATCGTGACGATCGAGGACTCTGCTGAGCTCAAGTTTGCACATCATCCGCACGTGGTGCGCCTAGAGGCGCGCGAGGCTTCAATTGAGGGCGAGGGCGCGGTGACGATCCGCGACCTGGTAACTAATGCCCTGCGCATGCGCCCCGACCGCATCGTGGTGGGCGAGGTGCGCGGTGCCGAGTGCTGCGACATGTTGCAGGCCATGAACACGGGCCACGACGGGTCGCTCACCACACTTCATGCGGGTTCAGAACAGGAGACCGTGGTGCGTCTGACGTTGCTTGCACGTTATGGCATCGATCTGCCGAGCGAGCTCATCGAGGAGCAGATTGCCATGGCGCTCGACGGCATCGTGATGTCCGAGCGTCACGCCGATGGCAGGCGTTTCGTCTCCTCGTATTCGGGGGTGCGACGCGCCGCATCGGGCGGCGTAGAGCTCGAGCGCTATGTGACGTTCGATGCCGCCGAGCGCACCTGGACGCTTGACCGCGAGCCGCCGTTTATCGCAGAAGGCCTGCGGTCGGGGACGCTCACACAAGAGGAGGTGGACGAATGGAGATCACTGTGCCCCTCGTCGTAGGGGGCTTGGCAGGGCTTTCTGTCGCGACGGCGTGCGGGGCGGAACCTCGTGTGCCGCAGGTACCGCCGGCGGAGCTGGCACGTCAGGCGCTCGAGACGGTGGCAGAGAAGCTGCCGCGTGAGCTGGTGGAAAACGATCTGCTGAAAAAGATCGCCCGTTCGTGGGCATCGCTGGCTCCGGCGCATCGCCTTGGCCTCGTGATCGAAGATGCTTCGGGACGTTTGGCGTTTCTGCTGCTATCGAGCGGTCTCTGCTGCGTTTTACTAACGATGGTGTCGTTATCGCCCCTCGGATTTGCCTTGGGACTTGTTGCTCCGTTTGCCGTTGGTGCCGCTCGGGATGGCTTTGAGAGCCGGCGCGAGCAACACGATGCAGAAGAGGCAATGCCCGAGGCGTTTACCGCACTTTCCATGTCGCTTGCCTCGGGACATTCGCTGGCCCAGGGCATGCGCTTTGTGGGCGCTCATGCGCAAGAGCCAGTGCATACCGAGTTTTTGCGGGTGGCGGCGGCGATCGATTGCGGCATCTCGGCGACCGACGCGCTCGATGACTTGCTCGTGCGTATCGACGCCCCCGGTCTTTCGCTTGTGACCTTGGCGCTTAAGGTGTCTCGGCGCACCGGCGCTCCGCTTGCCGACTTACTGTCCGAGGCGTCGAGCATGGTGGGGGAGCGCATTGAGCTCAAGCGCCGCCTGGATGTTAAGACGTCGCAGGCTCGCATGTCTGCGCATATGGTCGCGGCGATGCCGGCGGGCATGTGCGCGGTGTTGGCGCTGCTTTCGGCAGATTTTCGTCGCGGTCTTGCGACGCCTGCCGGCGCGGGCGCTGTGGTGCTGGGTCTTGCCCTCAACGCCGTTGCCCTGGTGGTTATCCGGCGCATTATGCGGGTGGAGCTATGAGCGCCCCGGTTGCAGTTGCGGCTTGCCTGTGCGCCCTGAGTGTATTTGTCGCGACGGGTTTGGATCGGGCGGATGCACGCAAGATCGCAGGGGCCTGCAAGCGCGAGGCGGTGCTGGTCGCTGCCGCGGGTCGCTCGGTGGTCGATGCTCTGACCGCGCGAGTGAAGGGCGCGGTTGGAGCGGGCGGCCCGGCGCGAGTGTCGCTCGGCGAAGTGTCCGAGATGATCGATGTTGTGCGCTTGGGTCTTTCGGCCGGTCTTTCGTTTGATGCGGCGCTTGAGATTTTCTGCGCCAACCGCCGGTCAGTGCTGGCTCTTCGCCTTGAGCGCGCCTGCATGGCGTGGCAGGTGGGCGTGGGCACGCGTGAGGACGAGTTGTTGGCCGCCGCGCGCGACCTGGACGTGCGAGCGCTCGAGACCTTTGCCATCACGGTGGGGCAGGCGCTCGCCCTGGGTGCCCCACTTGCCGAGACGCTGGCCGCTCAAAGTCGCGAGATCCGTGCGGCTCATCGCGCCGCGGTCGAGCGCGAGATCGAGCGTGCACCCGTCAAGCTGCTGATTCCCACCGGCACGCTCATCTTGCCGGCGTTGCTTCTGTCCATATTGGGCCCGCTGCTGGGAGCAGGCGGGATGATGTAGGGAGGAATACATGAACACGATGACTGACGCTGCTGGCAAGGTCCAGGGCTGGGCGTTTTGCCGGGCGGCACATGTTCGTCAGCGCGCCAAGGAACTATTGCAGGAGGAGAGTGCACAGGGTACCACCGAGTATGCCATCTTGGTCGGCGTGCTCGTGGTGATCGCGATTATCGCCATCGTCGCATTTAAGGGCAAGGTCCAAGATCTATGGAACGCTATCAGCGAGGGCATCAACAGCCTGTAGAGGGCGAGAGCCCCATCGGGGTGCTGCTGGTGTTTGCTTGCCTGACCGTGGCGATAGCGGCGGTGCTTTGGGGGCTTAACGCCGCGCGGCAGCAGCGTCCTGGGACCGCCTCCGATTTGGGCTCAGATTCGGCGGTGGCGTCTCAAAAAGATGAGATGCGAGATGCGGACGATTCGGATGTCGCTGTCACGGCGCAAACCTTTCTGCGGACGCTCGACAAGCGGTCTGGCACTGCGACGGATTCGCCTGAGGGCAACGCGATTGCGGTCCGGCTTGCATGGTCCGAGGACCGACCGATGACCGAAGCGGCGGCGGATATGCTGCGTGCCTATCGCGAGGTACCCACGGCGCAACTTGCTCTGAGCGGCTATCTCGACATCAAGGGAAACGTGTGGGGCGCCATCGTGCGTGACGGACGCGGCTGGGTCGATATGGTGACGGTTGCTGCGGATACTGGCGATGCTTCGTGTCGTCTGCGCGCCGTGCGCCTGGTCCCGCAAACAATAAGCTCAAAGGAGGGGTCGTGAAATGCATGGCGTTCTGCGTGAGGAGGTTGCCCAAGCGACTGTGGAATACGCCATCGTCACGGTGGCGCTGTTATCGATCGTGCTGGCGATTGCGGGGCTTTGGCGTGCTGGCACCGATGGGCGCTTGGCGGCGCTGGTCGAGCGGGCGGCGTCTCACGGCGTCACCTCGACATCGGTTGTCGACGCTGCTGCGGGTGCTGAGGACATCGCGCTGTATTGATATCGCGCGCGAGGACCGGGCGCAGTCTACGGTCGAGGCCGCTTTTTTGCTGCCGACGTTTCTGACGCTCATCCTTCTCGCACTGCAACCGGTGTGTCTGCTCTATACGCGCGCGGTCATGGAGTCTGCCGCCGCCGAGACCGCGCGGCTCATGACCACGACGACGGCGGAGGACGACGATCTTAAGGAGTTCACCCGCCGCCGACTTGCCGCAGTGCCCAACGTTTCGATCTTTCATGCCGGCGGGCCGTTGTCGTGGGATATCGAGCTTGGCCGGGTCGGTGCGGGTGGCGCCTCGTCCGTGTCCGTTTCCGGCGAGGTCAAGCCGTTGCCTGTGATCGGTGCGTTTGTGCAGGCTATGGGTGGTACCGCCGAGGGCGGCTACGTTGAGCTCAAGGTCGATGTCTCGTATCAATCGCGTCCCGAATGGCTGGAGGGAGATTATGATTCGTGGATTGCTGCATGGGATTAAGCGTTTCTGGTCTAGACGCGTTTTGACGCACCGTCCGAGCTGCCATCGCAAGCGAGGCGGCTTTATGGGTCGAGCCGGTGTCGATCTGTTTATCGAAGACGGTGCCTATACCACGCTTTCTTCTGCCGTGGTCATCCTAGTGGTGCTCACATTGTTGTTTTCGTCGACCGCGGCGATATGGAGCATGTCGCGTGCCGGGGACACCCAGGTGGCGGCTGATAGCGGCGCGCTGGCGGGTGCCAACGTGGTGTCGTCCTATCACACGGCTGCCACGGTGGTTGATGCGAGTATCTTGAGTCTGGGGCTGGCGGGGTTTGCCACGATCGGGACGGGCCTGGTCGCCATCCTCATCCCGGGTGCCGAGCCGGTTGCCGGCAATATGGTCGACACCGGGATCGAGATCATTAAAACGCGCAACAAGTTTGCCAAAAGCGCATCGGAAGGCTTACAGAAAATCGAGACGGCTCTGCCGTATCTGATCGCCGCGCGTGCCACGCAGGCGGTGTCGGCGCAGGATACCGATAGTGTGACCTATACCGGTACGGCGCTTGCCGTGCCCAGGACATCCGAGTCGGACTTCGCTGCGATCAAAGGGTCAGAGATCTCGACCGATACCATTAAAGACACATCAGATGATTTAGAGCGTGCGGCCGAGGAGCTGCGGAAGGCTTCTGAGGACACGGCGAAGGCTAAAGAGCGTGCTTGGCTGGCGGATTGTGGTGGGTCTGACAAGGGCTCGGTCGGCAGCTGTTCTTGCATGTGGGAGCGCGCGAAAAGCCTAACGGATCTTTCCGGTGTTCAAAATCCGCATTACTCATCGAGCGTTACGTGGGAGCCTCAAGTTGCCCTTGATCGCGCGAAGGACTACTACCATTGGCGTCTGACAAATGAGAAGCCCCAGGGCTCGAGTGTCGAGATGAAGGCAGAGTCTGCGGCGCGTAAGGCGTTTTATACCTATGCGAACGCGGAGGTCGATCGGGCATATATAACCGAGAACGGAGACAGGGTTTCCTCCTATATTCCGCTGCTGCCGCGCAACTCTGATGAGGTTCGGGCGACGGAACTCTATACCGATGCGGTGTGGCCGACTAGCGTGAACGATGACAAGGCGTATCTGCATTACGGGACGACCTGCCCTAACTATAAGAAAGGGACGCCGAGCGGATTTGCTTCGGTTGCCGATTACGATGGACAGGATAAATGCAGCAAATGCCATTTTGGCGTTTTGTCGCTTGGTGCTGTTGCGGCGCCTTCAACCTCTATCGAAAACGGCTTCGAGTATCACTTTGACAAGTTTAAAGACGCCCTGGAGGACTACGTCGACTGTCGCAACAAGGAGCTCGAGCTCGAGCGTCAGACCGAGGACGAAGCCGACCGTGCGGGCAATGCGTTCGATACCGCCATCAAAGAACTTTCCGGTGAGCGCCCGCGTATCGCTCCGCCCGGTCGCAACGGCGTGGTTGCCTTTGCGGTTTCGGGTGCCATCTCGAGCTCCGATGAACTCAACTCTTCGTTTAACACGGCAGTCAGACTTGGCGATCGCGGTGCCATCTCTGCCGCGGTGCTGGCGCCCGATGGGGCGACGGCGCAAAACAACGTGCTTTCGCGATTTTTCTCGACATTGAAGGAACGCTCGGGCGGCGTTGCCGGCGTGCTCGACGGCGTCATGGATGTCTGGGGACGGCTGCTTGTGGGATACGGAGACATCCAAGGTTCGGCCGACGAACTTATGGACGAGATGATTAAAGGCCTAGGAGGGGGCAGCGGCGCGTTGGGCTCCATTGCATCGTGGCTCGGCGATACCGTTTCGGCGTCCGTGGCGGCGCTGGGTTTGGAACCGTGCGACTTGCGCCTGCGAAAGCCGGTGCTGACCGATTCCGCCAACGTCATTAAGAGCCCGGGGTCTGACATTGCTGGCCTCTCTCAAGCGCAAGACAAACTGCGAAGTATTCCGTTGGGCGTGACCGATCCCAAGGCGCTTTGCGAGGCGTTGGAATATCAAGTCGAACGCACCATCAGCGGTACGATGTTCACGCTTGCGGAGATTCCTCTGCCCGGCGGCGGCTCCATCCCGCTCACCGTCGATGTCGCCACGCTGGTTGGCGCTCTGGGCGGTGGGTCGTAATGAGTATCCGCATGCGTCTGCGCGAGGAGCGCGCCCAAGCGACGGTGGAGATGGCAGTGGTTACGCCCGTTTTGCTGGTGCTGGCACTCATCGTGTACAACGTCATGATCTTTGCCAGCGCTGTCGCGCGCTTCGACCGCGTGGTGCCCGACATCGTGTTGGCGCACGCCGTGGCGTCGGAGGGGGAGGGCGACGAAAGCTCTGCCGATGCCTCGGCGACGGTTCAGACTCAAATTCTGAATGCCATGGAGGGCTATGACTTGCAGATCGAAGTGTCGAGCGAGCAAGGCGCGGAGGCATCGGATGGTGGCCTGCTCTCCCTATCCGGTACGTTTAGGACCTACACCTGCACCATGCACTATGAGCCGTGGCCGACTTCTCTCAGCATCGCTGGCGTTCCGCTGGGGGCGCCGACAACGTTGTCGCACGAGCGCGCGGTGACGGTCGATCCATGGCGTCCGGGGGTGGTCATGTGACCGCGGTCTCGTCCTACATCGCCTACGCGCGGGCACTCAATAGGCTGGGCTGGACGCCGGCCGAGTTTGCGGTGGCGGAGTCGTTTGCCGTGCGCCTGCGCGGCATGCTGGGACGGTGTCCGGTTGCCGCCAACGGTCTGCCGCTCGTCATGGCATTTCCACGCTGCTCTTCGGTCCATACGTGTTTTATGGCCTATCCCATCGATATCGCCTTTATCGATGCACGTGGCTATGTCCTCGTATGCTACGAAAACGTACGTCCCTGGCGTATGTGCTCCTGCCCCGGCGCCTGGGCCGTACTAGAGCGTCCTTCAATCATTGTTTCGACCCCTGCTCTCCAACGCGTGCCGGCTTAAGAATTGGCGACAGCGGACTTTCGTCATACGAAATTGGGTAAGATGGAGGAGAAGATGCATGGATGTTGAGATCCATCCCAACGCTAAAAAGCACCTGACGGAAAAGCAGGTGCTTAGCGCTTGGCTTGCGGTTACTGAGTGCATTCGTCGCGAGCCGAAGGACGAGCCGCCGAGATGGCTTGCGATTGGATGGCTCCCAGACGGACGAAGCGTGGAGCTTGTCGCGGTCGAGCTTGTCCGTGGGGGCTTATCATTCATGCCTTGTCTCCAGTCCAGAAGAAATTTTGGCAGGAGATTGAACGGGCTCGGCAAAGGGGTCGATGATGGGCAAGACGTATACGGCCGCTAATGGTCAGGTTGTAACGGATGAAATGATTGACGCGTGGTGCGAGTCGTACGAGCGCGGAGAGTTTCCGGATGGCGAACACACCGTTGGTGGGATCGTGCATGGACGGCCCCCACTCTCAGGTGAGGGGACGGCAACGCTGTCGGTCAAGATTCCTCTGGGAATGAAGGAGGCCATTCGTCGACGGGCGGCTGCCGAGGGGATGACGCCAAGTGAGTTTGCCCGTGCGGCTCTGAGCGAAAAACTTCTTGCTGCCGGCTGATGCCTCTGACGTGCCGATTTAAAGAACCGAGGCTGTGCTCAAAAACTTTTTTGAAATTCTCGGTTGACCGGAACGCGTCCTTGGTTATACTAATCAAGCCTTGAAACAAGGCACACCTCAAATGGCTGGGTAGCTCAGTTGGTAGAGCAGAGGACTGAAAATCCTCGTGTCAGGGGTTCGATTCCCTTCCCCGCCACCTTGAATTGACTAGGACCTCTGCAAAGGGGTCCTTTTCTTTTATGCAGCCCCCACATGGAATCGAACCCCGTGAGGGCGCGGAGCCGAGTAAACGCGTAAGCGTTTGCCAGCGTAGCTCGCAAGGCGCGTAAGCGCCGCAGCGGTCCGTCCGCGCAGCGCGCGGACGCGATTCCCTTCCCCGCCACCTTGGGCTTATAGGACAAAAAGTGTGTCCACGTTAGGGGCATCGGCGCAGGTCGATGCC
>URFP01000020.1:0-18112 GCA_900547235.1 uncultured Collinsella sp. | reverse complement strand
GCAGCTCGCCCATGCCGGCGATGATGGTCTGGCCGGTCTCGTGGTTGGTGGACACCTGGAAGGTCGGGTCCTCCTCGGCGAGCTTGGTCAGAGCCAGGGACATCTTGTCCTGCTCGGCCTTGGTCTTGGGCTCGATGGCAACGTCGATAACGGGCTTAGCGAACTCGATCTTCTCGAGGACGATCTCCTTGCCCTCGGCGCACAGGGTGTCACCGGTGGTGGAGTTCTTGAATCCGACGCAAGCGACGATGTCGCCGGCGGCAGCGTCGTCACGGTCGATACGCTCGGCGGCGTTCATCTCGAGGATGCGGCCGAGGCGCTCGCGCTGACCGTTGGAAGCGTTGACAACGTAGGAGCCGGACTCGGCGCGGCCGGAGTAAACGCGGACGTAGGTGAGCTTACCGACGAACGGGTCGGTCATGATCTTGAAGACCAGGCCGGAGAAGGGCTCGTCGAAGGAAGGATGACGCTGGATCTCCTCGCCGGTGTCCGGATCGGTACCGGTGACGGCCTCAACGTCGAGCGGGCTGGGCAGGTAGTCGACGACAGCGTCGAGCAGCTCCTGGACGCCCTTGTTCTTGTAGGCGGAGCCCACGAAGACGAGGTTGAGCTCGTTGGCCAGAACGCCCTTACGCAGAGCAGCCTTGAGCTCCTCGACGGTGAAGTCCTCCTCCATGAGGATCTTCTCCATGAGCTCGTCGTCAAAGCTGGCAGCAGCGTCGAGGAGCTCCTCGCGCTTGGTGGCAGCGATGTCGGCGAACTCAGCCGGGATCTCGTCCATCGGCTCGGGGTAGGTCATGCCCTTCTCGTCGGCCTTGAAGTCCCATGCAGTCATGGTGACCAGGTCGATGACGCCCCAGAAGTTGTCCTCGGCGCCCATCGGGACCTGAGCGGCCACGGCGTTAGCGTCGAGACGATCCTTCATGGTCTCGATAGCGTTGAAGAAGTCAGCGCCCACGCGGTCATACTTGTTGATGAAGGCGATGCGGGGAACGTTGAAGGTAGAAGCCTGACGCCAAACGGTCTCAGACTGGGGCTGAACGCCGGCAACGGCGTCGAAGACGGCGACAGCGCCATCGAGGACGCGCAGGCAGCGCTCGACCTCGGCGGTGAAGTCAACGTGGCCCGGGGTGTCGATGATCTGGATGCGGTAGTCCTTGCCGTCCTTGTTCCAGAAGCAGGTGGTAGCAGCGGAGGTAATGGTTACGCCGCGCTCCTGCTCCTGAACCATCCAGTCCATGGTGGCAGCGCCCTCATGGACCTCACCGATCTTGTGGGTCTTACCGGTGTAGTAAAGAATACGCTCGGTCGTGGTGGTCTTACCGGCATCGATGTGGGCCATGATGCCGATGTTACGGGTATCGGAAAGCTTGTACTTAGGCTTAGCCATGTTAGTTCCTTACCTTAACTTACCAACGATAGTGAGAGAACGCGCGGTTGGCCTCGGCCATCTTGAAGACGTCCTCACGCTTCTTGACGGAAGCGCCCAGGCCGTTGGAGGCGTCGAGGATCTCGTTGGCGAGACGCTCGGCCATGGTCTTCTCCTTGCGAGCGCGGGAGAAGTTGACGATCCAGCGGATACCCAGAGCGGTGGAACGACGGGAGTTGACCTCCATCGGGACCTGATAGGTAGCGCCACCGACACGCTTGGGCTTAACCTCGAGCGTGGGCTTGACGTTGTCCATAGCCTTCTTGAAGGTAGCGAGAGCGTCGCCACCCTCGGACTTCTCGGCAACGATCTCGAAAGCGGTGTAAACGATGCGCTCAGCGGTGGCCTTCTTGCCGTCAAGAAGGACCTTGTTGATGAGCTGAGTCACCAGGCGGTTGTTGTAAACGGCGTCAGGCTGAACCTCACGACGATTAGCTGCTGCACGACGCGGCATGTGAAATCTCCTTAAGTGTCTACCGTGCGGCGCTCAAGGCGGCACACGGCGAAAGTATCAAAACGTTATCTGGCTTATTTAGCCTTGGGGCGCTTAGCACCGTACTTGGAACGGGCCTGCATACGGTTCTGGACCGGAGCAGCGTCGTAGGCGCCACGGATGACGTGATAACGGACACCAGGGAGGTCACGGACACGACCGCCGCGGACGAGCACGATGGAGTGCTCCTGCAGGTTGTGGCCCTCACCCGGGATGTAAGCAGTAACTTCGATGCCGTTGACAAGGCGAACACGGGCAACCTTACGAAGAGCCGAGTTCGGCTTCTTGGGGCTCGTGGTGAAGACGCGGGTGCACACGCCGCGCTTCTGGGAGTTGTGCTGCAGAGCAGCGTTCTTGGACTTCTTGGGCACGGAACGACGGCCCTGGCGAACCAGCTGGTTAATAGTAGGCAAAGCGTACTCCTTCTCGAATGATTCCAGCTTTCTGTAAAGTGCAACGGCTTGAATCGAGGGGTCAGCATCCCCCTACGAAACACGCAGTTCGATAGGATACGTGGCGTTAGCTGTGCCGTCAACAGACCACGCCGCCGGGCGTATCCCAAAATAGCTATATTTCCGCAAAGCCTCCATAAAAGGAATCCCCGCCTGTGCGCAAGTGCCCATTCCAGCCGTCCATGTAACGCAAAATAGGCCGCTTCCCCTCTTGGGAAGCGGCCTAGACCTTACGAATAGACGATGGTAAAGGGTACTTTCGTTTCGGTCTCCCCCGTTGATGTGTACCTCGCGCCCTCGAGGGTTACCGAGACCACTTGGTCGACATCAATCAACTTCGTTGGCACCCAAATGTTCTCTCCGCTATTGCGCGCCATCGAAACATAGAAATTGTACGCCCCTGCGTCGTCATCTTCGATAATCTGCTCCGATCCATCCTTGTAGCTGACGGTCAGTTTATGATCAACTGCTTCATAGCCCAGATCATCTATGTGCGTCTGGATGGAAAACGGGCTGATCTCGAGAGGCGAGTCGTCGGAGCGGAGCTCCTTTGTATCGACGTGCGCTCCGACGTTAAACCCTGGCGTCGATACCTCGATCACCTTCGCATCCTCACCTTTGCCCTCCGTCCAACTGATATTCCAGGTGACCGCATGTCGTAAATCTCGATCGCGATTCCAAGATGCAAAGTACATCGTGCCGTTAATGACCGTGTCGCTTGATGTGTCTTTATCAATGGTGCAGCGTGTATCAGCCCATTCCTCGCCGAAGTTCATGCTGGGTGTACTGACGCCCCCTTCTTCTTCACCATAGAGAACAAGTTCGCCAAGCTCTGCCGCCGGCTTGTAGTAGTTAACGCCATTCGGATTGGACAATGTAAACGTCACAGCACCGCAACCGTTCTCGTCGATTGCCATCTCATGAATGTCGAGCGTATAGCCGTTGCCCTCGACGGACAGATTGACCTTCTGGACTGCACCCTCCAGGCTTTGGGGCGCGATACCATCACCAAACTCTCTGGTGTAGGTATATTTCGTCCCCGACGAGCCGCCATTTGTCCAGGTAACGGACTCTCCGTTGCCATGGTTTCCCCAGGCAGAGGCAAAATAACTGGAATTGACAACAGCGTAGGCGACCCCTCCGGTCGCCAGCACTCCGGCAAGACATCCGATTACGGCAACATACAGAGGCTTCGCGTGACCCTTTCGGCGAAGCGGCTCGCCAGCAGCGGCATAAAGAACACGGTCAGCAAGATCGCTATCGGCTTGGACGGACTCGAAGGCCTGCTTGATCTGGTTGGATTTCACGGTCGCCCTCCTCTAGGATGAACTTGAGCTTCGATCTGCCGCGAGCTAAACGCGTTCGAACGGTCGCGGCTGGCACATGCAGTAACTCGGCAATTTCTGAAGTCGAGAAACCCAGATAGTAATAGAGCACGATAGGAATACGGAATCGCTCCGGAAGTCGCATAACGTCTGACAGGACCGCCTTGGTCTCCTCCTGCGCCGTCGAAAGCGAATCGGCCAGATTCTCAATATCCTCCACGCGCCTCCACGGCTTTCGAAAGAGAGATTTACATTCATTGATCGTGACCCGGATAAGCCATCGACGAAGATGCTCCCAGTTTTCAAATTGCGCGTCGCTTTTGAGCAACTTAAGAAAGACGTCTTGAGCGACATCGTCGGCGTCAGCGCGATCACGCAGATACGTCAATGCGATCCGAAACACGACATCCCGGTGGTCTTCGACCGCCTGTCTAAAAGCTTGTTCTTCCATAATCACCTCCCGGTGACATTAATGGTTCTCGATGAGGCCCTCACCATAGATACGCTCTTGTCGGGCGAAATGTTTCAAATTCAAGCATGAAAAACCGACCAAATAAACCTGTCCCTTTTTGGCAAGGGATCAACGGAACGCAACAGGTTGAGCATACGCAAGCGAGCGGCCCCCAGAGCGTACAAGGTGGCATGAAAAAGGCAGGGCATTGACCTTTTGGTCATGCCCTGCCTTTTGAATGACAGATTGTAGCTCTGGGGGCCGCGCAGCGACGGAGGTCGCCGCCGTTCGTTAGAACGGCGGAACTAATTACTCCTCGTCGTTGTCCTTGGCCTCTTCGGCGTCGTCGGTGTCCACGAGCTGGTTGAGCAGCTCGTCGAGGGACGCCATGTCCTCGTTGATCGCGCCGTTGGCGGGAGCCTTCTTGTCGTCGATCGGGGCGCCCAGGAGCTCCTCGTCGGCGTCGGCGTGATGCGTCGGAGCGGAGGTACCCAGCAGGATATCGTCCGGACCGTCGGGGCTAAAGACCATCTGCAGCAGCTGCGAGAGGTCTTCCTCGTCGGCAACGTCGTCGTTGTTCTCGAGGATGTAGAGCAGGTCGTGGGCCTCCAGGCCGTCACGGAGCTCCTCGATCGCCTTAGCACCGATACCATCGATGCGCAGCAGATCCTCCTCGGACTTGCCGACCAGGTCGCCGACCGTCTCGATGCCGACCTCGCTGAACTTGTTGGTCCAACGCTGCGACACGCCCAGGTCGTCGAACAGGTACAGGCGAGCCTTCTCGGCGGAGATGGTATGGCCGTTGCGGGTGAACGAACCGTCAGCACCACCGAACTCGTCGTAGCCGGCCCAGTCGAGCTGCTGCGGGAGCTGCTCGTCCAGGTCCTTGAGCTCCACAGGAGCCCACTCGGGCAGCGACTTGGCGTTGGGCGAAGCCGGGCCGTCGATGTCCACGTAGCCGTCGGCCGTGCGATACGTCAGCTTGGCGTTGGCGTACGGCTTGAGGCCGGTACCAGCCGGGATCTTCTTACCGACGATGACGTTGGACTTAAGGTCGAGCAGGTGGTCGACCTTGCCCTCGATGGCAGCCTCGGTAAGGACGCCAGCGGTACGAATGAACGAAGCGCTCGACAGCCAGGAGTCGATGTTGGACGCGACCTTGAGCGTACCCAGGATGACGGGCTCGGCCACAGGAGCCTGACCGCCCAGACGGGCAACGCGCTCGACCTCGTCGGCAAACTCGTAGCGGTCGACGTACTGACCAAGCAGGTACTTGGAGTCGCCGGGGTTGGTGATCTGAACGCGACGCAGCATCTGGCGTGCGAGCACCTCGATGTGCTTGTCGTTCAGGTCGACGCCCTGGCTGGTGTAGACGTCCTTGACGCTCTCGACGAAGGTGTGCATCGTCGACTCGATGTCGGTCAGCTTGCGCAGGTTGCGGAAGTTGACGAAGCCCTTGGTGATCTGGTCGCCAGCGCGAACCTCGCAGCCGTCCTCGATCTCGGGCATGAAGCGCACCGAAGCGGGGACGCGACGCTCGTCGAGGACACGGGTGTGATCCTCGGAGTCGGTGAGCGTCAGCACGTACTCGGACTTCTCGGGCTTAATCGAGAGGTGACCAGAGTACGGAGCCAGCTCGGCCTCGCGACCCAGGATCTTCTCGTTGACGTTGCCGACGATATCGAACATACGGCTGACCGTAGGCAGACCCTGCGTAATATCGTCGACGCCAGCGACGCCGCCGGAGTGAATGGTACGCATCGTAAGCTGCGTACCGGGCTCGCCGATGGACTGGGCGGCAATAATGCCGACCGCGGTACCGATGGCGACCGGACGACGGGTGGAAAGATCCCAGCCGTAGCACTTCTGGCACACGCCGTACTTGGAGCGGCAGGTGAGCAGCGCGCGAAGCTTGACCTTCTTAAGGCCGGCATCGACCATCTTCTGGATGTCAGCGACCTTCTCGATGTAGCCGTCCTGCTCAAAGAGCACGGTGCCATCGGGAGCCACGACGTCCTCAATGAAGCAACGGCCGACGAGGTCGGTGTTGAGGTCGGTGGTGCCGGGGATGATGAGGTTGTAGGTGACGCCCTCGTGCGTACCGCAGTCCTCCTCGCGGACGATGACGTCCTGGGCCACGTCGACCAGACGACGGGTCAGGTAACCAGAGTCCGAGGTGTGGGATGCGGTATCGACCAGGCCCTTACGGGCGCCGTAGGTCGAAATGAAGTACTCGAGCGGCAGCAGGCCCTCGCGGAAGTTCGCCTTAATGGGAAGGTCGATCGTCTCGCCGGACATGTCTGCCATCAGGCCACGCATGCCGCCGAGCTGACGCAGCTGGGTCTTAGAACCACGGGCGCCGGAGTCGGCCATCATGTAGAGCGGGTTCTCCTCGTCGAACAAGTCGAGCATGAGCGCTGCGACCTTGTCGGTACAAGCGGTCCACTCGTTAACGACTTCGATGTGGCGCTCCGTCTCGTTGATGAAGCCCTCCTCGAAGTACTCGTTGATCTGGTCGACGTTAGCCTGGGCGCGGTCGAGCAGCTCCTGCTTCTCGGCAGGGATGAGAGCGTCCCACACCGAGATGGTGAGGCCGGCGCGGGTAGCGTAGTGGAAGCCAGAGTACTTGATGGCGTCGAGGATCGGACCGACCTTGGCCTCGGGGTAACGATCGCAGCAGTCGGCAACCAGCTTGGCCACGTCGCCCTTGACCATCTTGTAGTTCATGAACTCGTAGTCTTCGGGCAGGCACTGGCGGTTGAAGATGATGCGACCGATAGAGGTCTCGAAGCGTGCGGTCTTGTTACCGGTGACGTCGTAGTCGACAAACTCGTTCTTGCCATTCTTGACGCGGAAGATACGGGTGCCGTCCTCGTTGATGACATTGGCGTCGGCAGCGGACACGCGGACCTGAATCTTGGCCTGCATGTCGACCTCGGAGCGGCAGTCATAGGCGTGCAGCGCGTCGTCGAAGCTGGCGAACACGTGGTTCTCGCCCGGCAGACCGTCGCGGACCTGGGTCAGGTAGTACACACCGATGATCATGTCCTGCGAGGGGATGTTAACCGGCTTGCCGGATGCCGGCGAGCGCAGGTTGTTCGCAGAGAGCATAAGCACGCGAGCCTCGGCCTGAGCCTGGCTGGACAGCGGCACGTGGACAGACATCTGGTCGCCGTCGAAGTCGGCGTTGAAGGGCGAGCAGACCAGCGGGTGCAGGTGGATAGCCTTGCCCTCGACCAGAACCGGCTCAAAGGCCTGGATGGACAGACGGTGCAGGGTCGGTGCGCGGTTGAGCAGCACGACGCGACCGTCGATGACCTCTTCGAGGATATCCCACACAAAGGTGGCACCGCGGTCGATAGCGCGCTTGGCACCCTTGATGTTCTCGACCTTGCCAAGCTCGACCAGGCGCTTCATGACGAAGGGCTTGAAGAGCTCCAGCGCCATGGTCTTGGGCAGACCGCACTGGTGCAGCAGCAGCTTGGGGTCGGTAACGATAACCGAACGGCCGGAGTAGTCGACACGCTTACCCAGCAGGTTCTGACGGAAACGGCCCTGCTTGCCCTTGAGGGCCTCGGCGAGCGACTTGAGCGGGCGACCGCCACGGCCAGAGACCGGGCGACCACGACGGCCGTTGTCGAACAGGGCGTCCACGGACTCCTGGAGCATGCGCTTCTCGTTGTTCACGATGATCGCAGGGGCGTCCAGGTCGAGCAGGCGCTTGAGTCGGTTGTTACGGTTGATCACGCGACGATACAGGTCGTTGAGGTCGGACGCGGCGAAGCGGCCGCCGTCGAGCTGGACCATCGGGCGCAGATCGGGCGGAATGACCGGGATGACGTCCAGGATCATGTTCGCGGGGCTGTTGCCGCCCTTCAGGAAGGCGTCAACGACCTCAAGGCGCTTGACGGCCTTCTCGCGCTTCTGCTTCTGGGAATCCTCGTCGGCGATGATGGCCTTGAGCTTCTCGGCCTCGGAGGGGAGGTCGATGGCAGCGAGCAGGTCGCGGACGGCCTCGGCACCCATGCCACCCTTGAAGTACATGGAGTAGTAACGGGTCATCTCGCGGAACAGCGGCTCATCGGAGATGAGGTCGCGCTCGGTGAGCTTCATGAAGGCGTTGAAGGCGTCCGTGCGGAGCTGCTTCTCGTCCTTGCACTCTTCCTCGATATCGACGATGCCAGAGGCGATCTCCTCGGGGGTCAGCGGCTCCTCGTCGGAGAACTCGTCAAAGTTCTCGGGGTCGCCCTGCTCCTTGAGGGACTCGATCTGGCGGGCGCACTCGGCATCGATCTCTTCCAGATCGGCGGCGAGCTCCTCGCGCAGGTCGTCGGCGTCGGCCTCGCGAGCCTCGTAGTCAACCTCGGTGATGATGTAGCTGGCAAAGTACAGAACCTTCTCGAGGTCCTTGGACTTGATGTCGAGCATACGGCTCATCGGGAAGCTCGTGGGGCTCTTGAAGTACCAGATGTGGGACACGGGAGCGGCGAGCTCGATGTGGCCCATGCGGTCGCGACGCACCTTGGCCGAGGTGACCTCGACGCCGCAGCGCTCGCAGACGATGCCCTTAAAGCGGATGCCCTTGTACTTGCCGCAGGAGCACTCCCAGTCCTTGGCGGGACCGAAGATCTTCTCGCAGAACAGGCCGTCCTTCTCGGGCTTGAGGGTACGGTAATTGATGGTCTCCGGCTTCTTGACCTCACCGTGCGACCAGGAACGGATCTGGTCGGCGGAGGCAAGGGAGATCTTTACCGAGTCAAAATCAGTAGCTTCGAAATCTGCCACAGTCAACTACTCCTTATCAGTGGTCGTGGCGGCGACAGCCTCGGGTGCCTCGGCGGTCTCGGCATCCTCGGCCTCGACGTCGGTGTCAACGCCGGCGAGCGCAGCCAGGTCGTCGAGAGCAGAGGTCTCCTCGGCGGTCACAGGGGCGGAGGCGTCCTCGTCGGCATCGTGCATGGGCTCGATGTCCAGCGCGAGGGAGCGGATCTCCTTGACGAGAACCTTGAAGGACTCGGGGATACCCGGGACAGGAACGTTCTCGCCCTTGACGATGGACTCGTAGGTCTTGACGCGGCCCACGGTATCGTCGGACTTGACGGTCAGGATCTCCTGCAGGACGTTGGAAGCGCCGTAAGCGTACAGTGCCCAAACTTCCATCTCGCCGAAGCGCTGGCCGCCGAACTGGGCCTTGCCGCCCAGAGGCTGCTGGGTAACCAGGCTGTAAGGGCCAGTCGAACGGGCGTGGATCTTGTCGTCGACCATGTGGCCGAGCTTGAGGATGTAGGACGTACCCACGGTAATGGGCTCGCGGAACTCCTCGCCGGTGCGGCCGTCGAACAGACGGGTCTTGCCGCGCTCGTCAAGCTGGGTGACGAACTCGGGGCGCATGTGATCGCCAAAGGCAGCGGTGGCCTTGTTGAGCATGTTCTTGTTGGCACGACGGATGACCTCGGCGATCTCGTCCTCCTTGGCGCCGTCGAAGACGGGCGTGGCGGTGAAGAACGGACCGGGGACGTACTTGTCGGAGTCGGCCTGCTCGGTATCCCAACCGCAGGCAGCAGCCCAGCCAAGGTGGCACTCGAGCAGCTGGCCGACGTTCATACGCGAAGGAACGCCCAGCGGGTTGAGGATAACGTCGATCGGGGTACCGTCAGCCATGTAGGGCATGTCCTCGACCGGCAGAACGTTACAGATAACACCCTTGTTGCCGTGGCGGCCGGCGATCTTATCACCCTGCTGGATCTTACGACGCTGGGCGACGTAGACGCGCACCTGCTCGTTGACGCCGGGGGCCAGGTCGTCGCCGTTCTCGCGGCTAAAGCGGACGACATCGATGACGCGGCCGTAAGCGCCGTGAGGCATCTTAAGGGAGGTATCGCGGACGTCGTGGGCCTTGGCACCGAAGATGGCGCGCAGCAGGCGCTCCTCGGCGGTCAGAGCGCTCTCGCCCTTAGGCGTGACCTTGCCGACCAGGATGTCGCCAGGGCCGACCTCGGCGCCGATGCGGATGATGCCGTCCTCGTCGAGGTTGGCAAGCATGTCCTCGGAGAGGTTCGGGATCTCGCGGGTGATCTCCTCGGGGCCGAGCTTGGTGTCGCGGGCGTCGATCTCGTGACGGGTGATGTTGATGGTCGTCAGCAGGTCCTCGGCCACCAGGCGCTCGGACACGACGATACCGTCCTCGTAGTTAAAGCCTTCCCACGGCATGTAGGCCACGGTGAGGTTCTGGCCCAGTGCGAGCTCGCCGTGATCGGTCGAAGGACCGTCGGCCAGAGGCTCGCCCTGTTCAACGGTGTCACCGACGCGCACGAGCGGACGGTGGTTGATGCAGGTGGACTGGTTGGAGCGCTGGTACTTGGCCAGATGATACTCGTCCATGCCGCCGGCATGCTTGACGATAATCTTGGCGGCGTCGGCAAAGATAACCTCGCCGGCGTTCTTGGCCAGGGTGACCTCGCCGGAGTCCAGAGCGGCGCGACGCTCCATGCCGGTACCGACATAGGGAGCGGCGGGGTGAACCAGCGGCACGGCCTGACGCTGCATGTTAGCGCCCATCAGCGTACGCTTGGCGTCGTCGTGCTCAAGGAACGGGATCAGCGTGGCTGCGACGGAGAGCATCTGACGCGGCGAGACGTCCATGTAGTCGACGTCCTCGACGGGCACGTCGGCGGGAGCGCCGAAGGAACCGTCGAAGTCGCGGGTACGGGCGATCACGGTGTGCGGGCGGACAAGCTTGCCCTCGGCATCGGTCGTGATGAACTCGTTGGTCTTGGGATCGAGCGGCGTGTTGGCCGGCGCGATAACGTGCTTCTCTTCCTCGTCAGCGGTCATCCAGTCGATCTGGTCGGTGGCAACGCCGTTCTCGACGCGACGGAACGGGGCCTCGATGAAGCCATACTCGTTGACGCGGGCGTAAAGGGCGAGCGAGCCGATCAGGCCGATGTTGGGGCCTTCGGGGGTCTCGATCGGGCACATGCGGCTGTAGTGCGAGTTGTGAACGTCGCGGACGGCCGTCGGCACGTTGGTGCGGCGGCTGGAGCCGGACTTGTGACCGGCAAGACCACCAGGGCCGAGTGCGGACAGACGGCGCTTGTGGGTCAGACCGGTCAGGGGGTTCGCCTGGTCCATGAACTGCGAGAGCTGCGAGGAACCGAAGAACTCCTTGATGGAGGCCACGATCGGGCGGATGTTGATGAGCGACTGTGGGGTTATCTCGTCGATGTCCTGGGAGCTCATGCGCTCACGGACGACGCGCTCCATACGGCTCATGCCGATACGGAATTGGTTGGCGACGAGCTCGCCAACGGTGCGGATACGGCGGTTGCCAAAGTGGTCGATGTCGTCGACCTTGAAGCCCTGCTCGCCGGCAGCGAGGGACAGCAGGTAGCGCAGCGTCGCGACGATATCCTCGTCGGTGAGCACCGTGACCTCTTCCTCGGTGGTGAGGTTGAGCTTCTTGTTGACCTTGTAACGACCGACGCGGGCCAGATCGTAGCGCTGCGGGTTAAAGAGCAGGCCCTCGAGCAGGCTGCGGGAAGCGTCCACGGTGGGAGGCTCGCCTGGGCGCAGGCGACGGTAGATCTCGATGAGGGCGTCCTCGCGGGTGAGGGCGGTGTCGCGCTCCAGGGTGCGCTTGATCACATCGGAGTTGCCGAGCAGCTCGATGATGTCGTCGTTGGTGACGGCGATGCCAAGGGCGCGCAGGAACATCGTGGCGCTCTGCTTGCGCTTACGGTCGATGGAGACCATGAGCTGGTCGCGCTTGTCGACCTCAAACTCAAGCCAGGCACCGCGGGACGGGATGATCTGGGCCTTGTAGATCTGCTTGCCCGAATCCATCTCGGAGCTGTAGTACACGCCCGGGGAGCGGACGAGCTGCGAGACGACGATACGCTCGGTACCGTTGATGATGAAGGTGCCCTGATCGGTCATCATGGGGAAGTCGCCCATAAAGACGAGCTGCTCCTTGATCTCGCCGGTCTCCTTGTTGGTGAGACGGACGTCGGTCAGAAGCGGAGCCTGATAGGTCATATCCTTCTCGCGGCACTCCTCGACGGTGTGCGCGGGGTCGCCGAACTGATGCTCGCCGAAGGTAACCTCGAGAACATGGTTCTGGCTCTGGATGGGGCTGGATTCCTTGAACGCCTCACGAAGGCCCTCGTCCTTAAAACGCTCAAAGGATTCCCTTTGAACAGAGATAAGGTTGGGGAGCTCCATGGCCTCCGGGATTTTCCCGAAGCTGACGCGCTTGCGCTCAGTGGCAGTGTATGCGTAGGTCACCAGGTTTTTCCTCCTTCACGGAAATGCTCGGTGGGTTGGCGAGGCATAGCTTCGCCAGTTATCGCAACCTAATAGTTTATCAGGTACCGACCGTTGGGCAAGAAAAGCCTTGACGCGATTGAGTTTTTGGAGTAGCAAAGTTTTTCGACAGAAAACACGCAGGTAGATGTATGTGTATCGAACATCTGTTCATATATTTTCTGTGAACAGAGAGCCAGCAATCGCAGCTCTTATAAAAAACGGGCGCGAACCGAGGTCCACGCCCGTAAATGTCGGTGCCCGATGGCTTACTTGCGCATCAATCCGCCGCGCTCGTCGATGGCGTCCCAGAAGGCATCGGCAAAGCGGGGGTCGTTTGCAGCCATGAGGGCGTTAGTGGCCATCCAACCAGAGGGAGTGCCGGTGTCGTAGCCCGACAGCGGGTCGATGACGACGGCGTACATGGCCTCGCGGTCGAGCGAACGGGCCATGGCGTCGGTGAGCTGGATCTCGCCGCCCTTGCCGGCCTGCTGATCTGCCAGCAAGTCCATGACCAGCGGGCTCAGCAGGTAGCGACCGACGATGTACAGGTTGGACGGAGCCGCCTCGGGAGCGGGCTTCTCGACCAGACCGCCGATGCGCCAGACAGCGCCCGGCTCGGCATCGGCAACGTTCTCGGCGCCCTCGAGCGAACCGACGCGCTCGCCGGCGATAACGCCGTAGCGGCTGACTTCCTCGGGCGAGCAAGCAGCGACGGCGATAACCGAAGCGCCACCGTGCTCCTTGGAAACGGCGAGCATCTTGTCGCAGATGTCGCGGTTAGGCACAACGTAGTCGCCCAGAAGAACCAGGAAGTTCTCCCCTGCAACGGCGTCGGCAGCAGAGCGAATGGCATGGCCGAGGCCCTTGGGCTCGTACTGATAACGGAAGTCGACCGGCATACCGCCAGCGTGGGCGACGGCATCGGCATAGGCGTTCTTGCCGCGCTCGCGCAGCAGGTTCTCGAGCGAACGGTCGGGCTGGAAGTAGTTCAGCAGCTCGGGCTTGCCGGGCGAGGTAACGATGATGGCGTCGTCGACCTCCTCGGGGTCGAGTGCCTCCTCGACGACATACTGGATGACCGGCTTGTCGAGCACCGGCAGCATCTCTTTGGGCGTGCACTTGGTGCCAGGCAGAAAACGCGTGCCAAGACCGGCGGCGGGGATGATTGCCTTCATGTTATTCAAAGATCCTTTCGCAGGCGCAAAAGCGCCCCGTGCGTGCGGCGCACAGCCGCAGACCAAATTGCGATACCCAAGCATCTTACCGCTGGAACTATATGTCGCTACAAGGCAGAGACAATTCTTCAGCAGGTCAACGCAAATTATTGCTCGAATGGTGCAATTTTATTGCCCAACGGCAGGGCACCCGATGCGACGCAAATCACAGAACATGGCAGTTTGAGCAACCGATGTCGGGGAACCGAAAAACAAAAAAGACGGGGCTCGCAATGCGAACCCCGTCTGCAAAGGAATCTGGCGAGAAAGCCTGATTACTTGAGGGTGACAGCAGCGCCAGCAGCCTCGAGCTTCTCCTTGGCAGCCTCGGCGTCCTCCTTCTTGGCACCCTCGAGAACAGCCTTGGGAGCGCCCTCGACGACCTCCTTGGCCTCCTTCAGGCCAAGGTTGGTGAGCTCACGGACGGCCTTGATGACCTGGATCTTGTTGTCGCCGAAGCCCTCGAGCACGACGTCAAACTCGGTCTTCTCCTCGGCCTCAGCAGCGCCAGCAGCGGGAGCGGCGACAACAGCGGCAGGAGCAGCGGCGGAAACGCCGAAGGTGTCCTCGATAGCCTTAACGAGCTCGGAAGCCTCGAGAAGGGTCATTTCCTTAAGAGCATCGATGATCTCATCGGTGGTAAGCTTAGCCATTTCTAAGTCCTTTCGGTTTCCGTGCGGATGCACGGAGATCAGTTAAAACACGGCGCGAATGCGCCAGGGGTGCGGCGTTGCCGCCGCGGGTGAAAACAGCAACTAGGCTGCCTTCTGCTCGGAGACCTGCTGGATCGAACGAGCGAGACCAGAGGAAACGCCGTTGACGCAGACAGCGATGTCGCGAGCGAAACCAGAGATGAGACCGGCGATCTGGCCGAGAAGCTGATCCTTGGTGGGCAGCTCGGCGATAGCCTTAACATCATCAGCGGAAACGGCCTTGCCGTCGGAGATACCGCCCTTGATCTCAAGGACGCCCTTGGACTTAGCAGAGAAGTCCTTAAGGGCCTTAGCGGCCTCGACCGGCTCGGACTCGTAGAACACATAAGCGACGGGGCCGGCGAGGATCTCGTCGAGCTCGGGCTGCTCCTGGTTCTTGAGAGCGATCTTGACCAGGTTGTTCTTGTAGACCTTCATCTCGGCGCCGCACTCGCGAAGCTGATGACGCAGCTCCTGAGCCTGCTTAACCGTCAGACCGTTGTAGTTGACGACGAACAGACCGGCGTTCTCGGCGATACGGGACTCGATCTCTGCAACCTTGTCGATTTTGTACTGCTGGGGCATAAATTACACCTCCTCGAATTCTTTCCGGGCACGGTCCGCCACAAGGACGTGACGGGGGCATGTCCAAAAAGAAAGCCCCCGCGCTGCATGAGCGACGGGGGCGAGAAGACATATCTACTCGACCACCTCGGCTGGCGGGAAGTCCCATTAAGCTCGCGGGTAAGACCCGTTTGCGCCGGCTGTCTCTGGCAGCGGATTCGTGCGTGAACCGAAAGTATTATGGCGGGGACCCCGGCGTCGGTCAACGGGAAACCGGGCTGCACACAATTCCACCATCCGGCCGCGCCGCCGAAGGCCAGGCGCAAGGTTTTCGCTCGGTCAGGTCCTGAGCTCGCACGAAGAGCACATTAAGTGCTCTTCGGCTCGTGCGGAATCTACGAAAACCTTGCGCCTGGCCTTCGGCGGCGCGGCCTGCGGTGACTTTGGGGCAGCCCGGTTTCCCGTTGGCCGGCGCCCCCACTCATAAGCCTTAAGTCGGTGGGCTGATATGTTGCGTCCCTGATGGCTACAAGGTTGAAAGGAAGGTGGACAGGCGGCGGAGGCCTTCGTCCAGGTCTTTATCGGAAACGCAATAGCTGAGGCGGACGTGGCCTTCGGTGCCGAAGCAGTCGCCCGGGACTAGGGCTACGTTTGCCTCTTTGATGGCTTTGATGCAGAAGTCTTCGCTTGTTAGGCCGAATTGTTTGATGCTGGGGAAGGCGTAGAAGGCACCTGCCGGTTCCACTACGTCGAGGCCCATGGCCTCTAAGGCTGCGAGTACACGTTTGCGACGAGCTCGGTAGACTTCGAGCATGGGGGTGGGGTCGACGGTCAGGGCTCGGGCTGCGGCGTCCATTTCGAAGGAGACAGCACTCGATACTAAGTATTGGTGAGCCTTTGCGATCTCGGCGATGGCGGGGGCTGCGGCCGCGAGCCAGCCCAGGCGCCAACCGGTCATGGCCCAGGGCTTGGAGAAGCTCTCGATGACGACCGTCTGCTCACGCAGCTCCGGGTGGCGCTGGGCAAAGCGCTCGTAGCCATCCACATAAACCAGGCGGTTGTATACGTCGTCGCAGACCACGTAGATGCCCGCCTGTTCTGCCACGTGCGCCACGGCGTCGAGCGATGCCGCGTTGAGAATGCAGCCCGTGGGATTGTTGGGCGAGCAGATAACGACGGCCTTGGTCGCCGGGGTCACACAGGCGCGAAGCGCATCCTCGTCAATCTGAAATTGCGCAGGCTCCGTATCCAAAAAGACCGCTTTGGCGTGATTGGCCACGACGATGCTCTCGTAAAGGCCAAAGGCCGGCGTGGGGATAATGACCTCGTCGCCGGGGTTGAGCATAGCCATGAATGTTGCCGACAGGGCCTCGGTCGCGCCGTCGGTCAGGATGACCTCGTCGGCCGAAAACATAAGGCCCGCGTCCCCCATGTAGGCAGATAACGCCTCGCGCAGGGCGGGGCGACCGTTATTGGGCGGATAGTGCGTGTCACCGCGGTCCAGTGCGGCGGTCACCTCGGCACTAATCACATCGGGCGTGGGAAAATCGGGCTCGCCAAGCGCAAGCGCGATGCATCCCGGGTGCTGAGCGGCGAGTGCGTTAATCCGACGGATGCCGGAGGGCTTGAGCGTGGCAAGCGAGGTATTCATGAGCAGACGCATGGCGTTCCTTTCGTAAGGGTTGCACTAGGATAGCGCGCCCAGCGCCTCCAGACGGTGTAACCTAAACGGAAACGAGCCGGAAAGGAGATGGCATGGAGACGACCGCGCGCGGCGATGTACCAAAAACGCTGCAAACCATTGCGTATATCAGCATTCCCAATAGCGCCGATCTTGAGTTTTTGCTTTGGGACCTGCAGGATGCCATCGCCGCCTATGCACAGCTTTCCGGCACTACACTCCCCCTCCCAGTCGACTTGAAGGCAAATGACGCCGGCAGCGTTGCCGATGGCATCGTGCTGGCCATTGAAGATATGGCTGACGATGAGACGTTGACAGCCATCGAGCAGGCGCTTGAGCGCTTTGGCAGTACGGGAACGCGTGTCTACGCCGTGATTAGAGCCGCACAACAGGGCGCTGAGCAGGCGCGTGGGACCGCCGTTCGCTTGCACAAGGCATGCGAGCGCCATGACCAATTGTGGTGTGGCGGCGTTGCCATCTGCGCCGGCAGCGGCATCGCAGCGCTTCGCCATTCCCCACGCATGGGCCTCTTACGCCGATCATTTTCGGAAGCGATGGATAAGCTTGTGGGCGCTGTGCGCATGGGCTGCTCCGTCGAGCATGCACAGCGACTTGGCGGCGGCAATGCCGCCAACGTCGACGCCGACGGCATGGTTTGCGCCGAGCCAGCCGTGCCCGCGCCGGTCTGGCGAGGCGTTCTGAAACACCTCGGCGCCCACACTCAATCAATAATCTAAATTAATGAGCTGCCCAGTCAACGGCTTCACTCCAACGCTCGACAAGCCGCTCCAAACGCCACGCCGCGTTGGCAGGACTTGTCGAGGGCAGGACGATGGCGGGCAGCCCCGTCCGATCTTGCAAGTAGCGTTTGTAGAGTCGCCCTGCCGTGCCGCCGTTACAGACAACGGCCTCGATCGGCGCGGCATCGGTAATGCACTCGATATGTGCCGGCACAACGTTGCGAATGCTCGCGTCGCTCGAGCCCTTAATGTCGCAGCTCTCAATCACATCCCACAGGGCCACGCCACCGTTCAACAGCATGGATCGCTTGGCGGCAATGGAGGCATCGAGCGTCGCGGGCTCACCGCTTGCCAAAGGATCGCCCTCGTTGGGCGGCACAGGCATACCGAGGCACGTGGCCATCACACGCCAAAAGCGATTCTGAGGGTTGCCGTAATAAAAGGCATTGGTACGCGAGAGCACCGAGGGAAACGACCCCAGCACCAAAACGCGCGAGCGCTCGTCAAACACGGGTTCAAACCCATGCTCAATATGTTGATAGCCCTCGTCGGCAGCAGCCATGGCCTAGGCCCTCAACAGATAACGCACCTCGTAGGGTGCAAGCTCAAGGGTACCCGTCAGCTCGACCGTGGGTGCATCGTCGGCAAGCAAATCGACAAAGGAGCCGTTGAGCTCGCCGGCGCCAAAGGTGTAAGGCTCGTCCACGGCGTTCACCGCCACGAGCACCGTCGCGCCGTCACAGGCGCGCTCGAACAGCAGCTGCTTG
>URFP01000019.1:0-18423 GCA_900547235.1 uncultured Collinsella sp. | reverse complement strand
ACATTATCGCCAACCATACCAAGAGCGAGTTTGTCGAGGTCAGCGCCGTGACGGGCACCGTAAAGGACTTGCGCCGCGTGATTGACGAGGCCAAGACGCGCCTGAATACGTACGACCGCCGCACCATTCTATTCATCGATGAGATTCACCGCTTCTCTAAGTCGCAGCAGGATGCCCTGCTGCATGCAGTTGAGAACCGTACCGTCATTATGATTGGCGCTACGACGGAGAACCCGTACTTCGAGGTCAATTCGGCACTGTTGTCGCGCGGACGCGTGGTGGAGCTTGAACATCTGAAGGATGAGGATATCGCCACGCTTATTGAGCGTGCGCTCGAGGCACCACAGGGCTTGAACGGAAAGTTTTCTGCCGATGATGATACGGTCAAGACCATCTGCACGCTGGCCGCGGGTGATGCGCGCTCTGCCCTGACGACGCTCGAGCTGGCGAGCGAGATTGCCGTCACGCGTCCCGATACCGAAGGGACGCCAGCGCCGGCGGCGGGGGAGCGTTATCCCATCACCGTCGATGACGTGAAGATTGCCAACCCGCGCCGCGGTTTTTCGTATGACAAAAACGGCGACATGCACTATGACATTATCAGTGCGTTCATCAAGTCCATGCGCGGCAGCGACCCCGATGCCACGATCTATTGGCTCGCGCGCATGATTGACGCGGGGGAGGATCCTAAGTTTATCGCCCGTCGCATTATGATTCAGGCTTCTGAGGATGTTGGCAATGCCGATCCGCAGGCACTTTTGGTGGCACATGCCGCGTTTAAGTCTGCCGAGGTCATTGGCTATCCCGAGTGCCGCATTAACCTGGCTCAGGCTGCACTCTATGTGTGCTTGGCGCCTAAATCCAACGCGTGCGAGGCTTCGATCGATGCGGCGCTGGCCGATATCCACTCTAGTGGGCTTCGCGAGGTGCCGAGTTATCTACGCGATCGCCATCGCCCGGGCAGCGATGAATACGGTGTGTATAAGTATCCGCACGATTATCCCGAAGGCTGGGTCGACCAGCGCTATTTGCCCGAAGGCTTAGAACGCGGTGCATTTTGGCAGTCTGCCGGCCGCGGTTGGGAAGAATGGCGCGTAGAGCAAAGCGAACGCGACCGCAGCGGGAATGCACCGAAGTAGCTGCTGATAATTTTGTCCCACGTTGCTGCTCTTGGCATGTTCGGTCCCCTTTGGGGTACCATGGAAAGCGTTTGTATTTCGATTCCTTTGGGAGGCTTGTATGAGTCCCATTCAAATCGCCTTGCTGCTGCTTGCCGTTGCCGGCGTGTGGGCTATCGTTGAGCTTGCGCTCACCCTGCGCAAAACCCGCACCGTTGTCGACTCGCTCGACAAGACGGTAACCGACCTCAACAATACGATTGCCGAGGCGCAGCCCGTGGTGGCAAAGCTTGATGGCGCCGTTGACGAGCTTACGCCGGCACTTGCCCAGATGGAGCCGCTCCTCAAGTCGAGCAAGACTGCCGTTGATGCTCTGACGTCTAACCTCGTTGAGGTTGAGGCGGTCGTTCGCGACATTTCCGAGGTCACGGGCAGCGTGGCCGAGGCCAGCAATGCCGTATCGAGCGTGACTGATTCTGCTGCTGGCGCCGTGCAGAAGCTCTTCAATAAGGTGAAGGCTCCTGCAGCCGACGCCGATCGCAAGCTCGCCGCTGCCGCTGCCGAGGCCGAGCAGCCCACTGAGCGCGTTCTGATTGGCGACGACGATGCCGCTGCTGACGACGATGATGTTCAGAAGCCCGCTGCTAAGCCTGCTCAGTATTACACCTATACGCCTGCCGAGACCTCCGAGGAGTCCTGCGATGAGTAGCGAAGCAACCTGCCCCATTACGCTGAGCGTTGCCGGTGATCCGCGTCTCGCGCGCTTGGTGCGCATGACGGCCGCCAACGTCGGCGCCCTGTGCTCTATGTCCGTCGATCGCATCGAGGACATTCGTATGGCTGCCGAAGAAGCCTTCATCTTTGGCTGCACGGCTGTTGATTCCGACGATATCTCGATCAAATTCGATGTCGACGAATCGCATGTGGGCATGATCTTTACCTTTGGCGACCAGGCGACTGTCGATGAGGATGACCAGGCTGCCGTGTATGCCGAGCTCATTTTGGCGAGTGTGTGCGACTCCTACGAAAAGACTACAGCGCCCCTAACGCTTTCCCTCGACCTCAAGGCGGATATCTAATATGACCGAACGCTCCCGGAGCGGCAAGACCGCTTGGGACAAGGAGAAAACCCGCGAGCTGTTTCGTCGTTATAAGGAGACCGGTGATCCGGATGCTCGCGAGCAGCTCGTCATGTCCCATATGAACCTGGTAAGGTTTCTTGCCAACAAATTCAAGAACCGCGGCGAGCCGCTCGATGACCTTTTGCAGGTCGGGTACTTGGGCTTGCTCAAGGCTATCGATCGCTTTGATCCCGAGCGCGGACTCGAGTTCACGACGTTTGCCACGCCCACCATCTTGGGCGAGATTAAGCGCCACTTCCGCGACAAGGGCTGGAGTGTGCGCGTGCCGCGTCGTCTGCAGGAGCTCTCTGCCAAGGTTAACCAGGCCACCGACAAGCTCACCAACGAGCTTCAGCGTTCGCCCAAGGTTGAGGAAATCGCCGATTATCTTGGCGTAACCGTCGACGAGGTGCTCGAAGCCATGGAATCGTCCTCGGCCTACACCTCGGTGCCCATCGAGGCCCCCGGTGCGTCCGATTCCGATGATGCGCCTTCGATTCTCGATCGTTACGCCGACGATGACAACGAGCTCGACTTTACCGATGACCGTCTGGTAATCGAGGAAGCCATCCGCGATTTCTCGCCGCGCGAGCGCGAGGTTATCGAGCTGCGTTTTGTGAAGGGCATGACCCAGATCGAGATTGCCAAGAAGCTGGGCATCTCGCAGGTGCAGGTTTCGCGTCTGCTGCGCCGCACGCTTAAGAAGATTCAAGATAAGATCGACCCCGACGGAGTGATGGTTCGTTCATGAGTGAGCACCCCCAACAAATCGACCGCACGCTTCGCGATACCCGTATTCTGACGCTGCGCATTTGGGGCGTCGTCGGCTGCATTGTCATCGCTGCCGTCATCTTTAACCTTATGGGCATCCTGGCACCGGTCATCGAGTTTTTGGCAGTCGGTTCCATCATCGCTTTTGTCATGTCGCCGATCACCAACTGGCTCGAGCATCACGGCGTGAATCGCGGCATCGGTTCGCTTATCGCGCTCATTGTGGTTGTTGCCGTGCTCGTCGGCGTCGTCTGCATCCTCTCGCCTATTTTGCTCGGTCAAATCATGGAAGTCCTGAGCCGCCTGCCCGAGCAGCTTCGTGTTGCGGGTGGCGATCTCAACGAGATGCTCTCGCACGCTAAGACGCTCAACAACACGCCGCTCAATGAGTATCTGGACGACAATCTTTCTTCGCTGGTTACCGTAGCGTCCAAGTACGTCTCGCAAATCGCTGCGGAGCTCGGCCGCGGCGTGTTTCCGCTCATTACCAACACGGCCTCGCAGCTGTTCGTCATCTTCCTGGGTCTGGTGCTTGCCTACTGGCTTGCCTGCGATTATCCCCGCATGCACCACGAGGTCTGCACCATCATCGGACAGGAAAAAGAGACCTCGTACCGCTTTATGGTTGCCATCCTTTCACGCTCGGTCGGCGGCTATATGCGCGGCATGGTCGTGACGTCCATCTGCGGTGGCTTTTTGGCTTTTATCGGCTTTACGCTCATTGGCCATCCATACGCAGCGCTCATGGCCATCTTTACCGGCATCATGCATTTGGTTCCGGTTGTCGGTCCCTGGGTGAGCGCGGCGATCGCCACGGTGCTCGGTTTTATGTTCAGCCCTATGCTGGCGTTATGGACGCTTGTCGTGACCATGGTGGCTCAAAACGTCACCGATAATGTCATTTCGCCTAAGGTCATGCAGAGCTCGGTGCAGGTGCATCCCGTTATGAGCCTGACGGCTCTCGTTATCGGTTCGGCACTCATGGGTCCCATCGGCATGGTTATCGCCATTCCGCTGTGCGCGGCCCTCAAGGGCGTCTTCGTCTACTACTTTGAGAACGAGACCGGGCGTCAGCTCGTGGCATACGATGGCGCCGTGTTTAAGGGCACGCCGTATCGCGATACCGAGGGCAACCCGGTCGCCGCCTACGACGCGCTTGGAGACGATACGTTCATCTATGAGTCCGAGCTCATCGGCAACGAGACCGCGCCCGAGGCCAAGGCCATGCCCAAGCCCGAACTCGATAATCCCTGGATTAAGCTCTCTGGTCTGCAGCCCGATGCCACGGGCTTCTTCAAGAACCCCTTTGCCAAGGACGATGACTCCAACACTGACGACGATACCAAAACCGGCATCGACGGCTCCATGGACGACTCGGATTCTAAATAGGTCCTATTAACGTTTCTTGAAGTTGAAAATGACAAGAAACGCGAGCAAAGCGATTGATAAGGGGCCGGCAACATAGAAAAAGAGAATGTCAATTGCGCGTAGAGTGTAATAAGCCTTATCGCCGGACATTACTGCATACAACACGTAGCCAAATGCTGGTTGGTTTGCGTACCAGCAGGTGAAAGCCAAAAGCGTTAAAAGTGCCGCTAACAGAAGTGCATTGAGGAAAAATCGTTTGCTTTTCATTGATCGCTCCTTCCGGGTGACTCTTATATGTAATTCTACAGCAGCCCTTTTTCAAAGGATCGCACAGTACTAAATAACGTGCACTTTCGCTGGAGGGTCGCTGTTTGGCGGCCCTCTTTTTTGCACAGGCGCGGTGGGATGGTAATATCGTTACGTTTGAACTGTTTCGATGTGAAACCGAGGAGATTCCCTCTATGAGTGCTGACTACCCGTCAATGACTACGGCCGAGATTCGCTCTAAGTTCCTCAACTTCTTTGAGGAGCGCGGTCTTAAGCTCTATCCTTCTTCGTCCCTCGTCCCCGACGATCCTTCGCTGCTGCTTGCCAACGCCGGCATGAACCAGTTTAAGGAGTATTACCAGGGCAAGAAGACCATGAAGGAGATCGGCGCAATCTCCTGCCAGAAGTGCGTCCGCACCAACGACATCGATTGCATCGGCGAGGACGGCCGTCACCTGTCCTTCTTTGAGATGCTCGGCGACTTCTCCTTTGGTGGCGTCTCCAAGCAGCAGGCCTGCGCTTGGGCCTTTGAGCTCATTACCAAGGAGTTCAAGCTGCCGCTCGATCGCCTGTACTTCACCGTCTTTACCGAGGACGACGAGACCCATGACGTGTGGCGCTCCCTGGGCGTTGCCGAGGATCACATCTCCCGCCTGGGCGAGGACGACAACTTCTGGGCCGCTGGCCCCACCGGCCCCTGCGGTCCGTGCTCCGAGATCTACTTTGACATGGGCGAGGAGGTCGGCTGCGGCAGCCCCGACTGCAAGCCCGGCTGCGACTGCGACCGCTTCCTGGAGTTCTGGAATCTCGTCTTTACCCAGTACGACCGCCAGGAGGATGGCTCCATGCCGGAGCTGCCGCACCGCAACCTCGATACGGGCATGGGTCTGGAGCGCATGGCCGCCATCATGCAGCACAAGACCGCTAACTACGACGGCGATCTGATGCAGCACCTCATCAAGCTGGGCGAGAAGATCAGCGGCAAGACCTATGACGCCGACGATTACTCCGGTGCTAGCCGCTCCCTGCGCATCATCGCAGATCACTCTCGTGCCGTCGACTTTATGATCTCGGACGGCATTCTCCCCGGTAACGAGGGTCGCGAGTACGTCCTTCGCCGCCTGCTCCGCCGCGCCGTGTTCCACGGTCGCCTGCTGGGCATCGAGGGCGCCTTCCTGACCAAGTTCATTGACGAGGTCAACGCCCAGATGGGCGAGGCCTATCCCGAGCTGCTCAAGAACGTCGCGCTCGTTAAGGGTATCGTCGCTTCCGAGGAGGAGCGTTTCTCCACGACGCTCGACAACGGCCGCGTCTACCTGGACGAGGCCCTGGCCGCGCTTGCCGAGGGTACTGTCCTTCCGGGCGACGTTGCCTTTAAGCTGCACGACACCTTTGGTTTCCCCATCGACCTGACCGTCGAGATCGCCGGCACCGCCGGTCACAACGTCGATATGGACGGCTTCACCGCTTGCATGGAGGACCAGAAGGCCCGCGCTCGCGCCAACGCCAAGGGCGATGCTTGGGGCAGCTTCAACGACGTGTGGGTCGAGCTTTCCGACAAGGTTGCCGCGACCGAGTTCGACGGCTATGACAACGATGTGATCGAGGGTGCCAAGGTTGTCGCCATCGTTCGCAACGGCGAGTCCGTCGAGTCTGCTTCCGCCGGTGAGGACGTCGAGGTCGTGCTCGACCGCACCCCGTTCTACGCCGAGATGGGTGGCCAGCAGGGCGATGCCGGTGAGCTTTCCGCCGAGGGCGTTGCGCTGACTGTTGCCGACACCAAGAACCACAATGGCCTGTATGCTCACGTCGCGCACGTTGCCGAGGGCACACTGACCGTCGGTGCTACCGTGACAGCCGCGCTCGACGCCGAGCGCCGTGGCTTCCTGCGCCGCAACCACACTGCCACGCACCTGCTCGACGCCGCGCTTAAGCAGGTCCTGGGCGAGCATGTCTCCCAGGCTGGCTCGTTGGTGACGCCCGAGCACCTGCGCTTTGACTTCACGCACTTCGAGGCCCTGTCCTCCGAGCAGCTCAAGGCTGTCGAGGACCTGGTCAACCAGCAGATCTTCGCTTCCAAACCGGTCGTGACCCGCGTCATGGGCATCGACGAGGCCAAGGCCGCCGGTGCTGTCGCCCTCTTTGGCGAGAAGTACGGCGACGTCGTCCGCGTCGTCTCCGTGGGCGCCGAGGATCAGCCGTTCTCCCGTGAGCTCTGCGGCGGTACGCATGCCGCCAATACTGCCGAGATCGGCCTGTTCAAGATCATTTCCGAGTCCTCTACGGGCTCCAACGTCCGCCGTATCGAGGCCGTGACCTCCAAGGGCGCTCTCGACTACATGGCCGACCGCCTGGCGCTCGTTGACGCCGCTGCCGCTGCGCTCAAGTGCCGTGTTGACGAGGTTCCCGCCCGCGTGGAGAACCTGCAGGCCGAGCTGCGCGAGACGTCCAACAAGCTCAAGAAGGCACTCACCGGTGGCTCCTCCGACGCTATCTCTGGCGCCATCGAGGGCGCTGTCGAGCTGAACGGCTACAAGCTCGTCGTCGCTGAGCTTCAGGGTCTTGAGGCTGCTGACCTGCGCAATGTGTGGGATACCGTGCACCAGAAGGTTGCCGGCCCCGTCGCCTGCGTCGTTGCCAGCGTTACCGAGAAGGGCACCCCGGCCCTGCTCGCCGCCGGCTCCGATGACGCCGTGAAGGCCGGTTTCCACGCCGGCAACGTGATCAAGCAGATCGCGGGCCTGGTCGATGGTCGCGGTGGCGGTCGTCCCAACATGGCCCAGGCCGGTGGCAAGAATGCTGCCGGTATCGCCGATGCCCTCGCGGCCGCCAAGACCGCGCTCGGCGCCTAAGAACCTAAGTAGTCGCTGTGGTCGCGCTCGCACTGGACATAGGGGAGACCAGGATTGGCATTGCCGTCTCGAGCCGTGATGGCAAGATGGCGATGCCTGTCAAGGTGCTTCCGGCTGCCGAGGTCACTGGTATGGCAAAGACGTTTCGCTACCTGGTCGAGGACTATGAGCCCGATATCCTGGTAAGTGGACGTCCCTTGACCATGGCAGGTGAGCCCGGCCCCCAGGCCGAGCGCGTCGCCGCAGTGGCCCAAAAGATTGCCGACGAGCTCGAACTTCCGCTGGAGTTTGAGGACGAGCGTCTGTCCTCGCAGGAGGCCAAGCGAATCCTGCGAGAGCAGGGACTCAACGAAAAGCAGATGAGGGGCAAGATTGACATGATCGCCGCCAGCCTGTTCTTGCAGACATGGCTCGATCGTAAAAACGAGGAGGTTTCGCATGCCTAGCGCTTCCGATCCGCGCCAGCAGAATCGTACACGGCAGCCTGCGCCGCGCCCTGCTCAGCCTGGCCAGCGCCCGGCGCAGCCGACGCAGCGTTCGGCTCAACCTGCTCAGCGTGCCGCTCAACAGCCCGCAGCTCGTCCCGCGCAGCCCGCTGGCGGCGCTCGTTTTAAGCAGCAGGCTCCTGCCCAGCGCACGCAGGGGCAGGCCCGGCAATCACGCCCCCACGCACATCATGCTCATGGCTCGCACGGCGTTGCTCCGGCCACGCGCTCGAGCTATAACACGCATGCCCGCCGTGGCGTCCAAAAGAAAAGCTCTCCGGTGCCTATGATTATCGGTGGCGTCATCGCCGTGCTTGCGCTTGTCGCGATCGTTTTCTTTGTTGTGCCGGCCGTCAAGGGCTTCTTTGCCGGCGAGGATGCGAAAGTCGCTGCTGGCCAGCAAGTTACTATTACGATTCCCGATGGCGCCTCGGGTGATGCCATCGCTTCGATTCTCTCCGAGAACCATATCGTCGAAGACCCCAAGGATTATTACGCGGCGGTCAAAAAGCTCAATGCCGATATGTCGCTTAAGCCTGGCACCTACTCGTTTACCACGCTCATGGACGCGACCAAGGTTGTTCAGCAGCTCATGGAAGGCCCCAATGCGGGCTCCGATGCACTGACTATCCCTGAGGGCCTGACGGTCGACCAGGTCGCCGATCGTGTGGCCGCGGCATACGACAGCATTTCTAAGGAAGATTTCCTTAACCAGGCCAAGGCGAGCAATTATGTGAATGATTACGCTTTCCTTAAAGACGCTGCAAACGATTCACTCGAGGGCTTCCTATTCCCCAAGACCTATTCGTTGGGTAAGGACCCTTCTGCCGATGATGTGATTCGCGCCATGCTTGACCAGTTCAACACCGAGTACAAGTCGCTTGACTTTGCGAGCTGCGAGGCCAAGATCAAGGAGCGCTATGGCGTGGAGATGTCCGATTACGACATCGTTAACCTTGCCTCGATCGTCGAGCGCGAGGGCCTCAACGCCGATCAGCGCGCGCATGTGGCATCGGTTTTCTATAACCGTCTGGCGGGCAAGCTCGATGGCCTGCGTTACCTCAATAGCGATGCGACCATGATGTATGTCACCGGCGGAGAGGTTACCGCCGACGACCTGCAGAGCGATAGCCCGTATAACACCTATAAGCACGAGGGCCTGCCGCCCACGCCCATCTGCTCTCCGTCGCTCGAGGCGCTCAAGGCCACCCTTGAGCCGACCGACTCCGATGACCTGTATTTCTACATTACACAGGACGAGGAGTACTTCTCGCAAACCTACGAAGAGCATCAACAGTCTTGGAATTAGCATGAGGATTTTTAGCCCCAAACGATACGTTGCCTCGGTCGATCGCATCGACCTTGATACCCTGTGGGCCGACGGCAAACGCGCCATTCTGCTCGATCGCGATAACACCCTGGTGCCGCGCGACACCGAGCAGGTTCCCGCCGCGGTTTCCGCTTGGCTTGACGCCGCTCGCGCCAAAGGCTTTAAGCTGTGCATGGTGTCCAACAACTGGCATCGCGACCAGGTCATGAGCTCTGCACGCGAGCTGGGACTCGAGGCCATTAGCCACGCCATGAAGCCGGCGCCGTTTGCCCTTAAGGCGGGTCTTCAGCGCCTCGGCGCCACGGCCGACGAGGCGGTACTGATCGGTGATCAGCTCTACACTGACGTGTGGAGTGGCAATTTAGCCGGCGTCGATACCATCCTGGTAAAGCCGCAGGCGACGCAGGACCTGTGGTATACGCAGATCTTCCGTATTTTTGAGCGCCGGGCCCTGCGCGACCTTCCCTGCGAGGAATAGGTTTCGCCATGTCTCAGCACATCAAACACGGCTGCGACCATATCTTCTTTATCGGCTTTTTGGGCGCGGGCAAGTCGACGCTCGCGCGCAACGTCGGCACCATGTTCAAGCGGCGTTTTATCGATACCGACCGCCTGGTCGTGCGCCGTTGCGGCAAGTCGGTAACCGAGATTTTTGAGACCGAGGGCGAGGATCGTTTTCGCGAGCTCGAGACCTCGGCGCTCCGTTCGCTCCAAAGCGAGCGCAGCCTGTTGGTTTCGTGCGGTGGCGGTATCGTCGAGACACCGGTGAATATTGAGCTGATGCACGATATGGGTACGTGCGTGTACCTCGAGGGCGACTTCGAGGATTCGATTCGCCAGATTCGTCGGTCCGACACGCGCCCCGATTTCCGCTCGCCCGAGCATGCCGCGCGCCTGTTTGAGCATCGCCGTCCGCTGTATCGCCAGGCCGCAGATATTACCCTTGATATTCGCAACAAGTCCTTCGAGGACGTTTCCTACCTTTGTGCCGAGATGCTTTTGGAGCGTGGACTGCTATGATTCGCCGTCAACTGATCAATTTCCAAAATCGCAGTGTCGATGTTCGCGTCGGCTTTAACGCTTTTAGTGAGCTGTCGCGTATGTTTGCCTCGGCCGTGGGCAAGCCCAAGCGTGCGATGGTTGTCTGGAACAGCGCTGTTTCCGACTGCTTTGGCGAGATCGTTGAGCACGCTCTGGTCGATGCCGGCTTTGCCGTGTCGCCGCTCGTCTTCGAGGTTTCGCCTGCCGGTGCTACGCTGGCCGATGCCGATGCTATCTTTGGCGCCCTGTCTGCCAACGGCGTTACCTGCGACGATCTGGTTGTCGCCGTTGGCGATGCCGCAACCTGCTCGGTTGTTAGCTGGTGCGCCAACCAGTGGTGCGGCCGAACTGAGTGCGCGCTGTTGCCGACGACCTTCGACGCCATGCTCACGGTCGCGACGACCATGAAGCCGCTCGTCGCATCGTCGGCGAATGCGCATCCCGCCATCGCGTTCCGTCCCGAACCGGGCTTGGTCGTGTGCGACCTCGACCTTGTTCGCGAGGCGGACCCCGAGGACCTCAAACTCGGCTATGCGGTACTTGTTGGCACCATGCTTTCGAGCAGCAAATCCCGCTGGAATCAGTTTGCTGAGACCGTCCCCGAGATTCTCGCGGGCGAGGAGGTCGCGCTCGTCAATGCCGTCCAATGGTCTCAGACTGCCCGCAAGGACGTACTGATGGCCACGAACCCGAGCGCTCGCCATGCGCTCGATTTTGGCAAGACGGGGGAGCGTACCCTGCGCGCTTGCTTGGGCGATGCCGCTTCGCAGGTCCCTGCCTACCAGCTGTTGTCCGAGGGCATGCGCTTTGAGGCGCGCCTAGCACATGATGCCTGCGACTTCGATATCGATTACGTCTTTGAGGTCGATGACTGCCTGGAGGACTTTGGTATCGAGGAGCTTGCCTTCGATCTGGAGCCTGCCGCATATATCGAGGAGTTCCGCAGGCAGCAGTTTGTCCGTTCGAACCGCAGTATGTTGCCGCTGCCCGCGGCACTCGGCGCCATTCGTCTCACGAGCGTTGAGGACGAGGTTCTTGAGCGCCATGCTCACGCCTACTTGGCTTCTCGCAAAGAACTTCTCTAAGATTTATTGACATCCATCGTCTTTCGTATCATGTTGAGGGACGGGTTTTCAATCGGTCGCGGATCGCAAGCGATTCCGTCGTTCGGTTGAGACCCGTCCCGCACTTTTTGAGACAACAAGAAAGGAATCTGCATGTCAGAGTTTGCTGCCGGTCCTGCCGGTCGTATCGAGCGTGTCCGTGCCCTGATGGTCGAGCGCGGCTACGATGCCATCGTGGTGCGCGACGAGGCCAACCTTCGTTGGCTCACGGGCGTGAAGGGCGTCTTCGATTACACCTTCGAGTTCCCGCACGCGGCGTTTATTACGGCTGACCAGTGCCTGTTCCATACCGACTCGCGCTACCTCAACAGCTTTGAGGAGAACACGCCCGCCGGCAGCCCTTGGGTCTACGACATGGACGAGGGTACCATCCCCGGTTGGGTCGCCGGCAAGATCGCGGCCAACAAGTGCCGCGTCTGCGCTGTCGAGGACGACATGCAGATCAACTTCTACCAGGGCATTCAGCGTGGTCTGGAGGATCGTTCCGTCGCCTGCATGCTGCCGCTGATGCATGACGACATTCGCAAGATGCGCGCCATCAAGGACGCCGAGGAGATCGAGCTCATGCGCCATGCGCAGTCGATCACCGATGCCGCCTTCCAGCATATGCTCGGCTTTATTAAGCCCGGCATGACCGAGAAGCAGGTTCGCAACGAGCTCGAGAACTTTATGTTCGCCAACGGCGCCGATAGCCTTGCCTTCGGCTCCATCGTGGCGAGTGGTCCCAACACCGCCAACCCGCATGCCGTGCCGAGCGACCGCGTGATCGAGAAGGGCGATTTCGTTCTTATGGATTACGGCGCGGGCTACTGTGATTACCGCTCCGACATGACACGCACCGTCGTGATGGGCGAGCCTACCCAGGAGCAGCTCGACCTGTACGCGCTCGTGCGCCGTACACACGAGGAGTGCGTCGCCGCCATCCATCCGGGCGTGGAGGGCAACGACATTTTCAAGCTTTCCAAGAAGATCATCGGCGATGCCGGCTATGGCGATTACTACAACCATGGTCTGGGTCACGGCGTGGGCATCGACATCCATGAGCTGCCCAACTTCAACCGCAGCAAGAACACCATCGAGGTCGGCTCGGTTATCACCATGGAGCCTGGCGTGTATCTGCCCGGCGTGGGCGGCGTGCGCCTGGAGGACTACGGCGTGGTCACCGAGAACGGCTATGAGCCCTTCACCAAGACCCCGCACGACCTGCACATTATCGATTGCTAGCTCATTTCGATAGATTTTTGGGGCGGGGTGTCCGGAGCAATTCGGGCGCCCCGCGTTCTCTTTTTATGCGCTCGCTGCAGGCGCCGTCTGCAAGTGTATAATTTCGGTCGTATGTAAATTGGACGCTTGTGCGTTCTGCCCATAACAAGAAAGGTCGCTATGCCTACCATTTCTACCGCCGACTTCAAGAACGGCCTCGGTCTCCGCATTAAGGACAAGGTCTACACCATTGTCGAGTTCCAGCATGTCAAGCCGGGCAAGGGCGGCGCGTTTGTGCGCTACAAGACCCGCGACATCAAGAGCGGCCGCGTCGTCGAGAACACCTGCAACGCCGGCACCAAGTTCGAGAGCGTCATGCTCACCACCCGTGAGTTCCAGTACCTCTACAACGATGGCGCCGACTACATCTTCATGGACAATGAGACCTATGAGCAGGTTCCTGTTCCCGAGGACATGGTGGGCGAGAACTCCAAGTGGCTGCGCGAGAACGACATTTGCCAGCTGCTCTTCGCCGACGATGAGCTCATGGGCGTGACCCCGCCGATGTTCATCGAGACCACCATCGTCCAGACCGACCCGGGCTTTAAGGGCGACACCGTCCAGGGCTCCACCAAGCCGGCCACGATCGACACCGGCGCTGTCATCCAGGTCCCCATGTACCTCAACGAGGGCGAGGTCATCAAGGTTGACACCCGCGACGGCAAGTTCGTCTCCCGCGTCTAGCAACCAACTCTTCTAGGAGGACTCATGCCCCAGGAAATCAAGATTGACGGCATCGGCATTTCGCCCGATGTCCTGACCGCCATCGTCTCGCGCGCCGTGTCCGATGTCGAGGGCATCGCCTCCGTTGGCGTCAAGGACCTTGCCACCAACCTTGTCTCCATGATGCTCTCGTCTAAGGCCCCGGCTTCCGAGCCGGCGGTCGAAGCCGAGGTCGTCGGCGACAAGCTCGCACTCACCGTGCGTGTCGTGGTGTTCTTTGGCTATCCGTTCAAGAAACTCGCCGAGGCCGTTCGCGCCGCTGTAGTCGCCGCCATCGATGCCCAGGTGGGTGTCGAGGTCGAGCGCGTTGACGTTTGCATCGACGGCCTCGTTTTCCCCAAGGAGTAACCTTTGAGCCTTAAGGTTTATCGCGGGCGCACGCTTGCCCGCAGTCAGGCGCTGCAGCTGCTGTTCCAGGCCGAGGCCACGGACAGCCCGCTCGAGCGCGTCCTCGAGGGCGATTTCCTGATCTCGAAGGGCCCCCTCGACCCCTATGCTCTGGAGCTGTGCCGCGGTGCCTACGAGCATATCGATCGCATCGACTGTGCCCTGCGCGCCGTCGCCAAGAACTGGGATCTTATGCGCATGCCCGGCGCCGACCGCAATCTGCTGCGTATCGCCGTCTACGAGATGCGCTTCCTCACCGACGAAGAGGTCTCGGACGCTATCGTGATCAACGAGGCCGTCGAACTTGCCAAGGCCTATGGCACCGACCAGTCCGCGTCGTTCGTCAACGGCGTGCTGGGCAAGATCGCGCGCAGCGAGGAGTTGCCGGGCGAGGACCTGTACCAGGAACTGCTGGCCGAGGATCGCGCTCGCGAGGAGGCCCAGGCTGCTGAGGCTGCCGCCAAGGTCGCTGCCGCTCAGGCTACCGCCGGTGTACTTGCCGAGGATGTGGACGCTGCTGAGGCCGTCGAGGCCGACTCCGTCGAGGAGTAGCCATGCCAGAGGGTTCTGTCCGCAACTTTGACGAGATCTCGGACCGTCTGGACCAGATCATTGCTACCGTTCGCTCCAAGGATACGTCCTTGGAGCGTTCACTCGATCTGTTTGACGAAGCGATTGAGCTGGGCTCCCGCGCGGTCGATATGGTCGACAAGTTTGAGCTGACGCCGCGTGAGGCCGATAAGCTCGAGCAGGAATACGATGAGGATGCGGCAAACGAATCCCAGGATAGCTAGCCGCATCTCCGGATACGAATGGTTGATGGCATTCATGAAACGCGTGCGTCTTGATGACGAACTGATTTCACAGGGCATCTGCGCCGATCGCGCGGATGCCCTTCGCACTCTTATGGCCGGCTTGGTTTCGAGCGGCGGTGAGCGTTTGGCCTCTCCGGGGCTCAAGGTGACGCCGGGCCTGCCGCTGCACGTTAAGGGGCGCATTCCGTACGTTGGGCGCGGCGGCCTTAAGCTTGAGGGTGCGCTCGATGCGTTTTGTATCGACCCCACGGGCCTTGCCTGCCTGGACGTAGGCTGCTCTACCGGCGGCTTTACCGATTGCCTGCTCAAGCGCGGAGCTGCGACCGTTGTCTCGGTGGACGTGGGTCGCGCACAGTTCGATTGGTCGTTGCGTCAGGACGATCGCGTGACGCTGCATGAGCGCACCAACGTGACGCAGTTGCCTGAGCTTGGCTATGCCGGCGCCATCGACCTGGCTGTTTGTGATGTCTCGTTTACCGGCATCGCGAATATCATCGACGCCGTGCTGGCGTGTCTGAATCCTTCGGGTTCGTTCTGCACGCTCGTAAAGCCCCAGTTTGAGGCGCCGGCTGCGCTGGTGGGCGAGGGCGGTATCGTGACCGACCTCGCCGTCCGCCGCGATACGCTCGTGGCGGCGATTGAGCTTTTTGCCGCCAAGGGCCTGTTCCCGCTTGACGTGTGCGTGTCGCCCATCCATGGCGCTAAGGGCAACGTTGAGTTTTTCCTGTACGGCACAAGGTTTGCCCCTGGCGAACGCACCGACGATGAGCTGCAATCCCAGGTATCGGTTTTGAGCGAGAAAGCTGCAACGCTATGAAAGTCTTTCTGGTTCCCAATTACTACAAGCAAGAGGCGGTCGAGAGCGGCCTGATGCTCGAGCTTTGGCTTTCGCGCCAGGGCTACGAGGTCGCATGGGCTGCCGATCAGCGCTCCAAGATCCAAAGCGCGCCCGATGTTGACGATGCCGACCTGGTCATTACGCTCGGCGGCGACGGAACGCTGCTGCGCGCGGCTCGTATCCTCAACTACCGCGAGATTCCCATTTTGGGTCTTTCCTATGGTCATCTGGGCTTTTTGACGGCAGCGAGCCCCGAGGAGCGCGACATTTTAAAGGTTGTGAGCGATGCTCTGTCCGGCGAGCTCCACGTGAGCCGCCGCGCCACCATCGCCGCCGATATCGTTTCGGTGCGCGAAGACGGCACGAAGGATGTCGTGCGCACGTTTGCCCTCAACGACATGGCACTTACGCGCGGCCCCCTTTCCGATATGGTTGAGTTTGACATTACGGTGTCCGGCCATCATATCGATCGCCTGCGCGGTGACGGTGTCGTCGTGTCGACGGCGACTGGCTCTACGGGTTACGCGCTTTCCGCCGGCGGTCCCATTGTCAGCCCCGATTACACGGGTATGGTCTGTGTGCCCATCGCGCCGCACACCATTCAAGCTCGCGCTTTCTTGACTTCGCCAAGCGATGTCGTCGAGATCTTTATGTCCGATGATCGCCCGAGCGTGCCGGCGATTGCCATCGACGGACAGTTTATTGCCTGCGATGGCACGGTCGAGAGCGTGGCGGTGCGCCGCGGTCCCGGCGATGTGCTACTGCTGGATTACGGCCCCGAGAGCTTCTATAACTCGGTGAGCCGCGTATTCTACGGAGTCCGTCATGATCGATGAGCTGCAGGTTTCCAATATCGCGCTCATTCGCGAGGCGACGTTGGTTCCGAGTGCGGGCCTAACGGTTTTGACCGGCGAGACCGGCGCCGGCAAGACCGCGCTGCTCTCGGCGCTCAAGCTCATATTGGGCGAGCGCGCAGATTCGTCGACCGTGCGCGAGGGAGAGGCGCTGGCGAGCGTCGAGGCGCGCCTATTCGATGGCCCGCACGACACGGAGGGGTTCACCGTACAGCGCAGCCTTTCTGCCGAGGGCCGCAGTCGCGTAAAAATTGACGGCCGTATCGCCAGCGTGCGTGAGCTTTCGGAGCGCGTCGGCGTGATGATGGATCTTTGTGGTCAGCACGAGCACCAGCGCTTGCTCGATCCGGCGCATCATGTTGCCATGGTCGATGCCTGGGCTGGGCGCGCGGCGCTTGAGGCGCTCGAGAAGTATCGCGCCTGTTTTAAGGCTTCGCGTGACGCCGCCAAGGAGCTTCGCCGTGTGGAGGAAGCCTCGCGTGCGCGGGGGAGCCGTGTCGAGGAGGCTCGCTTTGCCCTCGAGCGCATCGGCGAGGTCGACCCCAAGCCGGGCGAGTATGAGGAACTCGAGGAACTGCTGCCGCGCTCCGAACATGCCGAGGTACTGGTTGCCACAGCTAACGATGCCCATGCATCGCTCGCCGCCGAAGGGGGAGCGCTCGATGCCGTGAACAGCGCCGTGGCAGAGCTTTCCCGTATGGCTACCGTCGATCGCAAACTGGGCGACATTGCCGATGCGCTTTCGGATGCCTGTATCTCCCTTGAGGATAGCGCGAACGAGCTTCGTGCCTATCGCGATGGCGTCGCCTTCGACCCGCGCGAGCTCGCTCGCATGCGTGAGCGGTATTCCGACCTCAAGGGCCTGTTGCGTCAGTGGGGTCCCACCATGGACGATGTTTTTGCCATGCGCGATCGCTCGCGAGAGTTGTTATCGCTGGTGGACGATGGTGACGAGCAGATTAGGAAGGTGCGCGAGGCACTTGGTGCTGCTGAACGCGAGCTCTTTGCTGCCGCCAAGGCACTCAAGCGTGCGCGCAATACCGCTGCTCCGCGTTTTTGTCACGAGGTTGGTCGTCAGATGGCACGCTTGGAGATGGGCGGCGCCGAGCTCGTTTGGGAGTCGCGTGATCTTCCGCGCGCCGAGTGGACGCCGGCGGGTCCTTCGAGCTACGAGCTTTTGTATCGCAGCGGTGCCGGCTTGACGCCGCGACCCCTGCGCCGCATTGCGTCGGGCGGCGAGCTCAGCCGCGTTATGCTGGCGAGCAAGGTGGTCTTGGGTAATGCTGACGGCGTCGACACACTGGTATTTGACGAGGTCGATGCCGGTGTCGGCGGCTCCACGGCTCGTGCTCTTGCTGGTGTGCTGGCCGATCTTGCCGCTACGCATCAAGTGATTGTCGTAACCCACTTGGCGCAAGTCGCCGTCATGGCCGACAAGCATTATGTTGTCAGCAAGGAGCCGGGCGATGTTCCCCAGACGCATTTGGACGAAGTGACCGGCGAAGCGCGTACCGCCGAAATCGCCCGAATGTTGAGCGGCGATCAGTCGGAGGCAAGCTTGGCCCACGCAAAGCAGATGCTCGAAGAAGCTCGAGGCTAGGTCGTATCTGCGGTGTTGGTGGGACAAAATAGACTGAAATATTTGTCCCGCTACGCGTTTTACTCAACGACCTTGTCCGGTTGGATGAGCTCCTCGTAGTAGCTGATATGTTCGCGAGCGTCTTCAATCTCGGGCAGCAGGAAGTTATAGATGACCTCGATGATCATCGTGGCGCTAATCTTGGAGAACGCAAAGTCACCCGTCGTCAGCAGCGCCTCGTGGTTGACGGTATTAAAGGTGTAGTCGGCTAGGCGGGCAAGCGGAGACTTGCTGTCGCTGCTGATGACGACTACGGTAGCGCCGCAGTCGCGAGCCGCTTTTGCCATGCGATTCAGTCGGCGCGACTTGCCGGAGTTTGAGATGAGCACGATGACGTCGCCGGGGCGTAGCGTGAGCGCAAACCCGATCGAGGTCTCGCTGATGGTGCTCGCCATGCAGCGCAGGCCCAGCTGCGAAAACTTAAACG
>URFP01000018.1:0-19403 GCA_900547235.1 uncultured Collinsella sp. | reverse complement strand
GACAGGATTTGAACCTGCGACATCCTGCTCCCAAAGCAGGCGCGCTACCAAACTGCGCCACGTCCCGAAGGTGTTGAGCAGCTAAGGTCTAAACCTTGCGTGTCCCAAAGCGAAGGAAATTATAGGGGAGACTCCCCGCCTGCGCAAGCATTGATGCCTTAGCTCCTCGAATGTGCAACAAAACGACTATGGAGCAGGCCGATCACAAAGGCAACCACGGCAACCGGTGCCCACGCAGCACCGATATCTGCCAGCGGCAACGCATCGAACGGTAGCCACGCGCCCGTAAAGAACGCATCGCGGACCGAGGTGATCACGCTCTGGACAGCAACAACGCCGCCGACCCAGACCCAAACCTGCGGATGTGCGTCGCAAAAGCCGTGCACCAGGCCCATAAGCACCAGCACAATGGCGACGGGATACAAGGCGTTGAGCATGGGCACCGAGAACATGAGGATCACGTCGAGACCCACGTTGGAAAGCACGCACGAGAACGCCGCGAACACAAAGGCGAGAACCGCAAAGGGACGGCGCATGGCCTCCTCGGAAGCCTCCGCTCCCCCTTCGACCACATACGTCTCGCAGAAATAGCGCGAGCAACAGCTGATGAGGCCGATGCACACGTTCATGCAGGCGAGGAAAAAGATCGCAAAGACCACGACCGTGCCGGCAAGACCAAAGTGCATGGACGCGGAGCGGGCAAGGATGGCGGCACCGTTGGTGGCATCGGGCATAACCGTGCCGAGCTGCATACCGGCAAGCGCCAGGCCGCAGTAGATGATGGCCATGAGCACGCCGGCGATCACACCCGAACGCGAGATCTCGAAGGCCACGCGCTTGTCATCGGTCACGCCCAGCTCGTGGATAGTCTCGGCGATAATAATGCCAAAGGCGAGCGACGCGAGCAGGTCCATGGTCTGATAGCCGGTCAAAAAGCCCTGCACGGCAGCACCGGCATTATAGGGAGCCTGTGGCGCGGCAGCGGGACCCAGCGGCGAGATCACGGCAGCACCAACGACCAGCACGATGAGCGCAATGAGCGCGGGACCCGTAATGCGGCCGAGCACGCGTGTGATGACGCCCGGGCGCAGCGTGAGCGCAAACGCGACGACAAAGAAGCCGACGGCAAACACCAGGCGCGCCGTGCCGAGCGAGACGCCCTCGGGCAGCAGCGGCACCAGCATCTCGAAGGCTGTGGAGCTCGTGCGCGGAATGGCCAGGCACGGGCCGATAGCCAGATACACCGCCGCGACAAAGAACTCGCCAAACTTGGGATGCACGCGGCCGGCAAGCTCGCGCGCCGTTCCAGCAAGTGCCACGGCGATAAAGCCCATGACGGGCAGGCCGATGGCGGCAATGAGAAAGCCGAGCATGGCGACCGGCGTGGCAGAACCCGCCTGCAGCGCCAGCAGCGGCGGAATAATGAGGTTACCGGCGCCAAAGAGCATCGAGAACAGCGCAATGCCGACGGTAACGACATGGTCGGAACGCAGACCGCGCGGGGCGGATGAAGCCATAGGCACACCTTTCGGGTCGAAACAAAAACGGGACGGGCAAAAACACCCGTCCCGCAAGTATATACGCTTTAGCAGGCTAAATCGCGCAAAGCGTCAATCGCGATGTCGACTTCCTTATCCGTGTTGAAATACCCAAACGAGAAGCGGACGACACCCTGGCGCTCGGTCCCCAGCGCACGGTGCATGAGCGGAGCGCAATGGGCACCGGGGCGCGTCGCAATCCCCCACCCTTGCATGAGTGCGTCCGAGATCTCGGCAGAGTCGATATCACCCACGTTGAGTGAAACGATCGCCGAGCGCACGGGCTGGTCAAAGGCACCGTAGAGCTTGATCTCCGGGATTTCGCGCACGCCAGCGAGAAAGCGATCCGCCAGTGCTCGCTCATGCGCCGCAATCGCCTCGACCCCACCTTGGGCCTCGATAAAGTCGAGGCCGGCAGAAAGGCCGGCGACACCGTGGCCGTTGAGCGTGCCCGCCTCCAGGCGCGTGGGCCACTCAAGCGGCTGCAGCGGATCAAAGCTGTGCACGCCCGTACCGCCCATGGCCCAGGGGGCCACGTCAATGCCCTCCGCCACGGCCAGGCCGCCGGTCCCCTGCGGACCCATGAGCCCCTTGTGGCCGGTAAAGCACACCACGTCGAGCCCCATGGCCTGCATATCTATATGCGCCGTGCCGGCAGACTGCGAGGCATCGACGATCACGAGCGCACCGGCCGCATGGGCCATGGCGGCCACGCGCGCAATGTCGACCGCGTTGCCGGTCACATTGGAGGCGTGCGTCACCACCACGGCACGTGTGCCCGGCGTCACCAGCCGCTCAAGCTCTTCGTAGTCGAGCGCACCGTTCGCGTCGCAGCCCGCATGCTCAACGGTCACGCCCTGCTCTGCCGCCAGGCGGTTGAGCGGACGCAACACGGAGTTGTGCTCGAGCACCGTCGTGACCACGCGGTCGCCGCGACGCACCACGCCATTGATGGCGGTGTTGAGCGCGGCCGTGGAATTAGGCGTAAGGCACACATGGTCCGCCCTCGGGCAGCCCAGCAAGCGCGCAAGCTTGGCGCGGCAGCCGTGAATCGTGCGCGCCGCGTCGAGCGCGCCCGACGTGGCACCGCGCCCGGCATTGCCGAGCGAACACATCGCCTGCGCCACGGCATCGATGACCGTCTGCGGCTTGTGCATGGTCGTCGCCGCGTTATCCAGATAGATCATCGCACGACCTCCCACATATCAATCACGGTATAGCCCTCAGTGGGAACGCCCGCCGCGGCGAGCTCGCCGCGCAGCAGCTCCTCATCGGCAGGCAACGCTTTCCACGCCAGGCCACAGCCGGCAGCGACCTCCCCGGGCACGGGAATCGTTCGCCCGGGAAGGCCGCGCTCGATGCACAGAGACTCGCAACCCATGGCGGCCGCCGTGGTGGGAAACGTGATGACAAGCGCCGGGCGTTTCTCCCTCATGGCAACTCCAACCAATACGCTACGGGCGCACGACGCGCACGGCCTGCTCCATCTTCTCCACGATCACGTACATGTTGGTGACCTCGCCCACCGCAAGCTGGTCTTTAATGCCAAAGTGATCCAGGCAGGTACCGCAGGTGAGAATCTCGACGCCCTGCTCAGCCAGCCCCTTCAGGTCGTCGAGCACCGGAGAGCCCTCGACGGTCAGCTTGGCGCCGCCGTTATAGAACAGCATGGTCGCGGGCAGCTCCTCCTGCTGCATCACGGCAAAAATGAAGGCCTTCATGAGCTTGTGGCCCAGCTCGTCGTCGCCGCGGCCCATGCAGTCGGTGTAGACGGAAATGACGAGCTTGCCCTTGCCGGCGCTGGCGTCGCAAAAAGCGGCACCGTCCTGCTCGGGGTCCGCAACTGCCACGGCACCGGCGGTCGCGACAATCACGTGCCACTCGGCGTCCGAGATCTTCTCGACCGAGGCCGTGCAACCCTTCTCCTGCGCCATCTTGGAGATGTTCTTGACGGCCGTCTCGTTGTCGACCGAGGTCACGACAGCGCCCTCGCCATCGAGCTGCTTGAGGGCCTTGAGCGTCTTGACGACGGGCAGCGGGCAGGCATCGCCCATGGCATTGACTTCAATCTTGGTAGACATAGCTACATCCTTTCAAAAGGGACCGCCCAGAACAGTAGGCAGTCGCACAAACGGTTTTCTTTAATGCACAACGCGAACAGCAGGACCGCCCGGCATCGCCTCGCACACGCGCCCGATAACGGCGGCGATGCACCCCTCGGCATCCAGGCGACGCGCAAGCTCATCCACATCCGCCGCGGGCGCCGCGATAAGCAGGCCACCAGACGTCTGCGGATCGTACAGCGCGTCGAGCATGCCCGGCTCCAGGTCCTCGTCGGCAGCCACACGCGGGCCAAAAAAGTCCTGGTTGCGGTAGGAGCCCGCGGGGATAATGCCCAGACGTGCCATGTCGAGCACCTGATCAAAGAGCGGCACCGCCCCCGACGCAAGCTCAACCTGCACGCCCGAGCCCTCGGCCATCTCGCACGCGTGCCCGATCAGGCCAAAGCCCGTGACATCGGTGCAGCCGTGAAGCTCAAGTCCCTCGGCCAGACGAATCGGCGCCTCGTTGAGGGTGCGCATCGAGTCAAACATGGCTGCGGCCTCGCCCTGCTCGATGAGCTCGCCCTTAATGGCCGTGGTGATGATGCCGGAGCCGATCGCCTTGGTCAGCAACAGGACATCGCCAGCGCGCGCGCCGCTGTTGGCGAGCATGCGGTCGAGCGAGACAAAGCCGCTCACGGACAGGCCGTACTTGGGCTCGTCGTCGTTGATGGTATGGCCGCCCGCGATAGAGCAACCGGCCTCGACGCACTTATCGGCACCGCCTGCCAAAATCTTGCCGGCAACCTCAACGCCCAGGCAACTGGGTATGCAAAGCAGGTTCATGGCATGGCTCGGCCGCCCGCCCATGGCGTAGATGTCCGACAGCGAGTTGGCCGCGGCGATCTGGCCAAACAGGAACGGGTCGTCGACCATCGGCGGGAAGAAGTCGATGGACTGCACGAGCCCCAGGTTCTCCCCTACGCGGAAGACGCTCGCATCGTCGGAGGTATCGAACCCCACGAGCAAGTTGTCGTTATGCACATTGGGTAAGTCGCCCAGGACCTGGGCGAGGGCTCCGGGAGCCAACTTAGCGGCTCAACCGCTCGCGGCCGTCATGGACGTGAGCCTCATGGTGTCCTTAGCCATACGAACCCCCTTCCAACAAATCAACGACTTTAAGTATACGCGCCAGGCACGCTTCCCAAGAGACCGCCGACGGCTCGAACGTCGAAGGCGGAGCCGCAAGCGCCTGCGCGATAGCATCTGCCAGTGCGCGCTCAAACAACGGAAGGTCGGCCGCCACGGGCGTGTCGACATCCGTCATACGCGGCGACGCCACCCACGTCACGGGAGCACCGGGAAGCATCGCCTCCATCCAGGGACGAACGCCGGGCAAATCGGTCGCCACAACTTTGCAGCCGCACGCGAGGGCCTCGATCGTCACGAGCGGCAGACCCTCGTAAAACGAAGGCAGCACAAAGACGTCGGAACTGCGGTAGGCACGCACGAGCCCATCGCTATCCAGGCGCCCCGCCAGCGTCACCGGCACATCCGAGGCCGCGGTCAAGCGCTCAATACGCGCGTACTCGGCATCGTCCCCGCGGCCGCCCACAAGTACCAAGCCAGATGGGCGGACGTCATCGTCAATCGGCAATGACACGGCTCGAACCAGCGACTCGACGCCCTTTTTAAAGCAAATCTTACCCACGTACACAAGCGATCCCGACTGCCTCGCCACGCTTGCATCGCGGCAGAAGACGCGATGGTCGTAGCCCGTCCCAATCACGTGGATACGATCGGCATCGACGCCGCACACCAGGCCAATCTGCTCAGCCTGCTCAGCATGGAGCGCAAAGACGGCATCGAGCCGACGAACCGCACTTACGATGCGATCGCGTTCGAGCGTATGCGAACGCAGCTGGCGCAGGTCGGTCGAATGACACACGGCAACAACCGGCACGCCTCGGACGCACTCGCGCGCCAATGCGGTCACCAGATACAGGTGATGGCAGAGCACCAAATCGGGCCGAAACTCAGCCACCGCCCGATCGATTGCAGCAGCAAATGCCCGCTCAAATGCCTTGAGCATCGAAGGCGTCAGATCACGATAGCGTGTGGAGGGATAGGGCATGACATCGGACATGCCACAGATGGGAAACGGCAGCTCGGGCGACTCGAACGGTACGGCAAACACGGCAGCACGCCGGTCCAGCTCGCCTTGGGTATCACCCGGTGCCGCGCCGCAAAGCACGGCGGCGCGATGCCCCGTCTCGATCTGCTCGCGTACGAGCGCGGCAAGGTAGGTGCCGCTGCCAGTGCTATCTGGTTTTTGTGCCGAGATATTGAGGATGCGCATGTCGCGGTACACCCCTAGGCCAAGGCGGCGGCGCGGACAGCCGCGCCGATCGCTCCGGCAAAGCGAGCCTGGGGCGAGGTGGTCACCGGCGACCCCAGTAGCTCGCCCAACCGCTCAACCACGAAGGCGTTCTCGCACAGGCCACCGGTCAGGTAGTACGGGGCGCCCGCGGCCTGCCCGGCCATGGTCGCCACGCGCGAGACCACGCTGTCGATCACGCCACGCGCAATGTTCTCGCGCGGCTCACCGCGACCGATCAGGCTGATAACCTCGCTTTCGGCAAACACGGTGCACATGCTGCTGATCTTGGTAGGCTCGCCGGTGCGGGCGAGGTCTGCCATCTGCTGCTGGGTAATGCCCAGGCGGTCGGCCATGATCTCCAAAAAGCGCCCCGTGCCGGCGGCGCACTTGTCGTTCATGGCAAACTTGGCCACGCGGCCACTTTTAAGCTGAATGACCTTGGTGTCCTGGCCGCCCACGTCAATCACCGTGCCGTGATCGCCAAACAGGCGCACAGCACCGGTGCCGTGGCAGGTGATCTCGGTCACGACCTTGTGCGCATAGGGCACGGCGACACGGCCGTAGCCAGTCGCGATCACGCGCACGTCGTCGGCTGTCACGCCATAGCCGGCCGCTGCCAGTGCCTCGCGCAGCCGCTCGGAAGCATCGACCGAGGAGAACCCGGTTGGCTGCACGCACGTCCACGCCACCGAACCCTCCCTGTCGACCACAGCAGCCTTAGCCGCCGTAGACCCGATATCGATCCCGATCCCTATCATGGCTCTCTCCTAATCCAAACATCAAAGACAGCGGCGCGTTCAGGCGCCTTAGCTCTAGGTTTCTCAGGTGCCGGAGGTTGCCCCGAAAGAGGAGCGCGGCGTACTTTGGTACGCAAGCGACGGTTTGAGGGGCAAGATCCGGTGCCTGAGGAAGCTAGAGGGTTTCGATGAAGGCGGCGATGCGGGTCTCGATCTGGCCCATGTCACCGTTGCTGTAGTCGGTCTCAATCTTCATATACGGAATACCCGCGCCCTCGACAGCCTCCTGCATGCGCGCACTCTCCACGTTAAAGGTGTGGCAGGCCTGGAGCACGCTCTCTACCACGCCATCGACATGATACTTCTCGCACATGGCCAGCGTGTTTTCCATACGACCATCGTTGGGCGTCATGACCGAGCAGTTGATGTCCAGGTAGCGGTCGGCGATGGCACGCAGGATGTCGGGAGCCTCCGGATCGATCATCATGGCCGCCGTGCGCTCGCCCGAGCAATCGTCCATGCACACGATCACGCCGCCATTGGACTCGATGGTACGACCGATCTTGTTGATCACGCCGCCCACCGGGCAACCAGTGATCAGAATGCGCTTGGCATCCACCGCAACCGGGCGCTCGCCTGCGTCGTAGGCCTCGCGCAGCTTGGCGACCTTTTGCTCCAGCTGCTGCGTATAGGCCTCGATATCAAAGCTGAACGTACCGGCAAACATGGTGCTCATCAGGTCGACGCCGCTCATGGCCGCCGGCTGGTTGGCTTGCAGTGCAAACATCTCGAGCTGGGCCGCACGCAAGCGGTTGCGACGACGGACGGCAGCGCGCAGGTCATCGTCGGTAATCGTGATGCCGTAGAAGCCCTCGAGCTCCTCCTTGAGCAGGCGGCACTCCTCGTACCAGCCTTCACGCTCGTAGGCACGATCGCGACCCTGCGGAAGATGCAGAATGTGCGTGCGCTTGAGCTCGTTGAGCAGTTCGTACATCTTCTTCTTGCCGTCGCAGGTGGTCTCGCCGATGATCATGTCGCTAAAGTACGTAAACGGGCACTTTTGCGAATAGGCAAAACCATACGTAGACTTGATGAGCGGGCACAGGTTTGCCGGCAGCACCTTCTCGGCCTCGGGAATCACCTCGTCGGACGTACCACACAGAGCCACGCTCGAGGCGCCCGCGGCATCGATAATCTCGAGCGGCGTATAGCTGCACAAAAAGCCGACCAGGCGATTACCCGCCTGCTTATAATCCTTGACGCGAATAAACGCCGCCTTGCGTTGCTCGTTGAACTCCTCAAACGTGGACGGCAACGGCTGCTCAATATTTTCCGACATATAACTCCTTAACAAACCTTTTAACCAACCAAGGAAACGGCTTTCCCAGGTGCCCGAGGTTGCCGTGAAAGAGGAGCGTCGCGTACTTTGGTACGCAAGCGACGGTTTGAACAGCAAGATCGGGTGCCTGGGGAAGCCGCCGGGACGAATAGTCCTAGATGGTTTCCAAGAAAGCCTCAATCCTGGTTTGCAGTTGGCCTGCATCCTCGCCGGCGTAGTCGGTCGTGATGTGCATAAATGGAATGCCTGCCTCCTCGGCGGCCTTCTCCACGGCAAACGACTCCATCTCGTAGAGCGTGCAGAACTGCAGGGCCACGTCGACGATGCCGTCGGCGTGCAGGTCCTTGGCCATCTGGACAATGTCCTTCATACGCTGGTCGTTGGGCGTAAAGACGGCGCAGTTGATCTTAAAGTAGCGCTCGGCGATGGCATCGAGCATCTCGTCAACCGTCTCACCGGACTCGTCGACCAGGTCCTTGTAATAGCGCGAACCCGTGCAGGACTCCTCGCCTACCACAACGCCGCCGGCCTTCTCGATGAGGTTGAACAGCTTCCAGTTGGGCACGGCCATGGGCGTGCCGGTGTACAGGATGCGCTTGGTCCCCTTGGGCGCCACGCCCTCGCCGGCCTCGACACGCTGCTCGCACTCAGCCGCCATATCGTTGATGGCCCCGGTCAGACGCGGCGTGTCGTCCATAAAGGCGGCCTGAACGGTCAGCAGGCTGTCGAGACCGCTGATGGGCGCTGGGTCGGCAGCGCGCGTGGCAGCGAGGCGCTGCAGGGCACGGCGCTTCTCATTGACGGCGTGGATGGCGGCTTTCAGACGCTCAGGCGTAATCGTGACGCCGCACTCTTCCTCGATCTTGGCGGCGAGCTTCTTGACCTCGGCCTTCCAGGTCACAAGCGTCGACTCGTCGTGTACGTTGGGAATATCCATGACGTACATGTTCTTTTGCGTGGCAAAGAACTCGTAGGCTTTCTTCTTGCCGTCGCAGGTGTACTCGCCTACCACCAAGTCACTCGACTCAATGTAGGGGCAGACCTCGCCCAGCTTAAAGCCGGCAAAGCTCTTGATGAGCGGACAAGTGTTGCGCGGCAAGTGCTCCTCGACCTTGTCGGTCGCCCAATCGGCACCCGAGCACAGACCCACGGGGATACCGTCGCAGGCGAGCACAATCTCCTCGGGCACGTAGACGCAGAAGCTGCCCACGATCTTGGTGGCCTCGCCGGCCTCCTTCTTGTCGAGCATCTCCTTAATACGGCCGCTGTGGATGTTGGTGGCGACAAAATCCAGGTAGGACGTGGACTTGGGGCGATTGTTCTGCGTCAGGAACATATCGCCGTACATCTGGCCCACGGCGCCCAGCAGCATGTCGTGGTCGGCAAGATTCATGCCGAGGCTCTCCCACATCGGATGGAAATCAAATTCTTCAGCCATAACGGTTCCCCTCTCGAACCAAAAACGGATAACAGCGGTATCGATGCACGACGGACGGCGATTGCCCGACCGTGCTCAAACCCGGAATTTTAGGGAACCAGCTTTGCGGTCGATTATTTAGTTGTGCGTCGTCTCTCCCGGAGCCGTGAACATACCTGCTCATATGCGACTCCGAGCCATATACAGGGCGCGCGCGGCAACGCGGCGAATATATGTCGTCTGCGGCATGTGCGCACCCTCCTTTACAAGTTGAGGTCAACTATATCAACGGTCATCGACCATGCGAACACCGTTGACATTCGTACGACAGCGTCATGTACCGTTGTTTAATAAATAATTATCTTAATTGATAAGAGTTTGTCATTCCCCATTCGGCGAACGGCAAAAACAAAGCCGCCGAGGCTTATATCCCCGACGGCATTACCCGGCGCTATCGACAAACCAAATGGATCCTGCTGGCATCAAAATGCATGCGCAGCGTCTCGCCTGCTTGCGGCAGCTCGTCGACAGGCATGCCCACTTTGTTGACCTTCCACTGCAGGCGCGTCGGCGCATCGGCACGCGGCGCGTCCAGCAGCACCAGGCGCTCAAAACGCGAATCGCTCACTCGGGCCACGTGCAGGTCATAGCTGTTGCGACCCCGCTCGGCACGATTGTCCACATGGAAGTAGCTCGCACGAATACCCAGGTACGCCGCACTATCGGGAACCTCACGGCCCACGTTGAAGGTCATGCCCCAGTCCAGGGCCTCAACTTCCTGAAGCCCGATCTTGCGCGCGCGGCTCGTATTCTTGCAGCCCGTCAAGCGCAGCGCAGCCAAGGTTTGCGGCCGGCGGACCACGTCCTCGACGGAGCCGATCTCCTCCACATGTCCGTTATGCATCACGCAAATGCGCTCGCACAGGCGGCATGCCTCGTCAATATCGTGGCTCACGTAGAGCACGGTACGGTTACAGACGTCGAACAGGTCGAGCATGTTCTGTTCGAGCGCGCTCTTAAGATAGGAATCGAGCGCGCTCATGGGCTCATCGAACATAAAAATGCCCGGGTGTGCCGCCACCATACGAGCGAGCGCCACGCGCTGCTGCTGGCCGCCCGAGAGGCGCGCGGGATAGCGGTCGGCAAAGTCGGCCAGTCCAAAGATACCCAGGTAGCGCTCGGCAAGTTGCCTGCGCGCCGCGGCGTCGCCCGCGTCCTTTACACCGGCACATACGTTATCGGCCACCGTCATGTTGGGAAACAGCTGATAGTTTTGAAACATCAGGGCGCACTTGCGCTCCTGGGGCGACAGATTGATGCCCGACACCGAGTCAAAGAAGGTTACGCCGTTGACGACGATCTTGCCCTCGTCGGGCGTCTCCACGCCGGCAATACAGCGCAAGGTGCAGCTCTTGCCGCATCCGGAGGCGCCGAGCAGCGCCACACGCTCCTCGCCGGCATCGAGCTGAATGTCAAGGGTAAAGCCCGGATAGCGCTTTTTGATATCCAAAACGAGCGACATAGCTTATCGACCTCCCTGCGGTGCCGCGTCATCGCGCATAAGCTCGGCCAGCGCCTCGCGATCGATGCACAAGGCATCGCCGCCCACTGGGTCGAGCGAATCGGCCTGGCTGCCCAGCTGCTTGGCCTGCTTGCGCTCCGCGCGGGATAGGCCGCGCCCGCGGTACTTTTGCGAATGCGCCGTGTACATATTGATGAACAGGATGACCAGGAAACTGAACACAATCACGACGGCGACCCAAAAGAGGGCCACCGACGTGTTGCCGCCCATCCACTCAAAGTAGATGGCGATGGGGATGGTCTGGGTAATGCCGGCGTAGTTGCCCGCAAAGAACAGGGTGCAGCCAAACTCGCCCATGGCACGCGCGAAGGCAAGCACCGCGCCGGCGGCAATCGAGGGCCAGCCAAGCGGCATCATAAGCTTGGTAAAGATACGACGCTCGGACCATCCCAGGGTTCGCGCGGCATCGAGCATCTGCGTGTCGAGACTCTCGAAAGCTCCGAGCGCCGTGCGGTAGACCAGCGGAAACGACACAACGACGGCCGAAATGACCGCCGCGGGCCAGGTAAAGACGATCGAGATGCCGTGCGCGATGAGCCACTGGCCCACCCCGGTCGAGCGGCCAAACAGCATGAGGAGCAGAAAGCCGCAGACCGTGGGCGGCAGCACCATAGGAATCGTAAAGACCGAATCGAGCAGGCCCTTGATGCGACTCGAGGTACCCATAGTCTTCCACGCGGCAAACAGGCCCAGTGCAAAGGCAATCACCAGGGCAAGGCCGCTCGTTTTGATAGACACCCAAAACGGGCGATAGTCAATGTCGCCCAAAAAGGAGGCCAGAGAGGTCAAGGGCCCCCGCTCATCCCGCAACACGACAGACGATGCTTCTACCATTTGAGCGCTATCAAGCCAACGCGCGCCGCCCTTGGCATCACCCGAGGCTGATGCAATTACCACATAGCGGTCCCCATCCGCACCACGCACATCAAAGCCATAGGTATACCCGCCGGCATCAAACGTTGTTTCCGCCGTAACATACCAAGGAAGATCCACGTCCCCTAGCTGCGCACCTCCCATGCGGTTTGCGCTGTCGAGCTCACAGACGAGGGCCTTGAGACCCGATACGCACTCGTTGTCCTGCGGATCCAATCCATACTTCTCGACCGCCTTGGGCGATATCCACACCACAACGCGATCGGCAGCAGGCGCCACTACAAGGTCCACGTCCTCGTCAACGGGAAACCGGTAGCCCTCAGGCTGGCCCTCCATGGCACGAGCAGTCCCCTTGGCCAACCGCTCAAAACCCTCGATCCCATAGGAAAGCCCATGAGCGGTCGCAGCAACCTGGGCCCCGTCCTCAGCGTCCCCAGCAAACGCAAATCCCGGCACCCAGCAAAGCGCGAAGGTCAAAGCACAGGCGACAAGCATGCGGAATCTATTAAGCACGAAAAGCTCCAAGCGAATACAAGGACGGAGTGAAACACAAAACGATGGAATTATCGCGCCAAGCCGCACTACGCGGAAAGCTCAAAGCCGTACTTAGCCCAAATCTTCTGAGCCTTCTTGTTGGACAGGCAAAAGTCGATGAACGCCTTAGCCTCGTCGGCATGTTCGGAGCTCTCGGCAACGGCGCCCGGATACACGATGGGCTTGTGCGAGTCCTCGGGACACACGAACGCCTCCTCGATGCCGTCGTAGCGGAAGATATCGGAGCTGTAGACAAAACCGGCCACGCAGTCGCCTGTGGACACATAGGCGGCAGCGGTACCAACTTTGTCGGCCAGTGCGACCTTGTCGGCGATCTCGGGAGCATACTCGCCGTCGTCGCCTTCGGTGCCGGTGTAGAGGCCCACGGAAGCCAACGCCTGGTTGGCGTACTTGCCGGCGGGGACGGTCTTGGCGTCGCCGACGGCGATCTTGCCGTCCAGGTTCGCGACGTCGGCGATGGCCTCGATCTTGGTGTCGGAGCCCTCAGCGCGAATGATCACAAGATCGTTGACGAACATATCCTCACGCGTGTCGGCATCGACGAGCTCGACGGCCTCGGCGTCGTCCATGGTGCCCTTGGAAGCGGTGATGAGCACGTCGACCGTGGCACCGGCGCGCATCTGCTCAACGAGGTCGCCAGACGCCTTAAACTGCGTGTCGGCAAACGTGGTACCGGTCTGCTCGGTGTAAAGCTCCTGAACCTCGGGCAGAGCCTTCTCGAGCGAGTTGGCGGCAAAGACCTGCAGCTCGACAGCTTTCTTGGAAGATGCCTTAGCAGAACCGGCATCGGAGCCAGTCGGCTCAGACGTCTTGTTGCCAGAGCAGCCGGCAAGGCCAAGGCCGGCAGCGGCGACAGCAGAGAGCGAGACGAATCCGCGGCGAGAAACCATATCGAACATGTTCAACCCTTTCGGACCTTATGCCCGGGTACCCCACCGCGGGCTTTATTCTGTAATTAGATTATACTTCGGTGCGAATAATGATTATGAGAAATTATTCTCGCCTGAGAATATAGTTTCAGGCATGTCTACAGAATGTCGTCCCCTTGGGCGCAAATAAAAGGCGGAGCAGCCGTTCAGGTCGCTCCGCCGCAGGTAAATAGCTTAGTTGGTATGTCCGCCGCCCGCTGTCATCTGAGCCGCATGCTCCAGCTGGTCCGCTATGGCCTCCCAGCTTTCGCGGGCGGCCTTCGTAGAACCGGGAAAGTTTACGACAAGTGTATGACCTCGTTGCATGCAAATAGCGCGCGAGAGCATGGCGCGGCGAGTCTTGGTCATCGAGTACGCACGGATCGCCTCGGCAATACCCGGCACCTCGCGATCGCAGACGGCACGCGTCGCCTCGGGCGTCACATCGCGCATCGAAAGCCCCGTGCCGCCGCAGGTAAGCACAACATTGGCGTGGCACTCATCGGCGGCTTCCACAATAGCATCACCAATCTCGCTGACGTCATCGCGCGCGACCACATGCGAGGCGACCGTCCATCCCTGCGCCTCGATAAGCTCCTCGAGTGCGGCACCGGCCTCGTCCTGGGCAAGGCCCCGCGTATCCGAACACGTCACGATCGATATCTTCAGCTCCATAGCATTCCTCCTACAACACGGCGCCCTCAGGCAGGTCGACACGCACGACATCCACGACGTCGCCCGCCTTGAGCTCGCACGGACCTTCGTCAATACGCAACAGGCAGTTGGCCCGCTGCATCGTGCCGAGCAACGCCGAATTCTGCGTCTTGGCCTCGGTCACCAACAGCTCACCGGTCTCGGAGTCGCGCAAAACCGTGGCGCGATCGAAGAAGCGGCGATGCTGTCGCTTTTTCACGCCGTGCGTGAGCGTCGCCTGCTGCACGGGACGCGCCCCCTCGGCAAAACCGCGCATCTTGCGAATCGCCGGGCGCGCGAGCATCTCAAAGCCCACATACGCCGCCGCGGGATTGCCCGAAAGCCCCAGATACGGCTTGCCGCCGAGCAAGCCAAACGTGATGGCCTTGCCCGGACGCATCGAGATGCGGTCAAACAGCACCTCGCCCTCGCGCCGGACGAGCGCCGTCACGTAGTCGTAGTCGCCCGCCGAGGCGCCACCGCTCGTAATGACAAAATCGCACTCCTGCACGGCACGATGCACCAGCTCGGCAATCGCCTGCTCATCATCGGGCGCAATGCCGTAGAACACGGGCTCGGCTCCTGCATCGAGCGCCTCGGCCATCAACGCCGACGAGTTGGAATCGCGAATCTGACCGCGCGCCGGTACCTTACTCGGTGTGACCAGTTCCGTCCCCAGCGAGATAATGCCCACGCGCGGAGCGGCATGCACCTTCACGCTCGCATACCCGGCGCTCGCCAGCAAGCCGGCGCCCGCCGGTGCCACAACCTCGCCGACACGCATCACAATATCGCCGGCATGCGCCTCCTCGGCGGCAGAGCGAACGTTCTCCCCCACCTTGGCAGGCGCCGAGAACCTCACACGCGAGCCCTCGTTGCCGTCGCCATCGAGCACATCGACGATCTCGTACTTCACCACGGCATCGGCACCTTCGGGTACCGGCGCGCCCGTCATGATGCGGACCGTCTCACCCGCGCCGATTGCGCCCTCAAACACACGGCCCGCGGCCTCGTGTCCGATAACGTCGAGCGTCACCGGCGCCTCGCCAGATGCCCGCGCCAAGTCCGACGAGCGCACGGCATATCCGTCCATAGCGCTGTTGGCAAACGGCGAGATGTCGATATCGGCCACCGCATCCTCGGCCAAGGGAAGACCGACGGCCTGCCACACGGGAATCTCGACGACTTCGGTGCGATTCACGTGCGACAAGACGATCGCCTGTGCGTCCTCCAACGGAATGAGTTTCTCAGCCATATGCTCCTCTAGCATGCTGCGGCGCGCAACAAAAGCGCCGATTCTTTATGTTTATCTCAGTATAATCCCTCGCCGCCTGCTCAAGACCTGGCCCGCGGCCGCGAATACATCTGTCGGCCGCAAGCCGCGAAACAATACCAAAACCAACCTGCCGGTTTGTCACGTATGGCACGTTCTATAATGCTCGTGTTGCAACCCAAAAGAGGAACGTATGGCTTTTACCGACAAACCCGAAAGCGCAAACGAGGCGCAGGATCATTCCCAGTCGCTCGACGACGGCGGCTTTTTCTCCCTTAATGACGTCATCATGGCAGGCAGGCAACAGCTCACCCGCTCCGAGCATCTCTTGGCTGCCGACACGCGCCGCAACGCCCGCAACCTACTCGCGAGCGCCAAGTTGCTCGCGCTCGTCGTCATCGTCTCGCTCGCCATGGGCGTTGCCGCTTGGGCGTTTTTGGCCTCGCTGAATATCGCGACCGACTATCGCGAGCACCACGCGTGGGTCTACGCATTGCTTCCCGTTGTGGGCATTGCCACCGCATGGGTGTACAAAAACCACGGCCTTGCCGCCAAACGCGGTAACAACCTGGTCATCGACTCCGCTCTGGGCACACGCCTCATCCATATGCGCATGGCCGTTCTCACCTTCGTCTGCTCCACGCTCACGCACCTAACGGGCGGGTCGGCCGGTCGCGAGGGAGCTGCGGTGCAGATTGGCGGCACCATCGCCAGCAACATCTCGAGCCTCGCCCACCTCAAAAAGCATGACCACCACGACCTCATGCTCGCCGGCATCTCGTCGGCCTTTGGCGCCGTATTCGGTTCACCCCTTGCTGGAGCTTTCTTTGGCATGGAGATGTGCTTTATCGGCAAGATCGACTACACCGCGGGCATCTACTGCCTGGTCGCCTCGTTTACCGGCTACTTTACGTCGCTTGCCTTGGGAACCGAGTACGAGGCGAATGTCATCGCCAGCGTTCCCAACATGACACCACGGACGGTTGTCATCGTTGTTATCAGCGCCATTATCTTCGGCCTGACGGCACGCCTCTTTGCCTGGTCGGTTCGAACCGTCAAGAGCCTGTACGGCCGCTTTATCACCAATTACCTCGTTCGCGCACTCATAGGCGCACTCGTGGTTTTGGCCGCCTACGCCCTCCTCGACGCCTGGGACTACGCCGGCCTTTCCACGTGGCTTTCCGGCGCCGGGTTTGCAGGCAACACCACCCTGGCGGACGCAGCCATCAAGTTGGTCGTCACAGCGCTTACCCTGGGCGCCGGCTTCCAAGGCGGCGAGGTCACGCCTCTGTTTGGCATCGGTGCGGCGCTCGGCGGCTGGATCGGCTGCCTCGTCGGAATCGACCCCAGCTTTCTAGCGGCGCTGGGCATGCTCGGCGTGTTCTGCGCCGGCCTCAACGTGCCCATCACCACCTGCATGATGGCCATCGACCTGTTCCACGGCACGGCCGCCGGCTTCTTCGTGATCGTGGCGTTTATCAGCTATCTCGCCGGCGGACACCGAGGCGTATATCCCGCACAGCGCATTGTCTCGCCTAAACGCCGTTCGCTTATTGTGGACGAGGGCGGCACGGTGGCAGAGGCTATCGAGCGCCACAACGACCTGATAGAGTAGACGTTAGTATTCGCCGTGCAGCCACAATCGGGAGCAATTCGACCCGAGCGCGACCGCACCGTCACGTCATACGCCGGGAGTCGCCCCATGCACGCAACTGATTTTGGTCGCACGCTCATCATCGCCAACCCAGCCGCTCAGTCGGGTGCGGCACGCGAAGTTGCCGAGCGCCTGCAACGCTTTTTGGACATGACTGCACGCGCATCCCAGTTTGACCTGGTGTTGACCGAGCGCATGGGACACGCCAAGGAGCTGGCCGCACAGGCACAGGGCTATCGCACCGTTATCGCACTCGGCGGCGACGGCGTGATTCACGAGGTCGTCAACGGGCTTATGACGCAAAAGGAGAACGCCCGCCCCGCTCTTGCCGTCCTGCCCGTGGGCTCCGGCAACGATTTTGCCCAGACGCTCGGCATCGACGATTTCTCCGGCAAGGATTTTGGCGCGCTGCTCACCTGCGAGCTGCAGCGTCAGGATATCGGGCGCATTCGCTCGTGGAGCCCTGCGAGCGGCAGCGGCGAGGCTACCGTTGAGTACTACGACCAGACGCTCTCGGTCGGCATCGATGCTGCCATCGGCCTTAGCACCACCGAGCTGCGCAAAAAGACCGGCTTGACGGGCGCGCCGCTCTACACCCTCTCGGGACTTGAGCAGTTTGGCCTACGCTATCGCAACTATCCTATGACAGTCAGCTTTGACGGCGCGCCCACAGAGCGCGTGAGGGCGATCATCATGGCGATACAGCTGGGCCCCACGTATGGCTCGGGCTATCGCATCTGCCCCGATGCCGACCCCTGCGACGGCATACTCGACGTCTGCTACGCCTGCGGCCCCGTCCCCCGTGCGGTCGCCCTACCCATGTTCCTTTCGGCCAAGGACGGTCACCACACCAAGCTGCCGCCGGTACGCATGCGCCGCTGCCGCCATGCCGAGTTCACCTTTGAGGAGCCCGACTACCCCATTCAGGCCGACGGCGAGCCCATCGTCGCCTCGCGCATCGAAGTCGACATCCTACCCGGCGCCCTCCAAGTCTGGCACCCCACCCGCTAGCAAGGCCAGTGGAACAAACGACTACTCGTCGCTGCCCGGCTTGCGTCGGTTGGCCTTTTTAATGGCATTGAAGTGCTTGTCATTGAGCCTGCGCTGGCGAGAGCGCAGAGGCACCTTAGTCTTTACGCGTCGGCGCGGTGGACGCCCGCGGCACTCCAGCTCAGCGCGCAGCTTACACAGGCAGCTCGCGCGATTCTGAAACTGACTACGGCTCTCGCGCGCCGTCACAACAATCCCCGTGGGCCCATGCTTCATACGCACCGCCGAGTCCGTCGTGTTCACGCCCTGCCCGCCCGGACCCGTCGCGCGAAACACCTGCACCTCGCAATCGCGCGCCAACTCCTCGGCCGACATCTCGGCATAGCGCGCATACTCGCGCCATCCCATCTTGTTCTCATCCATATCAACACCTCCCCTCATACAAAAAATGTGACAAAGGGACAGTCCCTTTGTCACATCGCATACCAATCGCTTGTGTTGCGCGCTTAGGCGAAGGTGATCTCGCCGTTCTCGCAGTCCATATCGGCAATGCGAGCCAGGCTCTCAACGCGGAAGCCGCGCTCGCGGAGCTTATCGCCACCGCCCTGGAAGCCTTTCTCCACCGCAATGCCAATGCCAGCAACCTCGGCGCCCGCAGCCTCGCAGATCTTGATAAGACCCTCGAGCGCGCAGCCGTTGGCCAAGAAGTCGTCGATGATCAGGACCTTGTCGCCCTCGGACAGGAAACGCTTGCCAACGATGACCGGGTACTCCTTCTGCTTGGTAAAGGAGTAGATGGTCGTGGCGTACTGCTCGCCGTCGAGGTTGATGGACTGTGCCTTCTTGGCAAAGACCACCGGCACGCCGCCAAAATGCTGAGCCGCGATGCAAGCCATACCAATGCCAGAAGCCTCGATCGTCAGGATCTTGTTGATCTCGACATCCTTGAACAGACGGGCCCACTCGGCGCCCATGTGGTCGAACAGCTCAACGTCGCATTGGTGGTTGAGGAAGGCATCAACCTTAAGGACGTTACCGGCCTTTACGATGCCGTCATGGCGAATACGATCCTCAAGCTCCTGCATGGCGCAACCCCTTCTCGCGGCAACGATACCGCGCGATTAATAAACGTTGTTCGATAGTCTACCACGGACCGACCCCCGCCTGTCCCACAAGCCGCATCGCACCACAAACCAGTCTTTTTGGGACGGCGCGAATACGTGGCAGGCAGCCTTCCAACACGCTAATGGCGGGCGCGCATCCTCACCAAACGCACCATGGCGAGCGCAAAACCCACAGCGGCCACAGCCATAAGCACGTAGAACACCGAGCGAAAACCGAATAGGAATACATCCGGACGGCCTGCAACGAAACTGGTCACGGCCTCGCCCATCGCCACGCTCATCTGCCCATACAGGATAT
>URFP01000017.1:0-19885 GCA_900547235.1 uncultured Collinsella sp. | reverse complement strand
TTTTTGTTTGCGCACACGACATCGGACAGGCTGGGCTGCAGCTCGGTTACTGTCGTGTGCTCGGTTATCTGGACAGAACGCCCATGAGCTACCTCGTGCGCGTCTCTCTTTTGAATCAATCCGTTGTCCGGCATTTGGATACCTCCTCATTCCGGCCTGTAATGCGGTGGAAAGTATACCCACCCATCGAAAAACCGAACGGCAAGACGAACGGGCACCAAGACTGTCCCCAATGACTATTTCGGGATGAGTTGCGGTGGAATAGGGATTGTTTTGCGCTCGCCGGTCCCTATTCAGTCCCTATTTCACCGCAACTTGGAGGAGCGCAGAAAAAGCCCTGTCGCGGGTTTGCGGCAGAGCTTTTGGAAGGGGACTTGATTGTGAGGATTCGTTAGGCGAGCTTGGCCTCGAGCTCGGCGATGCGCTTATAGGCATCGATGGTAAAGCGGGTCTGCTTCTCCAGGATCATGGTGGTCATGAGAGTATCCTGAGCGTGAGCCATGATGAAGGTCATCTCCATCTCACCGCCGCCGGCCTCCTGCGAAAGCAGCTTGGTCTGCGTGTCGTGGGCGCCGATAAGTGCATCGCTGGCATCCTTGTGCAGCTGCTCGGCCTTCTCAAAATCACCCTCGCGAGCAGCATCGAGCGCTGCAAGCAGATCGGTCTGGGCGTCGCCCGCGTATGCGACAATCTCGAATCCAACCATCGAGATTTCTTCTTTGGTTGCCATATTGCGTTCCTTTCACATATGAACCAACGGAGAGCATCGCGTCCGGGCATACGCGCTGCGCTGTGTATGGCAGGAACATTAACATTCAAACAAAAAAGAACAGCGCAAAACGTAATTTCGAGCTGTGAACGGTTGCTTTTCACCCGTGAACGGTTTTTAAACCAATCTGAACATTCTCGAACACAATTAGCGGCAACCCAAACAGGTCCGCACCCTAGCGTACATCGCGCACCGTATCGCCCTCGACGAGCACACCCGGAAACAGCATGTGCTCCACACCGGGTGCAGCGCCCTCGGCGCCGGCAATCTTGTCGACCGCCCACATGCCGACGCGCTTGTTGTCAAAGCGCACCGTAGCCAGGCGACGATCGGGCACGATATCGCCCAAACTATCGTCAACACCCACCACGCTTACGTCCTGGGGCACGTGCTTCCCGCGCGACTCGAGCCCGCGAATGCAGCCGTAGGCCATGGCATCGTTGGAAGCATAAATGGCTGTGCAGTTCGGATCGTCCGCAAGCACCTGGCCGGCGGCATATCCGCTCTGTGCCGTCCAATCGCCACGGACGAGTCGCGGCGGCTCAATACCATGCGCGCGCAATGTCTCGCGCCAGCCCTCCTCGCGACGCATGCCCGAAAGCGAGCGCTCGGGACACGAGATAAAGTGCACGGTCTTGTGCCCCTGCTCCAGCAAGTACTCGACCACCTGGCGCGAGCAATCGAACTGGTCGTTATCGACTGTTGAACAGAGCGAGTGCTCCAGCATGGTAACGAGCACCGTCTGCATACCGGGCAGCGGCTCGAAGGTGCCAAAGTCCGCCGGCATGCGATTCATGATCACAACCATGCCATCCACCGGCAGCGCGCTCATGCGCGACGATGCGCTCTCGAGGGTATACGGATGCCCGTCTACTTTAGTGAGGGTGATGGCATAGCCATGTTTGTCGGCTGCGGCGGCAAAGCCCTCCATACGGTCGAGGTTGCCGGTGCCGGTAATGTTGAACATGGCGACGCCGACGGTCTTAAACTTGCCGCGGCGCAGCGATCGACCGGCAAAATTGGGGCGATACCCCAGCTCGCGCATGGCGGCACGCACGCGCTCCTTGGTCTCAGGGCGCACGCTGGGCGAATCGTGCACCGTACGCGAGACTGTCTGCTCCGAGACGCCCGCGAGACGCGCCACGTCCTTAACGGAAACCGATTTTTTAACAGCGGCCATAGGTCGATCTTTCTATGTCAACGATGCCATTGAAGACATCCTGCGCAGTCATTTTGAACACCTTTAAGTATATCCAACGCCTCCCCAACGATACGCTTACCACCCAAAACCTACCGTTCACCGACAATTCTGCTTCCCCGAGCGGCTTTTGTCGCCCAAATGTTAACGTTGCCATTGTGCAAACACAGAGCCACCGGGCGGCTCAAACGTTTACGCGCAAGGAATCGACGGTCCACAGGCACAAGGGCCACCGGTTCGCGTCTTTTTTTGTGTCGCAAAATGGCAACGTCAACATTTTGGCAACCGAACGCCAAAAGATACCATCGTTGCTAACCCACCGACTCTTAGGAGCATTGCATGGAGCAACTCATCGCCATCATCGAAAAGGGCCAGCCCTTTTTCAACGCGATCGCCCGCAACAAGTACCTCAAGGCGATCCGCGACGGCTTTATCTCCGTCATCCCCATCATCATCTTCTCGTCCATCTTCTGCCTGGTAGCCTCGGTCCCCAACATCTGGGGTTTCTACTGGCCCGATGACATCAACAACGCCCTGTGGAAGTGCTACAACTACTCCATGGGCATCCTGGCCATCGCCTGCGCCGCCACCACGGCCAAGCACTTCGCCGACGCCCAGAACCGCGATCTGCCCAAGAACAACCAGATCAACTTTATCTCGTGCATGTGCGCGGCCATCATCGGCTTCCTGCTCCTTTCGAGCGACACGATCGCCACGGACGCTGCCAGCGGCTTCAACACGACCTACCTTGGTTCCAAGGGCCTGCTGACCGCCTTTATCGCTGCGTTTGTGACCGGCATCATCTACAAGTTCTTTATTAAGCGCAACATCACCGTCAAGATGCCCGAGCAGGTTCCGCCCAACATCTCGCAGACCTTTAAGGACATCATCCCCTTCTCCGTCTGCATCACCGTCTTTTGGGTCTTTGACATCGTCTTCCGCGCTGCCTTTGGCTTCTGCTTTGCCCAGGGCGTCATCCAGGTGTTCCAGCCCCTGTTCACCGCTGCCGACGGCTACATCGGTCTCGCTGTGATCTACGGTGCCATGAGCCTCTTCTGGTTCGTCGGCGTCCACGGTCCCTCGATCGTCGAGCCCGCCATCGCCGCCGCTCTCGTTGCCAACATGACCGACAACCTGGCTGCGTTCCAAGCTGGCCAGCACGCTTCCGCTGTCCTGACCCAGGGTGCCCAGTACTTCGTCGTCTGCATGGGCGGTACCGGCGCCACGCTCGTCCTGGTCTTTATGTTCTGCTTCCTGGCCAAATCCCAGGAGATGCGTGCCGTCGGTAAGGCAGCCATCGTCCCCGTGTGCTTTGCCGTCAACGAGCCGCTGCTGTTCGCCGCACCCATCGTGCTCAACCCCGTCTTCTTTGTCCCGTTTGTCTTTGCTCCGATCGCCAACATCTGGATCCTCAAAATCTTTATCGACTTCTTGGGCATGAACGGCTTTATGTACACCCTGCCCTGGACCGTCCCCGGCCCCATCGGCACCATCATGGGCCTGGGCTTCCAGCCGCTCGCCTTTGTGATGCTCGCCATCATCCTAGTCATCGACTTTGCCCTGTACTACCCGTTCTTCCGTGCCTATGACGCCCAGAAGTGCGCCGAGGAGGCCGAGATCTCCCAGGAGGAGCTCGCCGCCAAGAACGCCGAGAAGGCCGCCAAGCTCAACGATGCCTTCCAGGGCAAGGCTGACGCCAAGAGCGTTGCCGCCGGCGCTGCTGCCGAGGCCGTGAAGGTCGACTCCCCTGCCGCTTCTGCAGCACCCGCTGCCGAGGCAACGACCGCCAGCGACCTCAACGGCAAGCGCGTGCTCGTGCTCTGCCAGGGCGGCGGAACCTCGGGTCTGCTCGCCAACGCGCTGGCCAAGGCTGCCAAGGAGCGCGGCATCAATCTTGAGACCGCTGCCGAGGCATATGGCAACCACGTGGACATGCTCCCCGACTTTGACCTGGTCGTCCTGGCCCCGCAGGCCGCAAGCTACCTGGCCGACTTGCAGAAAGACTGCGAGCGCGTGGGCAACAAATGCGTCGCCTGCCGCGGTAAGCAGTACATTGAGCTCTCCCAGAACGGCGACAAGTCTCTCGCCTTCGTCTCCGAGCAGCTTTCGAAGTAAGTAACGCTCAGGGCCAGCCGACCATCCAAGACCGGCTGGCCCTTCGATTTAGACGATTGGATCATCATGTCCGTTAATCCTGCTAGCGTCACCAATCCGCCTGCGCAGTTTCCCGAGGACTTTGTCTTTGGCGGCGCCACTGCTGCCTACCAGGTAGAGGGCGAGACCCGCACTCACGGTAAGGGCAAGGTTGCCTGGGACGACTTTCTGGAAGCCCAAGGCCGTTTCTCCCCCGATCCCGCTTCGGACTTCTACAACCAGTACCCCGTCGATCTGGAGCTGTGCGAGGAGTTTGGCATCAACGGCATTCGCCTCTCCATTGCCTGGAGCCGCATCTTCCCCAACGGCACCGGCGAAATCAACCCCGAGGGCGTCCAGTTCTACCACGATCTCTTCGCCGAGTGCCATAAGCACCATGTTGAGCCGTTCGTCACGCTGCATCACTTTGACACGCCGCTTCCCCTCTTTGAGAAGGGCGACTTCCTCAACCGCGAGACCATCGATGCCTTTGTGGACTTTGCCACCTTCTGCTTTAAGGAGTACGCCGACCAGGTGACCTACTGGTTCACCTTTAACGAGATCTGGGCCGACGCCTCCAACACCTACATCGAGGGCACCTTCCCCGGCGGCGTCAAAGCTCATCTGGCCGAGGCCTTCCAGTGCGAGCACAACATGATGCTCGCCCACGCCAAGGCCGTGCTGGCCTTCCACAACGGCGGTTTTAAGGGCAAGATCGGCGTCATTCAATCGCTGGAGTTTAAGTATCCGCTCAACGAGAACGACCCCGCCGACATCAAGGCCGCCAACAACGAGCACGTGCTGCAGAACCAGTTTTTGCTCGACGCCACCTTCCGCGGCGACTATGCCCCCGACACCCTCGAGTGCGCCAACCGCCTGGCCGCCATCTCGGGCGGCACCATCGAGATCATGGACAAGGACCTCGAGATTATGCGCGAGGCCGCGCTCTACAACGACTACCTGGGTGTCAACAACTACCAGTGCCGTTTCCTCAAGGCTTACGACGGCGAGAACGACCTGCACCACAACGGTACGGGCGAGAAGGGCACCGGCCGCTGGCGCGTTAAGGGTATTGGTGAGCATGTGAACAAGCCCGGCATCCCCACCACCGACTGGGACTGGATCATCTATCCCGAGGGTCTGTTCGATCTGCTCGTCTACATTAAGCAGCGCTACCCCAACTACAAGCAGATTTTCATTACCGAAAACGGTATGGGCTACAAGGACCCCTACAAGAACGGCTTTGTGGACGACCAGCCGCGCATCGACTACATCGAGCAGCACCTGCGCTGGCTGCTTAAGGCCATGGAGGTGGGCGTCAACGTGGGCGGCTACTTCCTGTGGAGCCTGCAGGATCAGTTCTCCTGGACCAATGGCTACAACAAGCGCTACGGCTTCTTCTACGTAGACTTTGAAACCCAGAAGCGCACGCCCAAGGCAAGCGCCTACTGGTACAAGCACGTGGCGCAGACCCGTCGTCTGGACTAGTGGCTTGCAGTTGGCGTAATTGCCCTGCTCACATAACTTGTCCCCATTTCTCAGCCGGGGGCGGCACGTCACACGGCGCGCCGCCCCCGGCCTTTGTGTTTGGGCGGACCGGGAGCCGTTTGTCTCGATCTGTAACATCTGACCCGCGGTTTCGGCCCCAACTGTTACAGATCGAGATGAACGGGGTGGGCCGGGCCGAATTGTCTCGATCTGTAACACTAAACCCGGTTTTGGGCGTCTACCTGTTACAGATTGAGACAAACGTACCGGCCAATCCTCTCAATCTCAATCTATAACAGTTAGCCGGTTATTTCGCCCCCACCTGTTACAGATCGAGATGAATAGATTAGACCTAGCCGAAAAATCTCAACCTGTAACACGTAGCCGAGTTTTTCAGTCCTAGCTGTTACAGATCGAGACAAACAGGCCGAGCAAGCTACACCCGTAGGTCTTTCACGCTGGAGCATTCGACCAGCACGCCCGAAACAAGCGTACGGCTTCTGGAGCTCGGGGCTTCTAGGCACGCAACGACCTCGTCGGGCGCACGGACACCCAGTCCGCGGTGACGGAACTTCACCGACATATCCCGAAAACTCGATCCCCGGCTTAGCTTGCGCGCATTATCACAATAAACCCCCAACGATACACGGTCCTGCGGTTCAATGAGCCACAGGACCGCATGCCGTCGATCAGATAAAGATCGTCATATACAGAGGTAGATATATCCTATGCCCTTCAGCCCTGAGCTGTTTTGGGTGAAGAACTATCTCTTCTCCGACTCGTCGTTCGAATCGTCTGCCGAAATCGTCAAGCGAGATTGTTGAATACGATTTGGAAGATTTAACTTCAACAGGAGTGACCCGCGGTTTTCCAGCCGCGTCTTCAAAGCCGCGCGAAACAAGAAAATCAATTTCACGCGTTCTGGGCCGACTCCCCTCTGTTTTGGAAGGCTCCTGCCAGCTGTAATAAAAAAGCGAATGCCCCAGACTCTTAAGCTGCTGCGCCACGATGTTCTCGATTAGCATTCCTTTATTAATTGAAATTCTTCCAAATTGAATGTCTCTATGAACATCCATAAGGTCCGGACCATCATCAAACGCCAAGCTCACGAGCAATCCCGTGTCCGCCATATAGCATTTAAGCGAAGACGCGTCCTCGTGCAGGCGGTAACCCACGCTCGGATCACTGCATAAATAGCAACGGTTAATCAGTCGCGCATCCTCAAGCCAGATTAACGCCGACTCATATGTCTCAAAACGGGACCCCTTCTCCAAGCTGTCAAATTTGAACCGTTTATTTGCCGCAGATAATTGACCCGGAATATCGTCATAAACCGCCCGCGCACGTCTAGCGTCCGAACCTCCAAACTTGGCAATGTCCTCCCTGTACAGTGCGATAATCTGCCGTTTAACCCTGTCGCATCCTCTAAAATCATTCTCTGCCACAAAGGAGTCGACCGACTGAGGCATACCACCGACAAGCATATACTCATCAAATAATCTCATGCACGTCGCATGAACGCCGTCCGGAAGCGCGGTCCGAGATTCGCGCGCTTTACGGATCTCTTCTGCATAAAGATCTTTTCCGGTCGCCCAAAGATACTCCTCAAAATCGAGGGGCTCGAGAGGGATTCTTTCTTCCTCTGACGGTATGACAATGCTATCGACATTCTTTTTGATGGAGACAAGAGAGCCTGTCTCGATGTAATCGAATCTGCCGTCTTCTACAAGATGCTTTATGTATTCGCGCGCGATGGGAAACCGCTGCACTTCATCAAAAATGACCAGCGACTCTCTCGGTTCGAGGGCCTTACCATACTGCAGCTGAAGCATGCGTAAAAAAAGATCGACATCTTCACGATGGTCCAGAAATATATCGAGCGTGGCTTTGCTAGCAGCCGAAAAGTCAATGTACAGATAATCCTTGTATTCATTTTGCGCGAAGCACTTGACGAGCGTCGTTTTGCCAACGCGTCTTGCACCCTCAATAAGCACCGCAGTGCGCCCTTGCGAGCGTTCTTTCCACTCCTGCAGACGATCATATGCCTTCCGTTTAAACATAATCTCACCTCAGCATAATTTACGTGCTAGTTTACAAAAATACCGACCTTCAGATATATCTAATAATACAAAAATACCGAGCTTTAAATGAGCTTATAGCTACAAAAATACCGACCATTGCAATGGTTGAGACATACAGTAATACCGAGCTTTACGCATAACGGATGCTATGCCGAGCCGTCTCGATCTGTAACACTAAACCCGGTTTTGGGCGTCTATCTGTTACAGATCAAGACAATTCAACGATGCCGACTATTCGATACGGCGTGGTACAATTATGTCCCAATGCGAAGGAGATACTTATGCCCATCTGTGTGCCCGTCCGAGACATGAAGGACACTGCCACATTCACCGCGCTTGTTGAGTCCGAGCGCGACGTCACCGTAACCAAGAACGGCTACGAGGCCATGCACTGCATCAGCAGCGACCAGTATCGCCTCATGCAAGACGAAATCGCCAAAGCCAAGCTTCTGTCTCGTATGATGCTGGCAGAAGACGAGATATCGCAAGGCGACTATAGCGACTACGACTCCTTCGCGACCGCGATACGAGACAAATATGACCTATAACGTCGTAATACTCAAAAGCGCGCGATATGAGTACGAGAGTATCGTCGGATACCTTGCCCAAATCCTCAAGAATCCGCGCGCAGCGGGCAATTTTGTCGCTGAGTTTGAATATCAGCTTGACCTGCTTCGCGAGCAGCCGCTTTTACGTCCCCTCTCGCACATGCAAGAGCTGGCGGCACGTAATTACCGATCGTTTCCCGTCAACAACTACGTGTGTCTATACAAGTTTGAGTACGAAACAATCTATATCGCCCATATCTTTCATCAGTCACAGGACTACGCCCGCCTGGTCTAGCCCACAAGCTGAATACTTGGCCCGAGCGCATTTGCGTGTCATTGTGAAGCGGTAATCCCCGCGCCGGCTGGGAGACAGAAGTATCGCCTGTATCGCTAGCTAGCAGATGACCTGCGTGTGCTCCTCGATGGCGGCGCGATCTCCATCAGCAATACCCGGCTCGCACACCACGGCGTCCAAATTGTCCAGGCGGCAGAAGGTGTAGAAGTCGCGCTTGCCGATCTTGCTGGAGTCGGCGATCAGATAGCGCGAGTCAGCCTTGCTAAAGGCGAGCTGCTGGATGCGGCCCTCTTCCATGTTAGACGTGGACACGTCGCCGTCCAAAATGCCATTAGCGCCGATAAACGCCGCATCGATGCCCAGCGCGCGCAAGGTATCCTCGGCCATGGGGCCCACAAAGGCGGCGGTGCGACGGCGATACATGCCGCCCACGAGGCACAGGTCGCAGTCTTCGCGCGCCTCGAGCAGGTTAAACACCGAAAGCGAATTGGTCACAATGCGCAGGCGAAACGTCGGCAGCATCGAGGCCATCTGCTCAACCGTGGTGCCCGTGCCCAAAAAGATGGTCGAGCCCTCCTCGATAAGCTCCACAGCACGGCGCGCAATCTGCAGCTTTTCCTCGGCATGCTTAGTGCGCTTTTCGCTGTGCGAATACTCATGGCGCAACATAGCGTGGGGACGGCCCTGTGCACTGCGGGCTCCGCCGTGCACGCGCTCGATCTCGCCTAGGCTCGCAAGTTCTTCGAGGTCGCGGCGAATCGTCATGTCCGAAACGCCCAGCGCATCCGAAATCTCTTTGACCGAGACCGTGCCCTGCTCCTCGAGCAGCTGACGAACCCTATCCTGTCGCTCTGCCTTAATCACGATGAATCCTCGCCGTTCTTTGCGCGCATATCATTCAAACAGTAACGAACAAATTGTATCAGACTCGTACGCGTCAAAAATGAACGCCCGAACAGCTCCAATCATCACTTTTTTGAGAAAAATACCCCCTGCTTTAGTGGGGTGTAGTGATAATCTCGCCTGTTCGCGCTACAGTTTGTCGGAAATACCTCGATGTTAGGAACCAAATGATCACTTCCGAGCTTTTCGGCACCGCGCCCTGCGGTACCCCCGTTCATCGTTACACCCTCAACGGGCCCGAGATCTGCGTTCGCATTATGGACTATGGCGCCACCGTGCTGGGCATCGATGTGCCCGACATTCCCGGCAACGTACGCGATGTGGTGCTGGGCTTTGATAAGCTCGAGGATTACTTTGACAACCCCGCCTGCTTTGGTGCGACCATCGGCCCCGTGGCAAACCGCACCGCGGGCGCCACGATCACCATCGACGGCACAGACTGGCATATGCCCGCCAACGAGGGCGCCAACAACCTGCACAGCGATCTTGAGCACGGTCTGCATAAGCGCGTGTGGGATGTTGAGCTCGACGAGGTCCACAACGCTGTTCGCATGACCACCTCGCTTGAGGATGGCGAGCTGGGCCTGCCCGGCAACCGAACCTTTACGGCCGTGTTTACCGTTACGCGCACCGGCGTCTTCCGCATCGATTATGGCTGCGAGAGCGACCGCGCCACCTACGTGTCCATGACCAACCACACGTACTTTAACCTTGCAGGCCATAACGCCGGCATGGACTGCGAACATTTCTTTGTCGCCAACGCCGCCCACTACCTGCCCATTAACGAGCAGAACATCCCCACCGGCGAGATTGCTCCGGTCGAGGGAACACCATTTGACTTTCGCGAGCTTCGCCCCGTCGCACCCGGCATGGAGGCCGACGACCCGCAGATCAAGCAGGCCCGTGGCTACGATCACTGCCTGTGCATCGATGGTTATCAGTACGGTCGCAACCTGCGCCGCGCCCTGCATGTCGAGGAGATGTGGACCGGCCGCGAGCTGGACTACTACACCACCGCCCCGGGCGTGCAGCTCTACACCGGCAATTGGCTGGGCGACGAGCACGCCAAGGACGATGCCAACTATAGCTGGGGCGCCGGCTTTGCCCTCGAGGCAGAGATGTACCCCGACACGCCGCACCAGCCGCTGTTCCCGCAGGGCATTGTGGGCCCGGGTCACCCCTACAGCAATGTGATCGAGTACCACTTTATGAGGCACTAAGCCCATAACGCAACATATCGCACAGCAGCGCCCGCCGGCACCGCCGACGGGCGCTTTGCTACCTAGTCATTGGGGACGTTCTTAAATGACTAGCTGGATGGGATCGGGGTTGGAGCTGGGGAGGTAGCGGATTTCTAGTTCTATGCCGAGCGCTTGCAGCTCTTTGAGGGCAGCGACGCCTGCATCGTCTATGGCGACTGCGGGTGTTGCGGGACGCTTTCCCTCCCCTGCCTGCATATGGCCAATGCTGATCTTGGTTATTGGCACACCACCCTTAACCAGCGCGAGCGCATCGGCGGGTGAGGCCACCATAATCAGGATCCATTGACGTGGCGTTGCGGTATGAATGATGTCGATGGTCCTTTGCACCGAGAAAAACCGCGTCCACACGCCCTCGGGCGCCGCGACCCTCATAGGCGCCCACTTGCGCGAATCCGCCGCAATCTCGTCGTTAACGATCAGGACGAGGTTGGAACCCACGGCTTCGTTCCACAGCCCAACGTCTTGCCCGTAAATGAAACGGTCGTCGATGCGTGTGAGAAGAATCTTGGGTTGAGCCATCGCTGCCCCATTCTGTTTGAGACCCGTAAGAGCAAGACATCGCGTCTCCAATATTAGTGCATTTAAAGTGAGAAAAGCCGTCAGAGCCCTTGCGCGGACGTGCGATGTCCCGTATCATAGACAGCCGTTGACGCCTCAGTTGCGTCATCACATGGCCGCCAGCGTAGCTCAGTTGGTAGAGCACCGCTCTCGTAAAGCGGGGGTCACCGGTTCGAGCCCGGTCGCTGGCTCCATTACACAAGATAGCCGCCTTCGGGCGGCTTTTTTGTTGCCGATTTTGAGTGCGTGCGCGCCAATCCAAACATCGCCACGTCAACGGCGGCCCACTCGGTGGACTTCGGGTTTAATGCTTAGGGGCGGGGATTTACCAAAGTGAAATCTTAATGAAAAGAAACCCAGCTGCAACAATTGCCATGGTGAGGGCTCAAATTGGCCATATAGATCTAAAATAGTCACAATATACAAATGTCGAGAGATATTGGCGATATAGATGAAAAGAACTAAGGGTTTTCTTTTGCTGGTATTGATGCTGCTCGGACTGTTCTGCCTGAGTGGCCCTTCTTGGGCCAAGGCTGCCTGTCCTGAAGGTGAGCCTTAGCAGTCTTATACGGGCAGCCTGCTGATAACTGCTAAGGAGGGCGATGCCGACTCTCAGTCTGGGGTAAATCCCCTTGCCACTTTTGAGGGGGACGGCGGAACGGTCAAGCTTGACCATATTGGTAGCGGGATTTTGAGGTGGCAAGTTCTTCCGGACAAAATTGCGAACGATCCCTTCTCTTTTGCTGGAACGATTTATCTATACAAGGTTGTGAGCGGAAAACAAAAATACGTCGATTGCTATCCGACAAACGGGTCTGGAATTGCATTCACCGGCATTTCGGGGCAGATTGATACACATGTACGAAAGGGAACCTAAGTGGTGCGTTGGGTTGGAGCTGCTGCAGGTCCGATACGGATTGCGGTCTTGCGCCCCGATGTCCAAATAGGTTTCTCTCTCTAGACGGGAAGTTGCTCATGGACGCCATATATGACGGAGATGACTGGGTCGATCATTATACTTGGCGCCTGGTCGGCTCGAACGACAATGGGGATGTGGTGTTTGATGGACTATGTCCAAAGCATCTCCATCCTTTTGTCTCGTCGTTAATTGAGAGTTCCGCTCGTGTTGCCCCCTACAGCTCGGCATCGCTTCATGATACGGACGTTTTGAAGACCATAAGGGAATCAATTGACGATGGCACGATGAGCGGCCCGCTGTTTTCTCGGCTTGTGGGGCTAGATGAGATTGGCTCGAAACGACTGCTTGCGGGCGAAAAAGTGGAACTCACTTATCGGTCGATGATTTCAATCCTGCGGCTAGCCGATGTTCTTCGCAAATAAATGAGGCTTCCCTATTCAAAAACAGAAAACCCCGCCAAACGTGATTTCCCTAGGGAAAACCCGTTTGGCGGGGTCCTAGCGTGATTTCCCTAGGGGAATCACGCCATCAGACGAACAGCTCAGCCGAGCAGCTCGCTACTCCTCCCAGTAGGCGTCGGCAAGCAACTTAAAGCAGATCTTCTTGACCGGCTGTGCGCCATCTCCCGGGAACTCGAGCGTGGGCATGTGGGGCTCGCCGGCAACGAACAGCGCGAATTTGTCGTCGGCAAGATCGCCGGCGATCGAGGCGTCGGAATCGACCAGGTCGTAGTCGTCCTTCTCGTCAAACTCCTGGACCAGCGTCAGGCTGCCCGTGGCAACCTTAAAGGCCTCACGACCCTCGACGTCAATCTGCAAGTCGTGATAGCGCTGATGCGTCTCGTAGTGAGCCTCGGCCTCGGGACGCGTCGTGGGAGCCATGACGTTCGCAAAGACCTTGTCGCCCAGAATCGGATGGCTGCCGACCTCGAGCTCCGCCGGGTCGTTCTCCTCGAGCCAGTCAATCAGCACGTCGAGGCCCTTGAGCATTCCGCGGTATTCCTCGATATCGCCCAGTGCACCGTAAATCATCTAAATCCCCTCTCGGATCGTTTCTTTGGCGGCTACTCGGCAAACACGTTACCGACGCTGTTGCCACCCACATACGTCTCGACCAGGCTAAGGTCGGGATTGAACACGACAAAGTCGGCGTCGCGCCCCGGCATAATGCTACCGCACTTGTCATCGGCTCTAACCACAGGCAAGCAACCGATACCGGGGCCGCGGCACAAGCTCTTACAGCTCGGTCACGACAACGCCGTTGTAGACCTCGTCCCAACGATCCATAACCAAGTGGCCAGTCATGGGATCCATGGCGTTGAGCTTGCCGCAGGTGTTGGCGGTACGCAGCACCGTCTCGTCATCCGCGCCGGCTGCGATGGCGTGCGCGAAGCCCGCGATAGTGGAGTCGCCAGAGCCCGTAGCGTTAACGGCGGGGATATCGGGGGTCTTGGCGCGGAATGCACGGCCGTTATGGAAGCCAACGGAGCCGGCAGCGCCCATGGATACGACGACCCAGGGAATATCGGAGAAGCGGGCATCAGAGGCGAGCGCGGCGCGGAGCTCGTCCACATCGTCGGTGGTAAAGCTCGTGCCCAGAAGGCCGTTAATCTCGGTCAGGTTAGGCTTGACCAGCTCGGGCTTAATTTCGGACTTAAGGGCGGCCTCGAGCGAAGCACCCGAGGTATCGAGCAGCACCTTGGCGCCGGCGTTCTCGGCAATACCCGTGATCTTGGCGTAGTAGCCCGCCTCGACACCACGGGGCAGCGAACCCGAGATGGTAACGACAGCGGCCTTGCTCGCAAGCTCGGCGAACTTGGCGGTAAAGGCATCGAGCTCCTCGGGGGCAATCGTCGGGCCGCTCTCGAGTAGCTCGGTCTGGTTGCCGGCGTGGAGGATGTTAAGGCAAATGCGAGTCTCGCCCTTGATGGGTACAAAATCATTCTTAATGCCGTTGGCATCCATGAGCTCGGCCATGTAGGCGCCCATGTGGCCGCCGAGTAGACCGGTTGCCACAACGTCGTCGCCCAGCTGACCCAGTACACGGGCCACGTTGAGACCCTTGCCGCCGGCGGTCTTTTCGGGCGTCACACGGTTAACGTCGTCGATAATGAGCTCATCGAGCTGATAGCGTGTATCGACGGACGGGTTCATCGTAACGGTGAGGATCATTTTTAGCTCCTTATCTCGCAGGCTCCTTGTGCCTCGCGATACGAGTCGACAAAACGGAATTACAGAATCTCAATCGTGAACGAGCGAACGATGGTCTCCTTGGGCTTGGCGACAAGGCAGCCGCGCTTATGCTCAAGTACGTCGTCCTCATCGGAGCAGGTCGAGAGGCCGCCCCAGGGTTCAACTGCCACAAAATCGCCCTCGGGCTTACTCCACACAATGAGGTACGGAAAGCCCTCAAAGCTCAGGCGGACGCCCTTGTCCTCCCCCTTCTTGGAAAGCGTGACCTGACGACTCTCGAGTACGTCAAAGATGGTCTCCGCAAAATCGAAGAGCTCGTGCGACAGGGGCAGCGTCTTTCCCACCATGGGGTTCTTGGAGCGCCTGTCCACATCAATCAAGCCAGTCGAAGGAACGGCGGTGCAGAGCTCCGCAGCCTCATCCTTCTCAAAGCGCAACTCGTAGTCCGTATAGGCCTCGCCCTCATCGAGCGGGCACCTAAAGCCGGGATGCCCACCGATAAAGAACGGCATGTCCTCGGTTCCCTCGTTGGTCACCTCATAGGAGACTCGCACGGCGCTGTCCTCGAGCGTATAACGGGCGACGAGCCTAAACGGATACGGATAATCGCTCAGCAGCGCGGCGTTATCCTCCGAAGCCAGGCACATAGCCAACTCGTTCTCACCTTGGCTCAGCAGCTTCCACTCCTGCTTGCGCGCAAAGCCGTGGCGAGCGAGCTTTACATGATGCCCGGCAAACGTCATGGCGCTGTTGTCGCGCAAGCCTCCGCAAATCGGGAAGCAAATCGGCGCCTGGCCGGACCACACGGTGGGATCACCCTGCCACAGATACTCGCGACCGTCGGCCTCAATCGAGGTAAACGAGCCGCCGGCCGTAGACACCTTAATAGAAATCGAATCGTTGGAGAGAGCGTATTCCATTGCCCATCCTTTCGAACAACTGCTTTTTGCTCGCAAGTACCCGTCTCGGCCCTGACCAAAGGACAAACCCGCACGCTCATCGATGTGTCCGGTATCCCAGCCATGCAACGGGGTACCATATAGACATTGATGCAATTACAGCTGAAAGGCGTTCTTATGCGAACCATCATCCTCTATGCCTCACGCCACCACGGCAATACGAAAAAGCTCGTGGACGCCATCGTTGAGGCGCACCCCGAAATCGATACCCTCGACGTCAAGGCGCTCGGTAAAAACGAGTACCCCGACCTGCACGAATACCATCTGATCGGCGTCGCCACGGGCATTTATTACTCCGAGATCGACAAAGATATGGCGCGCGTGCTCACTAACGTGCTGCAGCCGCAGGACAAGGTGTTTGGCCTTATGACCTACGGTGGCAAAAACAAGTGGTACGGCAAGGATATCGATGGCATCTGCCGCATGAGGCAGGCCATCTTTATGGGTGTCTACGGCTGCCCCGGCTTTGATACGTGGGGGCCGTTCAAACTCACCGGCGGTGTCCAAAAGGGACACCCGACCGCTGAGGAAATTAAGGGCGCCGTCGACTTCTTCGACAAGATCGAAGACGAGTATGGCGACATCATCGTCGAAGAGTACGCCAAGCGCGAGAAGCGTCTAGCCTACGAAAAGGAGCATCCTGCGGGAGGTCTTGTGGCCGGCGTTAAGCGCACGGCAAAGAAGATCGCTAACAAGCTGTAACTGTTAAGGTGCTTTTGAGCGTTTAACCCATACGGCGGGTCCGAGCAGATTCGGGCCCGCCGTCTTTTTCTATCGTTACTCGGTAAAGGCGTTGCCGACGCTCTGGCCGCCAACATACGTCTCGACGAGGGTGAGCTCACGGTCGAACACGACAAAGTCGGCGTCGCGACCCGGCATGATGCTGCCGCACTTATCCTCGATGTGCGCGGAGCGCGCCGGCACCTCGGTTGCCATGCGAATGGCGATATCGGCGCTGGCGATGCCCCAGTCGACGATGTTCTTGACGCCCTGGGCAAGCGTGAGCACCGAGCCGGCAATGCTCTTGCCGTCGGCGAGCCAGCACAAGTTGTCCTTCATGATGACGTCCATGCCGCCACTGGTGTAGCTGCCCTCGGGCATGCCGCCGCAGCCCAGGCAGTCGGTGATGAGCACCGTATGCTGCCAGCCCTTTGCCTGCAGCAGCGCCTTGATGGCGGCAGGGTTCACGTGCTTGCCGTCACAGATGATCTCGGCGTAGGTCTCGGGCGTGGACATGGCAGCACCCACGACACCGGGCTCACGGTGATGCAGCCCGCGCTGGCCGTTATAGGTATGCGTAAAGCAGCTGGCGCCGGCGTTGATGGCGGCGATGCACTCATCGTAGGTGGCGTCGGAGTGACCGATGCTGGTCACCACACCCTTGGCGTTCAGAGCAGCCGCATAAGCAGCGGCACCGTCGCGCTCGGCCGCCATGGCGCTCTTAACGATGCGGCCACCCGCAGCCTCCTGCCACTGATCGAAGACCTCCTCGGAGGGGTCGATCAGATAAGCGGGGTTCTGCGCGCCCACGTGCTTCATGGTAAAGAAGGGGCCCTCCAGGTAGATGCCCTGAATGCGAGCACCGCAGAAGTCGGGGCCGCGACCCTCGTCCGCCTGGGCGATGGCGGCGCAGGCGTCCTTGATCTGCTCGACGCCATCGGTGAACGTCGTGGGCAGCCAGCTGGTGGTGCCGCGACGGGCGAGCTCGGTCGAGCTGATATCGATGCCCTCGGGATCGTTATCGGTAGTCGAGTGGTTATAGAAGCCATGGATGTGGGTGTCGACCATACCCGGTGCGATCCACGATCCCGTGTAATCCTTAATCTCGCAAGAGGGCTCGTCGGCCTGCCAGGCGCCAAAGACGCCATCCTCGACCATAAGATAGCCGCCCAGTTGCGGGCCTGCCGGCAAGAAGAACTTGTCAGCCTTAATTGCGTACGTGCTCATATGCACTCCTTGCTTCTAAAGCAGTTGACTGTGGTGATGCTTATACCCAGCTCACGTAAAACAAAAAGCGCCCGCCCGCCGTTATGAGCGGACGGGCGCCCTTACAGGGGGACGCGATTAAGCGGTGAAGGGGTGAATCGTCACGCCCTTGACCACGCGGTTGACCGTGCCGGTGGGGCTCGGCGTATCGGGCGTGTTGCCCACGCGCACGGAGTTGAGCAGGCTGATTGCCTGGGCAAACATCACGAACGGCAGAGCAAGGTAACCCTCGGGGAGTGCCTCATGGCCCTTAAAGGTGAAGGACTCACCCTCGTAGACAGTAGCGCCATCCTGCTGAACGGCAACGGTGTGCTGAGCAATATCGTCGCCACCGATCTCGTTGAGGATGTCGATGTCGTACTGACGGGTGTAGGCGTCGTTGTTGACGAATACGAAGACGAGCGTCTTATCGTCGACGAAAGACTTAGGTCCGTGACGATAGCCCATGGAGGTGTCGTAGGAAGTAGCAACCAGACCGTGAGCGAGCTCGAGGATCTTGAGCTGGCTCTCCTGAGCAAGGCCGCCAAAGGAGCCGGAGCCCAAGTAGGTCACGCGGTTGAAGTCGCCAGCGAGGTAGTCGGCAACCTCGGACTCGCGAGCGATGACCTCCTCGCCCATCTTGGCGATGGTCTCGACCCACTCGGCCTTCTGCTCGTCGGAAGCCTCGTCAAAGATGAGGGTAGAGAGCAGGGTCATGCAGGTGTAGGAGCCGGTCATGGCGAAGCCCTTGTCGTTGGCGCGCGGAATGAGCAGCGTCAGCGCGTTGGGATCATCGGCAGACTCAACGGCGAGCTTGCCCTCGGGAGCGCAGGTGATGTTGAGGAACTTGACGTTGTGAACGAGCTCCTTGGCAACGGCAACGGCGGCAAGGCTCTCGGGGCTGTTGCCAGAGCGGGCAAAGGAAACCACGAGCGTGGGATCCTCGGCGCGCAGGAAATCGCGCGGAGCGCTCACGATGTCTGTCGTGGCGATGGGCTTAAAGTCGTAGAGATCAGTGTTGCCAGCGTGACGCAGGTACGGGGCGCAGGTATCGCCAACGTAGTCGGACGTACCGGCACCGGTGAAGACAACGGACAGACGGCCCTCGCCCATAGCACGAGCCTCGGCCAGGAAGGCCTCGATGGCCTCCTTGTTCTCGCGATAGATGTTGAGCGTATCACGCCAAAGCTCGGGCTGCTGAGCAATCTCGGCCGTGGTGATCTGGGCGCCGAGCTCGGTGAGCTCCTCGACACTCTTCTCGAACATTTCTAATACCTCTCTCTAGAAGTAATCCTCTGACGTGCAATTATACACTTCGGTTGGTTATCTGGTAGTAACCAGTTAAATGCAAAGAATCACCATATGGAAACGATGCGGACACTAGTTGCTACGCTGGTGGTAAACCTTGTATTTAAACTGATCGGCACGAGCAACCGAGAGTGTATACTCCACAACCTCGTTTGACTCGTTATACGTAGTCCTGACCAAATCGAGCACAGGCGAGCCCTCGACAATTCCCAAAAGGTGGGCGTCGGTGGGACGGGCTATGCTCGCATAGAACTCCTCTTCAGCCACGCGTATCTTTTGCTGAAAGTCCTGCTCAATCACATCGTAAAGCGGCTTGCGCTCCAGCAGCGGTCGCTTTAGGGACAGAAATTGACGAACCGGTAGATAGCTGCGTTCGACCATCATGGGCATGTTGTCGGCAGAACGAAGGCGCTTAAGCTTAAAAATGCGATCACCGATACGCAATCCCATATGCTCGGCCAGATTCTTATCGGCCTCCATCTCGCAAAACTCGAGAATCGTGGTCTCGGGTTCTCGACCCATCGCGCGCATCTGCTCGGTAAAGCTGTAGGACTGCATAAGATTGGTTGCTTTTGCCGAACGGTCGGTCACAAAGGTACCGCGACCGTGCTGCCGAACCACCAGTCCTAAACGCTCCAGTTCCTGCAGAGCCAAGCGTACCGTAGTGCGCGAGAGACCATAGCGCTCCGAAAGTTCGCGCTCGGAAGGAATCATGTCACCGGCGCGATATTCATGGTCAATCTTTTCGGTCAGAATATCGACCAGCTGATCGTACAGCGGCTGCCTACGCGCTCCGATCGCCATCCTATCCTCCCTTTTGCTCGAATTCGGCTAACTACCTAGGGTGTTAAGCATTATCGTTCTGCAACACCCGACTCATCAAGAAAACAAAAGCCGCGCGCTCTTTCGAGCACGCGGCTTTTAACATACACATGGCTTAAGGGGTCAGGGTGTGAGCCGCGCAGGGACACACCCCTCAAGCTAGAGCCTTACCAGATGCTCGGCCAGAGACCAAGCGGGCCAGCGCCCAGGATGCCCAGGACGAAGAGCAGCAGAATGCCCTTGGTCGGGGTCCAGCTGTGCTTAGCGAACATGTAGTAAAGCAGCAGCGTAAGCATAAGCGGGACGAGCTTCGGGACGATGGTGTTGAGGGTGTCGGCAACAGAGAAGTTGACCGGATCCTCGGTGACGGTGCCGTAGGTAACGGACTCCATGCCGTTGCCCAGATCGGTGACGCCGCACTCGACAGCGTTGCCGTCGGCATCGGAAGCGGTGAGGGCGTTGCCGTCCTCATCGGTCATGGCGAT
>URFP01000016.1:0-20843 GCA_900547235.1 uncultured Collinsella sp. | reverse complement strand
CTCGTAAGGCCCCTCCTTAGGAAAGGGAATCGATTTATTCCACAGCCGTAGATTAATCCTAGCCGCTACTCCATCATGTCGAGGACGGAGGGGCGCAGCTCGCTCTCGGCGGCCTCGAGATCGGTCTCGCGCAGGCGGTTGATATAGCGGTTGTACCACATCACGGCAAGGCCCAGGAAGACAACTACACCGCCAACGTTGTAGACCAGCGTCAGCCACAGCGGCTGATCGAGCGGGATGGTGCCGCAGACAAGCACAAAGCAGAAGACCACAAGCAGGAATGCGGCAACGACCAGACCAAAGCTGCGCGAGCCCATGCGGAAGTCACGGGGAGCGGCGTCGAAGTTCTTGCGCAGCATAAAGTAGGCAAGCAGGATCAGCAGCGGCGGGAGCAGAGCAGTGGCAGCCGTCATGTTGGTGACGATCATGAGCAGGTCGTCGAGGTTACCAGAGCCCAAGGCCGGGATGATCAGGATGGGGACGACGATGGCGAACTGCAGCCAAGCGGCGCGGGCGGGAATGCCGTGCTCGTTGAGCTCGACGATCTTGCTACCAAAGACGCCCTTGGGGATCTCGGTGAAGAAGACCTTGATGGGAGCAGAGGTCCACATCATGAGGGAGCCCAGCGTGGCGGCGAGAAGGATCAGGCCAATGACGCGCGTGGACACTTCCATGGGAATGCCAAAGTGGACAAAGACAGCGCCGAATACGTCGAAGATACCGGTGGAGATGGCAACGCCGCCCTCGGGAATGAACAGGTTGACCAGCAGCGAAGCGCCTGCGTACAGAAGGCCGATGGTCAGGCCGGCGATAACGACGGTGCGCACGAAGGCCTTGACGCCGCCCTTAAGGTCGTTAAGGAACACGCCGACAGACTCAGCGCCGCCAACGCCCTGGATGATCCAGGCAAGCGTACCGAAGAAGCCCCACATAGTTGCGAAGTTGCTCATGTCGGGAGCCATGTTAGCGGGGGTAGGAGCCGTAGCGAACTCGACGCCGCCAAAGGCAGCAGCCAGGGACAGCAAGATGAACACGGCAGTCAGGCCGAGAGCCGCGGTCGAGCCGAAGGAGGAAATGGAGCCGATCCACTTAGCGCCCTTGGTCGAAACCCACGTGGCGATAGCAAAGACGACGATCTCGATAATGGTGATCCACAGCTGCGAGAGCTCAGCATTGGCACCAAAGAACACGTAGCTCGCGTAGATGATGACGTTGGGCAGGACGGACGCAAAGTAGAACAGGTTAACGAACCAGTAGCTAAATGCCGTCAGGAACGCCCAGCGACCACCCATCGAGGTCTTAACCCATGCGTACACGCCAGACTCGGAGTCCCTGTTGAGGCCGACGAACTCAGCGGTAACCAGGGTATAGGGGACAAAGTACAAAAGCGTGGCGAAGAAGAACGACGGCGCAGCTGCCAAGCCGATGGCCGCGTTGTTGTTGATGATGTTCTTGATACCGAACACGGCGGCGACCGTCATGCCCAGCAGAGCGAACGAACCGATCGTTCCTCGTTTTTCAGAGCTCATAAGCCCTCCCAATCATCCGTTATATCTCATCTAAAACCGTCCGGACTGCAAGCGCAATCGTGGACGGCGCACCTGCTAAGGGGAATGGGGAAAAGGGAGTCAACAAAGCCATCCCCCTTAACGGCGCGAAGCAAACGTCCAAACGGACGAATACTACTTGTTGGGGAAGGAATAACCTTCAACCGTCACGTGCAGTACCGCGACGCGGGGATCCGCGAAATCGGCCACGACACGGTAGGCCTCGTCGATCTCGACGACGGCAACGCCGCCGGCGGGAATCGTCACGGTCTCCCCCGTACCCTCAAAGCGCTCGCGATCGTCGATATCGCTGTAGGCGCGCGTGCAGGTAAGATCCGTCTTGGAAGCCACCTCGACGGTCAGGTCGCCATCGAGCGGGGCGAGCACGGCATGGTAGCGACGGTGACCGACCAGATCGGCGGTAGCTGCCTCGTGGGCGTTCACCCACCAGTACACCAACGAGTCGCCGATGGAGTACGCCACGTCGTGCTGCAGGTCGGCAACACCATCGAGCGCCTGGCCGGTGCGCATCCACTTCTTGACAGACTTCATCTGAGCGTCGAAATCGGCGCGCGAGTTAAAGACATGCATGACTTATGCCTCCTTAATGGGTGCCAGCGCCTGAGCCAGATCGGCAGACGTCAGCGGTCGCAGGGACACCTCAAAGCTGAAGCTCTCAAAACGGGTGCGGTAGGAATCGAGTACCTCGGAACCCCAAGAGTTCGAGCCAAGGCCGAGCAGCTGGTCGTTGATGTTGACCGTGACCGTATCGCCCTTGACAAGGTCGTAGACGTGCTTGGCGTTATCGATTGCCTCGCAGTTATAGGGCCATGCCGAGAACGAGAACGGGTTGGAGGCGGCATCAGCTGGACGAGTCACCAACACGCCGTCACCGTGACTGGAGCGCAGGGCAACCCAGCGGGTACCCTCACGGTTGGCGCAGTCCTGAGGCATAACGTAGGGCGTAAACATGTCGTCGACCGTAGTGCGGTAATGACCGACCGGGTTGGCGCGCAGCGAGTCCGGATAGTTCTCGCCCGGGCCGTGGCCATACCACTCGACGGCACGATTGCAACCGGGGACCTCGAAGGAGATGCCGATGCGCGGGATGATATCCGAGTAATCGCCGTAGGGCTCGCCGGAAACCTTGAGGTCGACGCGGCCGCTCGGAAGCACGGTGTAGACGAGCTCGACGCGCATGCCGAACGCGCGGACGGGAGGAGCGATACGCTGGCTCACGGTAACGACGACCGCATTGCCATCCTGCTTCCAAGAAACCTTGCGAGTAGACGTCTGCATCACATCGATGAAGTTGTCCTTCCACAGGGAGTCATACTCCTGGGCGTGGTTATCGACGAGCGGATGCCAAAAACCAACCTGGGGGCCAGAAGCCATGACATCGCGGCCGGATGCCTTCCACTCGCTCACGGTACCGTTAACTTTGTTGAAGGTCAGCTCACCGTTGAGGGAGTGAATGCGGATCTCCTGCTCGGTCTCCTCGACCGTAAGCTCAGGACGAGCGGGGGCGGCGATGGCCGGCGCCGGATGGTTTGCGATGGCAAACTGGCTTGCGCCCAGCTGGAACATCGGCTCGCACCAGGCGTGAGCCGCCATGGTGTAGGCGCACACGGTCAGCAGGGTCTCGCCTACCGCGGCCTCGCGAATCACCAGTGGCAGCTGGACGGATTCGCCGGGAGCCACCGCGCCGGGCATAAGCGTCTTGCGGCACACTACATCGCCGTCTACCAGGGTCTCCGCCGACAGGCAGACATCCTCGAGGGTGGTGAACCAACGCTTGTTGGTGACGGTCAGCTCGCCTGCCTCGGCGTCATAAGCCATGCGAACCGGGCAGATGACCTGGCCGTACTCGGTAAGGCCCGGGCTCGGCTGCTGCCAAGGGAACACCATGCCATCGATGCAGAAGTTGCTGTTGTTGGGGTAATCGCCATTGTCGCCGCCATACATGTCGTAGGCAACGCCGTCCTCGGTCACAGCAGCCAAACCGTGGTCGCACCATTCCCAGATAAACTGGCCTTGGATGCAATCCCAGCGATCGAAGACCTCCTGGTACTCGGACAGGCCTCCGGGGCCATTGCCCATGGAGTGGCCGTACTCGCAGTTGATGCGCGGCTTGGGGAAGGGATGCTCACCAAAGTCGTTCATCTGCGACACACGGGAGTACATCGTGGAAATGACATCGACGGTATCGGCGTTGCGGTCCTCCTCGTAGTGGACCGGACGACCGTCGAACTCGTGAGCCTTGGCGTACATCGCGCGGATGTTGCAGCCATAGCCGCTCTCGTTGCCCATCGACCACATAATGATGCAGGCGTGGTTGCGCTCCTGCATCACCAGGCGCTCAATGCGGTCGACGTAGGCCGGCTCCCATGCCGGGTCGTCGGTGACCAGGGCGATATTGCCGATATTCTCGAAGCCGTGACTCTCCATATCGGTCTCGGCGACCAGCATGATGCCATACTCATCGCACAGCTCGTAGAAGCGCGGGTCATTGGCATAGTGAGAGGTGCGCACCGCGTTGATGTTGTGTCGCTTCATGAGCTCCAGGTCACGGCGCATGCGATCGAGGCCCACGGCGCGGCCCTTGTGATCGTCGTGATCGTGGCGGTTGACGCCATGCATCTTAAAGTAGATGCCGTTGAGGTAGATATGATTGCCCTCGACCGTCACCTCGGCAAGGCCCTGGCGATGCGGAACGTACTCGCTGACCTCGTCACCGTCGTAGACCTCAAACGTAAGGTCATAGAGGAAGGGGTCCTCGGGGTTCCAGAAGTGGGCATCGGCAACGCTGCACTCGGCATGGCCGTCGACGCACTCGCCCGTAGTGACCACGTTCTCGCCATCGCTGAGCGTAAACACGACGCGGGTAGCGCCCTCGGCCACCGTCTCGAGCGTGATCAGAGCGGCATCGCCCTCGCGGTGCGTGCGGAACCTAAAGTCGACCAGGTGCGCGGCGGGACGCTGCATAAGGTACACATCGCGGAAGATGCCCGAGGCCCACCACATATCCTGGTCCTCGATATAGCTGCCATCGCTGTACTGCAGGACCTTGACCGCAAACAGGTTGTCGCCCTCGACGAGCGCGTTGGTCACGTCGAACTCGGCAGACAGGCGCGAACCCTTGGTCATGCCGATAAACTGGCCGTTGACGTACAGCTCGCCATAGCTCTCGATGCCGTCGAAGCGAATGATCTCGCGAGCGCCGGCGGGGATGGCGGGAAGGTTGACGATGCGCTGGTAAACGCCCGTGGGGTCATCGGAGGGAACAAACGGCTGGTCCACCGGGAACGGGAAGCCCTCGTCGGTATAGGCAAGATTGCCATAGCCGTCTACCTGCCACAGGTGCGGAACCTCAACGTGATCCCACTCGGGCTTATACGTGGAGAGCTCCTCGTCGGAAACGGCCGCGGGGCCCTCAAAGAGGCGGAACTGCCACGAGCCAGACAGCTGGACAAACCCGCGCGACAGCTCGCGGCTGTACGTAGCGGCGAGATCGGCGGTCTCATAACCCATAAAGTACGCATGGGGTGCCAGGCGGTTCCTGTGGGTGAGCGCTTGGTTTTCCCAATCGTTAATGGCGTCCATGGTGATGCTCCTTCGTCATCGTAGTGATTCTTGTGCAACCGGTTGTCCTTATCTTACGGGCGATGCAAAAAACTGTGCAACCGGTTGTCCGCTGAACGGTCGATTTGGCCGGATTAACGGTGCAACCGGTTGTACAACCGCGACACTTATGTCACCCTGAATATCGAAACCCAACGCAAAACATCGTTCTTAAGCTCGTAGGCAACCGCCACGCCCGCTGATATCTCAGCCACACGAGACGTATTCGATTGCGGCTTGGTTGCAAAACGACACCGGTCTCCGGATATCATGAACGCTGTTCAGGTGCACTATAGTAAGCTGTATCCGCACCAGCCCGTATCAGTGACAACATCGACCGCATTTTCCAGGAGACGCCATGACCCAGCCAGTTCGCACCGCACCTACGCTTGCCGAGGTTGCCGCAGCTGCCGGCGTGTCGCGCTCCACGGCATCGCGCGCCCTCAACGATTCGCCCCGCATTAGCGAGGAAACCAAAAAGCGCGTCCGTGCGGCGGCCAAGAAAGTCAATTTTGTCCCCAACGCTCGCGGCCGAGCGCTCGCTGTCGGGCGCACGGAAATCATCGCCGTGCTCGTGACCGAGCCCCTGAGTGAGCTCTTCAGCGACCCCACCTATAGCGAATTTTTGAGCGGCATTACCGAGGAACTGTCGGAGTCGTCCTATCTGCCCGTTATCTTGCAGGCGTCTTCTACGCATGAGCGCAACCGCGCACGCGAGCACTTTGAGCGCCGCTCGTTCGACGCCGTGATCGACGTCTCCCCTTACAAGGGCAGCGAGCTGCTCGAGGTGCTGCGCGAGCTGGGCGTACCCACCGTGTTGTGCGGCCAGCTCGAGGGCCACCCCTATCGCGATGTGTTCTCGACAGTCTACTCTGACGACGAAGAGGGTGGACGCTTTGCGGCACTCGCTATGAAAGATCGCGGGCGCAAAGATATCGTCGCCGTGTTGGGACCGCAAGACAACCCCGCTGTTGTCGACCGCCTGCGCGGCTACCGCACCGTCCTGGGCGAAGACCTCCCAGGCGCAAACGTTATCTATACCGGCTGGAACAGCGGAGACGGCTATCAGGCCATGCACCAGATCCTCGCGCGCGAGATTGCTTTCGATGGCGTGCTCTGCGGATCGGACCGTATCGCGGCTGGCGTCATCACCGCACTCAACGAGGCAGGCCTATCCGTTCCGGCAGACGTTTCTGTCGTCGGCTTCGACGATCACGAGATTGCGGCGCGCTGCGTCCCCGCACTCACGACCGTCCGCCAGCCCCTGCGCGAAGAAGGCCACATGGCCGCCAACATTGCGCTCGACATGATCAAGGGCGCCGAGCCCACCACCTCCGTGATGCACATGCAGCTCGTTCAGAGAGACTCGCTGTAGGAAACTGGGCCGGGCTTTTCGCCAGACAGTTGTTGCGGAAAGCCTGCCCCGTTTTGAGCGCTCATTCTGGGGCACAGTTTCCGTTATACCGCTCAAGCGGAAACTGTGTCCCATTATTTTGCCGAATTCTGGGTCGCGCTTTCCCAGAGGACCCCCTTTGGGAAAGCGCGACCCGTTCTGGACGCAGATTCCGGGACGCACTTTCCGCGACGCCCGGTCATCCCATGCCCTCACAATCTCGGCGCATAAAAAACGAGGGAAGGAGCGCGTCCTTCCCTCGTTACAGGCAATATGCAGCCACTCGCCTACATCAGGCGCAGGCTGACGTCCTTGAGCTGGGCGCCGCTAACGGCACTCGGAGCGCCCGACATGAGGTCGGAGCCGCTGGCCGTCTTGGGGAACGCCATGACGTCGCGGATGGAGTCGGAACCGGTGAGCAGCATGCACACGCGGTCCAGACCCAGAGCGAAACCGCCCATCGGGGGTGCACCAAACTTGAGCGCCTCCATGAGGAAGCCAAACTGCGACTCGGCGCGCTCCTCGGTAAAGCCCAGGAGCTTGAGCATGGACATCTGCATCTCGGCGTTGTGGATACGCATACCGCCGCCGCCGGCCTCAAAGCCGTCCATGACAAAGTCGTAGGTGCAGGAACCGGCTGCCAGCGGGTCGGCCTCAATCTTGGCGATGTCGGTCTCGGTCGGCAGGGTAAAGGGCTGGTGCTCGGCAGCATAGGCCTTGCGATCCTCGTCCCAGTGGAACAGCGGGAAGTTGACGACCCACAGGAAGTCGTGGCCCTCGCGCTTGATCTCGAGCGCGTTAGCCATGTGGGAACGCATGCCGCCCAGGATCTCGTCGGAGAGCAGGCGCGGGCCGGCGGCGAACATCACAAGGTCGCCGGGCTCGACGTCCATGCGCTCGCGCAGAGCAGCCATCTCCTCGTCCGAGAAGAACTTGACGATGGGGCTGTTAATGGAGCCGTCCTCGCGGAAGGCGATCCAGGCAAGGCCCTTGGCGCCAAACGTGGAGGCCACGCCGGCGAGCTTGTCGATCTTGGCGCGAGCCCAGGCACCGGCACCCTTGGCGTTGATGGCCTTGACGACAGAGCCCTCCTCGTTTGCGGCAGTCGCAAAGACCTTGAACTTGGAGTTGGCAAAGATGTCGGTCAGGTCGACCAGGTGCATGCCATAGCGGGTATCGGGCTTATCGGAGCCATAGGTGTCCATGGCCTCCCAGTAGTTCATGCGACGCAGCGGCGTGGGCATCTCGACGCCCATGCGGCCGAAGGCATCGGCCAGGACCTCCTCGAGCGCGCTCATGACGTCGTTCTGGTCCACGAAGGACATCTCGATATCGACCTGGGTGAACTCGGGCTGACGGTCGGCACGCAGGTCCTCGTCGCGGAAGCACTTGGCAACCTGGTAGTAGCGCTCGACGCCACCGACCATAAGCAGCTGCTTCAGGAGCTGCGGGGACTGCGGCAGGGCGTAGAAGTTGCCCGGCTGGATACGGCTGGGGACGATGAAGTCGCGGGCGCCCTCGGGCGTGGACTTGAACAGGGAGGGCGTCTCGACCTCCATGAACTCACGGTTGTGCAGCGCCTCGCGAATGGCAAAGGTAAAGTCGGAGCGCAGCTTGAGGTTGGCCATCATCTCGGGACGACGGAGGTCCAGATAGCGATAGCGCAGGCGGGTGTCCTCGCTGGTCTCGATGCCGTCCTCGATCTGGAACGGCGGGGTGACGGAAGTGTTGAGCACCTCGGCATGATCGGTCAGGACCTCGATCTCGCCGGTCGCGAGCTTGGTGTTGGTGGTCTCCTCGCCACGGGCGCGCACGACGCCATGGATCTTGATGGGCCACTCGGGACGCATAGTCTCGGCAATCTTAAAGGCGTCGCCGTCGGAGTGCTCGGGGTCGAAGGTGAGCTGCGTGATGCCCTCGCGGTCGCGAAGGTCGCAGAAGATAAGGCCGCCGTGGTCGCGGCGACGGCTCACCCAACCGGTGAGGGTGACCTCTTCGCCCACGTTCTCGCGGCGAAGCTCGCCGCAGGTACGGGTGTGCATGGAATGCTCGTCGATGGGACGGGTCTGGCTCATACCAGTGATCCTCCTTTATGGATCTGTGCCGCCCCGTGTCGTTCCGGGCGGCGTCGTACAGATTTGCCCGGCCTGCGTAAACCGCGCAGCCAGACATGGCGTTCTATCTTATCGCACCTGTGCTGATGTGCCGCGAAAAAGTGGCTCCTGCCCAAAGACTTGACGGAGACGAAACAATTGACGCACCGCGGCACCCGCCCGCGCTCGTCACGTGCGACAATATGCCCAATAAAACAGCACTCGGAAAGGCCCGCCATGACTGCACGCCTCATCGTTATGGATATCGACTCCACGCTCATCAACCAGGAGGTCATCGACCTGTTGGGCGAAGAGGCCGGCGTGGGCGAGCAGGTGGCACAGATCACCGAACGCGCCATGCGCGGCGAGCTTGACTTTAAGCAGGCGCTCGAGGAGCGCGTGGGGCTGCTCGCCGGCCTGGACGAGAGCGTGTTCGAGCGCACCTTTGAGCGCGTGACATTTACCCCCGGCGCGTTGGAGCTTGTGCGCTCGGCACACAGCAAGGGTTGGAAGGTCGGCGTCGTGAGTGGCGGCTTTCACGAAGTCGCCGATAAGATCGTGGCCGCCGCGGCCATCGACTTTTGCCTGGCCAATCGTCTGGAGGTCGTGGACGGCAAGCTCACCGGTAAGTTGGCTGCCGACATTGTGACCAAGGAGTCCAAGCTCATCCAGCTGCTGGACTGGGCAGTTGAGTGCGGCGTCGATATGGCCCACACCGTCGCGATCGGCGACGGTGCCAACGACATCCCCATGATTCAGGCCGCGGGCACGGGCATCGCGTTTTGTGCCAAGCCCAAGACGCGCGAGGCCGCCCCGTTTGCCATCGACGAGCGCAATCTGATGCTCGCCATGGACATCATCCTGCACGACTAGCCAATCCGTCTAGCAATTGAATCAGTCTGTCCTATAGTTTCCGAACAATTCTGTCTTAGTGTTCGGAAACATACCCTTTGAGTGCTAAACTTTGCGCCGTCGAAGGGAACATATATGGATAAGCGAGATCTAGAGCAGCTGCTGAGCGATGTTGCCGGCGGAGCAGTCACCCCTGCCGACGCCCTCACGCGCATCCAGACGGCTCCGACCGCCGATTTGGGCTTTGCGCAGCTAGACCTTTCGCGCGGGGTGCGCCAGGGAGCCGGCGAAGTTGTCTACGGCGCCGGTAAAACCGCCGAGCAAATTGCCGCCATTATCAAAGCATTACTCGATGCCGGCCAGGAGCGCATCTTGGTCACGCGCCTGGACGACGAAAAGGCAGCCCGCACCTCGGAGCTCCTCGGCAACGGCATCGACCTGGGATATGTCCCGGACGCCCAGCTCGCCCTCGTGGGTGGCAAGCCCTCCCCCAACGGCAACGGACGCATCGTCGTCGCCTGCGCCGGCACGAGCGACCTGCCCGTTGCCGAGGAAGCCGCGTTGACGGCCGAGTTCTACGGCAACGAGGTCGATCGCCTCTACGACGTGGGTGTCGCCGGCCTGCACCGCCTGCTCGCTCATGCTGAGGAACTTGCCCAGGCGCAGGTGGTCATCGCCATCGCCGGCATGGAGGGCGCCCTGGCGAGCGTCATCGGAGGCCTTGTGAGCTGTCCGGTCATCGCCGTCCCCACCAGCGTGGGCTATGGCGCGAACTTTGGCGGCATGGCCGCACTGCTCGCCATGCTCAACTCCTGCGCCAGCGGCGTTTCGGTCGTCAATATCGACAACGGCTTTGGCGCCGCCTATCAGGCAAGTCTTATCAATCATCTGAGCGCCGGCACGTCCTGCGCCCGTTAAGGAGCATTTCATGTCCAACCATCAGCACACGCTTATCATCGACGGCACCTCGGGCATCAGCGGCGACATGACCGTCGCGGCCCTGCTCGACCTGGGCGCCAGCGAGGAGCATCTGCGCGACCAGCTCGCCACGCTGCCGGTCGGCGGCTTTGAGATTGCCGTTACACGCGTAAACAAGCATGGCATCGACGCCTGCGACTTTGATGTTCAGCTGGCTGAGGAGCTCGAGAACCACGACCACGACATGGTCTGGCTCTACGGCAACGAAGCGGGCACCGAGCACACACATGAGCATGAGCACTACCATCATGATCATGGCGAGCACGAACACGAGCACTGCCACGAGCATGACCATGAGGCCCACGGTCATGGCCACGAGGGTCACCATCACGCCCACCACCATCACCACCGTTCTTTGGCGGATGTCACCGCCATCATCGATGACTCGCAGCTAAGCGATGGCGCCAAGCGTCGCGCGCTCGCCATCTTTACCGCACTCGCCGCCGCCGAGGCCAAGGCCCACGGCAAAACGACCGAGACCGTCATGTTCCACGAGGTGGGCGCCGTCGACTCCATCGTCGACGTCTGCTCTGTCGCCATCTGCCTCGATGACCTAGGTATTGAGGACATCGTGGTCGAGTCGCTCTCCGAGGGTCACGGCACCATCCGCTGTGCCCACGGCCTTATGCCCATTCCTGTCCCCGCTGTCGTCAACCTGTGCCAAGCGGGCAATATCGCCCTCACGCCCGCGCCGGTCGCCGGTGAGCTCGTGACGCCCACGGGCGCCGCCATCGTCGCCGCACTGCGCACGTCCGAGCACCTGCCGGCCCGCTACCGCATCGAGGCCGTCGGCTACGGCGCCGGTAAGCGCCCCTACGAGGGTTGCTCCGGTACGCTCCGCTGCCTGCTCGTTCACACGGACGCATAGCCATGGATGCCCGCAAGGCAAAAAGCCGCGCCGCCATCGTCGCGGCGTTCTCCGAACTGCTGCGCGAAGAGGACTACGGCAAGATCACCGTCGGCGACATCATCGCTCGCGCCCATGTGGGTCGGGCCACGTTCTATGGCCTCTTCAAGAGCAAAGATGACCTACTGTCCGAACTCGTGAGCGACATCTGCACCCACGCCCTCGACGACGATGGCACACCGCTCGACGACCCACTCGTGCAGGTCGAGCATATCCTCAACAACCTCTGGGAGCGCCGCCAGGGCGTCCGAGCCCTCGTAGCCGGCGCCGGCTCACGCGTCTTCGCCGACTGCTTACGCAAGACCATCATGTCACGAGCAGCCGAAACCGTCCCCACCGACCCAAACGGCCCCGCCGCCACCATGGACCGAAGCTTCCTACTACACCACATAGCCTCAAGCTTCGTAGCCACCGTCCAATGGTGGGCCTGGCACAACTTCCAAGCCAACAAATCCAACGTAGCCAAAGACTACCTCTCAGCCATACAGCCCCTCTTCAGCTAAGTAAGGCCCCCATCCCAAAGCGCCATCCCAACAAAGCGCCCGTCCCATCCCCAAGTCACGCTTTCTTGTAAGAGCACCCAAAAGCAAAGTGCCCCTCACATCCAAATTCAGATATACATGTTGAGTTGCTTGTTCGGACACAGCCAAGAATGCCCAGGGCTCGGTAAGGGTTAACTTTCCAACGCATTCCGCAGGACGCAAAAAGGCTCGCCGCACAAAGTGCGCAGCGAGCCTTTTTGCATGTCCGAGGACGCGTTGGAAAGTTAACCCTTACCGAGCCCGGACCTTATAGAGCCGTCCTTCGACTAGAACATGCCCAAGAAGCCATGCACAAACAGCGCGGCCACAATAGCACCGACAAACGGCGCGATGCCAGGAACAAGCAGGCCGTACTTCCAGTTGTTATCGGCCTTGTTCTTAATCGGCAGCACCTGATAGGCCATGCGAGGACCAAGGTCACGAGCCTGGTTCATGGCGAAGCCGGTGATGCCGCCCATGCCCATGCCGACAGCCCAAACGATCAGGCCGACGCAGATTGCGAGCATCAGAACGTTCTCGCCGGCGCGGCTAGCGGCAGCAAGGATGGCGCTGATGAACACGAAGGTGCAGATAGCCTCGCAGAAGAAGTTACGAGCATAGTTCGTGCCCTCGGTGGTGGGGTTGGTCGAGAAGATGTTGCGCTGGGCAATGGGGTCGACGACGCCCTCGGAAGCCTTGAACTCATCGGCATACATAAACCAAGCGATCACGGCACCCACAAAGCCGCCGAGCATATCGGCAAGCATGAAGGGGATGCAGTTGCCCCACGGCACCAGGCCGACGATGCACTGGGCAAGCACCATGGCGGGGTTCATGCACACAGCGCCACCAAAGACAAACAGGCAGACCGAGATGCCAAAGGACCAGGTGGTGATGGCAAACATATGGCCGGAGCCCTGATACTTGGTGCCCTTGAGCACGGTATCGCAGTGAACGCCCACGCCAAAGACGATCATGAGGGCCGTTGCGCCGAATTCGCAGAGGAGTTTGGTAAGCATAAAACCTTATCTTTCTTGTCGGTTATAAACGATTCGTTTAAGCCGCGCACTAGTGCTGTGCGACAACAACACCCAGGCCATCGGGGATGACGGCGACCTTGGCATCGGCACCCTTCATCTCAAAGGCGAGCTTGAGCGCTTCCTCGATAGTGTTGACCGGCGTCATGTGCATATCCTTGAGCATCTGGTGATCGCACAGGTCGGTGACCATGATCACAGGGTGATGCGCCAGGATGCGGGCAAAGATCTGGCTCGTCCACTGATCGGGCAGGGTCTCGTCCTTAGGACGATCGATACAGGCGCGCTCAAACTCTGCCGGATCGTTGTCGGCGATGTTGTGATAGAAGCCCTCGCCGCCGTGACCGTCGGCACAACCGGCGACGTCGATGATCACGCCGCCCTCGGGAAGCGTGGCCTCGGCAGCGCACATGCCCTTCACAGCCTGATAGATGTTCTGATCGAGGGGGTAGCCGCCGTTAGTGGTAATGGCGATCTCGCACTCGACGGGCTCAACGCCGGCAAGGCTCTTCACGAACTCGCAGCCAGCCTCGTGCGCCTTGTGGATGTCGCCGGCAAAGGAGCCAATGACCTCGTGCTTGCCGTTGAGCACCACGTTGAGCACAAAGGCAAGGTGAGCCATCTCGGCGGCAGCAAACATGTCCTCGCTCACGTGGTTGTGGCACAGGTTGCCGGCACGCGAGTGGGAATCGTTCACAAACTGACCGTTGTGGTTGTACATGATGGTCTTGTAGCTGGCGATGCCAGGCAGGACGGACTTGCGGCTACCAGAGAAACCGGCAAAGAAGTGCGGCTCAATAAAGCCCTCGGCAAGCAGCAGATCGCAATCGGCAGCGATCTTGTTGATGATGCACTCGCCACCAGAAGGCAGGGTGCCGATCTTTTTCATCATGCTGTCGTCAGTCGCGACGTGCATAACGATTTCTTCGTTGGCAACGATCTCCTCGCCGTACTTGTTGACGAGCTCCTCGTGCGTCGACGGACGATGCATACCCGTAGCAACCAGAATGCGAACGCGCGCCTCAGGCGCAGCGGAGTGGATGTGATGCAGCAGAATAGGCATCGTCACACGCGAGGGAACGGGACGCGTGTGGTCGGAACTAATGATGACGATGTCCTTTTTGCCAGCACAAAGCTCCTCGAGCGAAGGCGAGCCATAAGGGTTGGCAAGCGACTCCTCTACCAGCTCTTCCTGCGATTTCGTAGTCTTAAACTCGTTTTGATGACCTTCCATCACACCCGCGAAGTTCTTATCCTCGAGTTCCAGATGCAACGTCTTGTGGTCAAACGGCAGTTCACATTCAAACAATGACGAGCGCCCTCTTCCTTTCAACTGACACACTAGATAAACCGTTGGAAGGATACGCCGCTCACCGAAAAACACCACCGTCTACCGACTCATTAACACAACGTTCATATTTGACCCACAACAAAACGACCGCGATCCCAAACGAGACCGCGGCCGCTACAGTCGTAAGTCGAGAAGCGCGCCTTTCTTCCCTTCAGCCCGTAATCCGCCGAAGACCGAGGACGAAGGGACCCGATGGGTTTCCCTCTGAATGCATTCCGCAGCACGAAGCCCCATCAAAGTGCGCGAAGCGCGCCATCTTTTCCCCAGCCAGTAATCCGCCGAAGACCGGACATCGCAGGGCCCGCCATCAGCTTACTTTTAGGCACACTCCGCAGGACGCAAGAAGCCCTCGCCGCACTCCACACTAAGCGCGAAGCGCGCTTTATTCCCTTCAGCCCCAATCCCCGAAGACCGAGGACGAAGGGACCCGACGGGTTTCCCTCTGAATGCATTCCGCAGCACGAAGCCCCCTTATCCGCAGCTCCGAAGGAGCAGGATAAGGGGGCTTCAAGTGCGAGGACGCATTCAGAGGGAAACCCGTCGGGTCCCGGTGAGAGCCACAGGGCTATCGATTACCCCGTGTTCTGCAATCCCGCCGAGACGCCGGTCACAGTCGAAAGAATCAGGCTCATGTACTCGGCCTTCTTCTCCTCTGCCATCTCGTCCTGGTTCATACGCACCTCGCGAAGGGCGCGGACCTGGGCGATAGACAGGGCGTCGACGTAGGGGTTGCGCACGCGGACGGCGCAGCCGAGCACGCGGCGGCGCTGCAGCGGCCACTCGTCACCGACGATGGCAAGGACCCACTTACGGGTGAGCTGCATCTCGGTAAAGACCTTCTCGGACAGATCCTGGCGATCGCCCAGGTGCAGATACATCTTGGCGATGCGCTGGTCGGTCTTGGCGATCGACATCTCGATGTTGTCGATAAAGGTGCGGAAGAACGGCCACTCCTGGTAGGCAGCCTTAAGCTGGTCCAGATCGCCAAACTGCTCGCAGGCGGTGCCCAGGCCATACCAAGCAGCCAGGTTAATGCGCGCCTGGCTCCAGCTGAAGATCCACGGAATGGTACGCAGGTCGTCGAGAGACTTGGCGCCCAGGCCGCGCTTGGCGGGACGCGAGCCGATCGGCAGCAGACCGACCTCGGTCAGCGGCGTCACAGTCGAGAACCACGGTGTAAAGTCCTCGGTGTTCAGCAGGTCCAGATAGCGCTCGTGGCTTGCGGCATTGAGCTTCTCGGCCATATCCCAGAACTTCTGCGTGGTCTCGGTGTTGGTCTTCTCGACACTCGGGGCCGACTGCAAAAGCGTTGCGGCGGCAACGGACTCAACATGACGCTGAGCCAACGTGCGGTTGCCGTAACGGGCAAAGATGACCTCGCCCTGCTCGGTGAGCTTAAAGAAGCAGTTGACCGAACCCTTGGGCTGCGCCAGCACGGCCTTGTTGGCCGGGCCGCCGCCACGGCCCACGGCACCGCCGCGACCGTGCATGAGCACCAGGTCGATATCGTTCTTCTCGGCCCACTTGGCAATACGCTCCTGCGCGGAGTGCAGCGCGAGCATGGCCGTGGTAGGACCGGCATCCTTGGAGGAGTCGGAATAGCCCAGCATGACCTCCATGCGGCGGTTGGTCTGGGCAAGGCGCTTCTGCACCACGGGCAGCGTAAGCATCTGGTCGAGCACGTCGACGCAGCCCTCGAGGTCCTCGAGCTGCTCGAACAGCGGGATCACGTCGAGCTCGGGGACATCCTCCTCGTGTGCAAAGGACAGGTGGGCAAGCTCAAAGACGTCGGCCACATGCTGGGCGCTCTTGGTGAACGAGATGATGTAGCGGTGCGCCATCTTCTTGCCGTAGCGCTTTTGGATGGAGCCGATAGCGCGGAAGGTATCGATGACCTCGCGCGTCATGGGCTGCAGATCACCATGGATACCGTTCTCGTGGATATCCTTGAGGGCGCGGGCGTGCACCACGGAGTGCTGACGGAACTCCATCTCGACCATGTGGAAGCCGAAGGACTCGACCTGCCAGATGATGGTCTGGACCGGGCCGTAGGCAGCACGGACGGCACCGCAGGCGGCCAGGGAGCGCTGAACGACGCGCAGGTCATCCAAGAACTCGTCTGCGCTGTGGTACATGGTGTCGGTGATGCGACGCACGGTGGCGTTCAGACGGTCGGCCATGACGAGCATGACGGCGCGATGCGGCTCGTGCTCGGAGATCAGCTCGGCGCGTGCGGTGTACTGGGTGCTCATCTCGACCTGATGGTTCCACAGGTTGATGAGCTCGGCAGACGGCTTGCTGTAGGTGGCCTCGAGCGTGAGGTTGCGGCCGATGCGGCGGCACTTGTCCTCGAGCTTGAGCACCATGTGAGTGAAGTACTTGGCGGCGACCTCGCGGCTCACCTTGGCGGTGACGTTGGGGTTACCGTCGCGGTCGGAACCGATCCAGCTGCCGGGATGGAAGAACGCCGGGCACAGCGGCGGCACGGTACCGGCCTTGTCGCCCAGCACCCAGTCGTCAAAGCGACGATAGATGACGGGGATGACGTCGAACAGCGTGTTATCGAAGATGTCGATGATGGTATCGGCTTCCTCGACCGGCGTGGGCTTCTTGAGCGCGATGGGGCTCGTACGCACCAGGGCGTCGATCTCCTGCAGCATATGGCGCTCGTTCTCCACTAGGTCGGAGCCGCCCAGACGCGGACGCTCCTCCAGCAGATTGGAGATACGGCGAATCTTGCCCTCGACGGCCTTGCGACGGGCCTCGGTGGGATGTGCGGTAAAGACAGGGTGGAACTCGAGCTTGCTGAGCAGCTCGTTGGCGCCCTCGACACCCATCTCGTTTACCAACTGGTGATAGGCGACGGTGAGCTCGTTGGCGGGATCGACCTCGGTATCGGTCGATGCGCCGGCCTCGCGCTCGCGCAGCTGCGCCACACGGTAGTTCTCCTCCGACAGGTTTGCCAGGTGGAAGAAGCTCGTAAAGGCGCGAACGATGACCTGCTGCTTATCGAGCGGCAGGCTGTCGATCAAATCGACGACCTCACGGAATGCCACGGCGGTGGGCTCGTCGGCGGTGGGCACGCCCTGCTCGTCGACGGCCTCGTCGGCAGCGCGGGTACCGGGGTTGCCGGCATTGGCCACAATCTCGGCCGACAGGATCTTGTCGAACAGGTCCGCGATCTCAGGATCATACTCGCTAAGCACACGACGCTCCAGGCGCAGGAACAGCGCCAGATTGTCGCGCAGCTCCTCGGGGATCTCGATCTCGGCGAGACGCTCCCTGGACTCGGCATTCGAGCCGATTCGGTTAACGAGGCGGTTGACCACGGCAGCGACGCGCGCCGCGGCTTCGGGTACAGACTGGTTGCTTAGGTTCTCAGCCACGTTTCCTCCCATTCCTCCTTCTATGCACGTAACATGCGGTATTCATTATAGGCGCTTGCGAAATACTTTCGATACTGATTGCGCTTTACCACACAAAAGTATTTTCTGCATTGCAAGGGTTTTGCTCTAAATGGTCGTATTTCTCGGTGGACGGCATACACAAACGGGGGCATTCCGCATAAATGCGAAACACCCCCGTAACAATCGCTCGCAATGGACGGGACACTCAAGCGGGTCCGCAGCTCAAAATGATGCGCTACAGGCGCTCGCGAACCGCCTCGACGACGTTGGCCAGATCGGCAAGGACCTCTTCATGGCTCTCCATGTCGCGCACCTTGACCTTGCCGGCGGCAAGCTCGTCGCCACCCAGGACCAAAATGAGCTTGGCGCCAACCTTGTCGGCCTGCTTGAACTGAGCTTTGAGCGAACGACCCTGGTAGTCGGCCTCGGTCACGATGCCAGCGGCGCGAAGCTCCTGCGTGATGGCAAAGACGTTCTGACGCAGCTCCTTGCCGGCATTGGCAACGTAGACGCACGGGGCCTCCTCGGCACCCAAGTCGTTACCAAAGGCCTGCAGGGCCAGCAGGGCGCGCTCAAAACCGACGGCAAAGCCGACGCCCGCCGTGGGCTTGCCACCCTCGAGCTCGACCAGGCCGTCGTAGCGGCCGCCGCCACCGATGGAGCCGACGCCGGCACCGGGAGCCTCGACCTCAAAGACGGTGCGGGTGTAGTAGTCCAGACCACGCACCAGTGTGGGATCCTCGACATACTCGATACCGGCGGCATCCAGATAGCGCTTGACCTGCTCGTAGTGCTCGCGGCACTCGTCGCACAGGTTGTCGCCCATCAGCGGCGCGTCGGCCATGATCTCGCGGCAGTGGTCGTTCTTGCAGTCGAAGGCACGCAGCGGGTTGAGCTCGGCGCGCTCGCGGCACTCATCGCACATCTCGTCAGCGTGATCGAGGATAAACTGCTTGACCTGCTCGCGGTAAGCCGGACGGCACTGAGCGTCGCCCATCGAGTTAATGAGCAGACGGAGCTTGGAAAGATCGAAGCCCAGGCGCTTGTAGAACTCCATGAGCATGATGATGCACTCGGCGTCTGCCGCCGGATCGGGAGCGCCGAGCCACTCGATACCCACCTGGTGGAACTGGCGCAGGCGACCCTTCTGGGGACGCTCGCCACGGAACATGGCCTCGGCGTAGTAAGCCTTAAACGGCGTGGAGCCCTGGGGCACCAGGTTGTTCTCCACGACTGCGCGCACCACACCGGCCGTGCCCTCGGGACGAAGCGCCAGGCGCTGCTTGGGCTTGAGTTTTGTGTCGGTGCCCTCGGTAAAGACGCGCTCCAGGTTGGCGCCGCTAAAGACGCGGAACATCTCCTTGCGAACGACGTCGGTCGACTGGCCGATGCCGTGGACAAAGACGTCCACCTGCTCGATCGCGGGCGTCTCGATGGGCTTAAAGCCAAACGGCTCGAACACGCCGGCCGCAATCTGCTGCATCTTTTGCCAGGCGCGCATCTCGGCGCCGATAAGGTCGCGGGTTCCCTCCGCCTTCTGTGCCTGCATGGGCAAACACCTTTCTTTTGTATCGCGTCATAGGTAGTGGACATTATACGGCACAAAGCAGCAACGCGGCGGCGCGTCTGACCGAACGAGGGTATGGGGGCTCGTTCGGCCAGACGCGCCGCCGCAGTTTGTGATCCCTTTTCCTCCGTCCCCTTCGGATTACGTGATCCCTTGGGGACGGAGGAAAAGGGATCATTTCGTAGACCCGTGGCTGCCCTGGAAACCGAATGACGGTACGAGCATCCATTCGGCTTCCAGGGCAGCCACGGGCAGAACAGACAAACAGGAATAGGCGGCGACCCGCTACTCCCCCGCCACGCTTGCGCGCAGCTTGGCGGCGATGGGCTCGGATGCCAGCAGGAACACGAGCATGACCACGGAGCACGCCAGGCACACGATCCAGGTGCTCGCAAAGGAGCCCGTGGCATCGAACAGCACGCCCGAGACGATAGCGCCCACGGTGCCGCCGACCATCTCGAGCGAGGTAATGGTGCCCGTGACCTTACCGAGGTCGGCCATGCCAAACTGCTTGGACGCGGCGATTGTAGGCGTGATGGTGCCCATGCACGTTCCAACACCAAAGCTCACAGCAGCGACAATAGGACCGAGGTCCGTCGTCGGGAAACACAGCGCCACGCAGGCGATAATGCACGCAACGGAGCCAAGGATATTGCCAAAGCGCAGGCCAAAGCGGTCATAGATGGCACCGAGCGAAATCTTGGCGATAACGACGGTAACCATGTAGGCCGAAAGCACGGTGCCTGCCCACATGGGGTCGTGGCCGCCCGTGACGATCTTGGCACCGTTGACGGTAACACTCGTCATGTTGGTAACCTGGTTGGGCAGGATGGCGCCATTGACCAAGCCCATAAAGAGGAAGGCGACGACGAGCAGCCAAAATGCCGGGCTCTTCTTGATACGAGACCAGCCGACGCTAACCTCGGGGGCTGCCTTCTCGTTCTTATCACCCGTGGCAGAAGCAGACGGGTCGCCTGGATTCTCGCCGAGCGGCTTAAGACCGATCTCGGAAGGCTTGGTGCGGAAGGAATAGGCCGTGATGGGCAGCGCCGCCACCATGCAGATAGCCGCGAGCACCAGGAAGGCGGAACGCCAGCCAACGCTCACGATGAGCGAGCTCACGATGGGAGACAGAATAGCGCCGCCAAAGCCCGAGCCCGAAAGTGCGATGGAGATGGCAAGGCCTCGCTTGGCCGTAAACCAGTTGGCGGTCACCAGGCTGATGAGCAGGCGGGTCGAGGCGACGGCAAAGCAGCCCGAGACGGCAAAGAGCACGTAGACCTGCCACAGCTCACCGACAAAGCTCATACCGGCAAGAACGGCAGAGGTGGCGATTACAGTGAGGGAGCCCAAAACGCGGCCGCTTACTTTATCGGCGACATGGCCAATGACAAGCGAGCCGATAACGCTCACCACGGTGGAGATGGCGTTGGAGATGTTGTACTGCGCAAGCGTGATGCCCAGGTCGCTTACGATGAGCGGCTGAAACAGGCTCATGCAGTTAACGAAAATCGTGTAGCACGTGGCCATGATCACAAAGCCGGAGGCCACCACGAGCCAGCCGGGGAA
>URFP01000015.1:0-20936 GCA_900547235.1 uncultured Collinsella sp. | reverse complement strand
ACCGCGAGTGCAAGGCTGTTCTGGTCTACGCCGACCACGCTGCCGCCGAGGCCGCGGCCCAGATCGCAAAGGGCATCATCGCCGACGTCACTGCCGAGCTCGAGGTCTTCGACCCCGGCTTTACCTGCACCGTCGAAATTGCCGATAACGCTGAGGTCGAGGCCATGGACCAGAAGTCCGCGCTTGCCCTCATCCGCGCCCTGCGTCTTGCCCCTAACGGCGTGATTCGCCGCAACGTCGCCACCGACGGCTCCGTCGAGGTTTCCTCCAACATCGGCGTGGTTGCCACTTCTGACGACGAGGTCAAGATCATGCTGTCCCCGCGCTCCTCGATCACCTCGCTGCAGAACGAGTTCAAGGACCGCCTGCAGACGCTGGCCGATGTCCTGGGCTTCGACGCCAAGTTTGAGTTCGAGTATCCCGGCTGGAGCTATGCCGAGCATTCGCCGGTCCGCGACATCTTTGTCGAGAGCTATCGCGAGCTCTTTGGCTCCGAGCTGCGCATCGAGTCCATTCACGCCGGCCTTGAGTGTGGCCTGTTTGCCGAGGCCCTGCACGGCCTGGACGCTATCGCCGTGGGCCCGACGCTCTCCGATGTCCACACCCCGGACGAGAGCATGGAGCTCGCTTCTGCCGAGCGCTTCTACGAGCTGCTCATCGACGTCCTCAAGCGCCTCGCTGCGTAAAGGTTGCGCTAGCGGCAGTCCGAGCCACGTGCTAGCGGATTGCAGATGACATTATGAGGGGGGACACCCGGTCTTTTGCGACAGGTGTCCGCCCTCTTCTTTTGAGAAATGGGATATAGCCTGGCGTCTAACCCATATCCGCCCTGATGAGGTCGAGGGTTCGCTGGCAGTTTTCGCGGACGGGGCCGAGCATATGCTCGCGCAGGTCCGCCATGCCGGGCAGGTCGGCATATTCATCCATGATCTCTTCCATGCAAATGGGCACCTCGTAGGCGAGGTCCATCATGGTCGCAAAGCAAAACTTCTCGGATAGCCCGGCATCGGTGAGCGCCGCCTCCAGCGCGGGGTCGCCCATACCGTGGTATCGGCGGATAGCGCCTGGACCGATGCGCCCCACACGATTTTCGCCGCCAACGCTCATGGCGAGGCGTGCCCGGCGGCGCATGCGCTCATACGCCAAGCCCGATGCGACATCGTACATGGGTGCGAGTGCCGCGTTTGTGCCTTTGCCTAGGATGAGCGAGTAGTTTTTAGCGTGTGCGTCAGGCGCTCCGATAATGGCGTTATAGAACAACATATAGGTAAAAAGCACAAGATTCATGTGGTGGGGGACTGTGTTAATCAGTCGTTCTTGGATGTCTCGTGTAGTCGGTCCTCCGTCGGCGGTGTATTTCTGGCTTGGCAATACACCGAGCGCCTGGCAAAAGTCCTCCTGATGCAGCCTTTCGATACTTCCGCTGTTATTGACCATTCTGTCGTACCGTTCAACGACGAGTGCGGCTTCGTCTTCAAATGTGCAATAGGAGACGTTGGCAGTTGGAATGCCAACACGCCGAGCCGTTTTCATGCAGACGAATTCGTTTAAGGCCTGATGTTTGAACCCAACGACACCATTTTTGAAGATATGGGTAGTGGGGGATGACCCTAGACATTCGTACCATTGGCCATCATGCCAAGCTAGTGCAAATTTGCCTTGGTTGCCGCCCAGGGACCAGCTTTCGTTGGAGCCCATCCATGTCTCTCTTTCGTCATCACGAATTGCTTTAAGCTTGTGAGCGATTTGAGAATTGGTAAGCGGGCGGTATGCGGAGACCCTGCCACGGACGGCGTCTAATTGATCGGTTCGACAAAACTGAACGGCCCCCGCGCAGTCAAGACCGATATGGCACAAGAGGGCGACGGGGTTGTTGGATGCAACGTCATGCTCGGCGGCAATAGCGCGACGCTGCTCTTGACTGTCGGGCAAAAGGCCAAATAGGAACGGGCGGACGATGTTATGGCCATACGTGCGATTGGAAAGCGGCATTGTTAGCGATAGCGGTGCCCCGCGATAGGTTGGGGCGTATACAAAGCTGCAGAGTCCATGCTCGTCTTGCCGGAGAGTGCCTGCGATTTCGCCACAAATGAGGGTCGCAAGCTCCATCTCTGCCATTTATTTCACAACCTTACAGCCAAAGGAGAGGTCTGAAGTGTCGGAAAGGCCTTGCTCGGCTGCGATTTGGGCCAGCAAGGCACCATAGGAAGATGGCGTTCCTTGTCGGGCGGGTCGTCTGCCTACACTTGGCTTGGGCAGGGCATTCGAGTTCGCGATAGGGAGGTCCGCTATCGTCGTCGGATGTTTAAAGGGTGATGCGATTGGGTCGTTATCGCTTTGCACAAAGAGACTTATGCCGAGTGCGTTAAAGACGGCCAGTAACTTGTCGAGTCGAATGCCAGTGGCGTCTCCTAGCTCGAGCGATGCGAGCAGGCGCTCCGAAACGCCGGCTTTTTTAGCGAGGGTCGCACGAGTGATCCCCTGTGCTTCGCGCGCCTGGCGCACGTAGATGCCAGCTTGGCGCGGCGTGGTGATGGGGAGGGTATCCATGGCGATCTCCAAACGTGCAGACTTTTGCATATAAGTATGGCATGCAAAAGTCTGCACGTAAAGGCCTCATGCAAAACTCTGCATGAGGCCTTTACATTGATGTTGGACTTATGAGGGCGTTTTACAGCGCGAGGATTCCCAAGTGCTCAAGCAGGATCTTAAGCCCGATAAGGATGAGCACGACGCCGCCCACGATGGTGGCAGGCTTTTCGTAGCGCGCGCCAAAGGTATGGCCGATCGCCACGCCAGCGACAGAGAAGATAAACGTTGTGACGCCGATAAGCGATACAGCGGGAACGATGTCAACCGAGAGCGCCGCAAATGAGATGCCTACGGCTAGGGCGTCGATTGAGGTGGCGATGGCGAGGATCAGGTACTCGCCCAGGTCAATCTTTTCGGCATCCTTGCCGTCGCCCTCATCCTCGTCTTCTGTAAAGGCTTCCCACAGCATTTTGGCGCCGATAAAGGCCAAAAGGACAAAGGCGATCCAGTGGTCGATGGGCCCGATGATGCCCATGAATTGACTGCCGAGCGCCCATCCGATTACGGGCATGCCGGCCTGAAAGCCGCCAAAGAACAGGCCAAGCACCACGGCGACCTTAAGGTTGATCTTCTTCATGCCAAGGCCCTTGCAGATGGATACGGCAAAGGCGTCCATCGAAAGGCCAACAGCGAGCAACACGAGCTCTGCGAGTCCCATAGTCTGGCTCCCTCTCTGCGGGCGAACCCGCGTGTACTTCTGGCAGGGGAGCAACAAAAAAGACCCGTGGCGTACGCGCTGCGCGTACAACCACGAGTCTCGTTCATTAAGGCAAGCCAGACCGTTTCGGCCAGTATGTTGACTTGCCGCGCCACCGGAGGCGAACCCGGTCACGCGACTACTCCCTCATTCATGTGAATACCGATGCTACCACATGAACAGCTCATTTGGGTTAAGGCTCTCAGCGGTGTTCGCTCATTCTGTAAGCATCGGATTTCGCGAGCGCTGCAGACGCAAACCGTGAGAAACTATTTAGCGTTTATGGAGCGTATACGATGGGAGCGATGCCTTGGATAAGAACGAGCTGCAAAAGCGTATGGAACAGGCAATCCGCCTGACGGCACCTGGTCAGCCGATCCGCACCGCCCTCGACATGATCATCGCCGGTCACCTGGGCGCCCTTATCTGCGTTGGCGACACCGAAAACGTGCTCGCTGCCGGTAACGACGGCTTCCCGCTCAACATTTCGTTCACCTCGAACCGCCTGTTCGAGCTCTCCAAGATGGACGGTGCCATCGTCATCGACGGCGACCTCACCCAGATCCTGCGCGCCAACTTCCACCTCAATCCCGATCCCTCGCTTGCCACGAGCGAGACGGGCATGCGTCACCGCACTGCCGCTCGCATGTCGGTGCTCACCGATGCCATCGTGATATCGGTCTCGGCCCGTCGTGCCGTCGTCAACGTGTACGTTCACGGCAAGAGCTACGAGATCCAGCCCGTCACCACCATCATGAGCTCGGTCAACCAGCTCGTCGCCACGCTCCAGACTACCCGTCAGTCGCTCGACCGCTCCCTGCTGCGCCTGACGGCCCTCGAGCTCGACGACTACGTTACGCTCGCCGACATTACCGGTATTTTCTCGAGCTTCGAGATCATGCAGCAGGCAAAGACCGAGCTTAAGGATTGCATCGTCAAGTTGGGCAACCAGGGCAAGCTCGTGCAGATGCAGCTCGAGCAGCTCGCGGGCTCCAGCATGGATACCGAATACGACCTGATGATCCGCGACTACGCAAGTGATTCTTCCGAGGCTAATGCCGAGAAGATTCGCGCCAACCTGAGCCGTATGACACCTAAGGACCTGTCCGACCCACAGCATGTGGCGGCGGTTCTGGGTTACGACGACCTGGACGAGGACTCCGTCATGACGCCGCTGGGCCTGCGCACGCTTTCGCGCGTGTCCGTCGTGCGCGACGGCGTGGCCGAGAAGATCGTCGACGAGTACGGCTCGTTGCAGGAGCTCATGGACGACATCAGCGAGGATCCGGAGCGCCTGGGCGACTTTGGCGTCAACAACCCTGCCATTCTTGCGGACTCGCTGTACCGCATGAAGGGCACCAAACAGGGGAACGCATAATGGCGCCCGTATGCGCCGTGGTCGTTGCCGGCGGCAGCGGCCAGCGCTTTGGAAATCCCGGCGGTAAGCAGCTCGTTAACGTGGCGGGCCGTCCGCTCATGAGCTGGTCTATCCGCGCGTTCGATCGTAGCGACAAGGTCGGCCACATCGTGGTGGTGTGTCCTGCCGAGCGCCGTGCCGAGATGCGCCGCCTGGCCATCGATCCGTTTGACTATGACACGCCCATCAGCTTCGCCGATGCCGGCGATACCCGTCAGGATTCCACCCGTGCCGGCGTGCATGCGGTTCCGGCGGGTTTCGAATATGTCGCCATCCACGACGGCGCCCGTCCGCTCATCACGACCGAGGCCATCGATCATGCGATCGACGTGCTTGTGGGCGACCGCTCGCTCGACGGTGTCGTATGCGGTCAGCCCGCGATCGACACGCTCAAGATCGTCGACGGCAACAATATCGTCGAGACGCCGCCGCGTGAGCTCTACTGGGCCGCGCAGACACCGCAGATCTTTAGCGTCGACGCCATGAAGCGCGCCCACACCGCAGCTATCGCCGAGGGCTTTATCGGGACCGACGATTCTTCGCTGGTCGAGCGCATGGGCGGGCGCGTCCGCTGTGTCCAGAGCCCGCGCGATAACCTTAAGGTGACGGTGCCCGAGGACCTGCGTCCCGTAACCGCGATTCTGCTTGGCCGCATGGCCGAGGGAGAGGACCTTCCCCATGTTCAGTAACCTGCGCATTGGCCACGGCTACGACGTCCACCGTTTGGTGGAGGGGCGTCGATGTATCATCGGCGGGGTTGACATTCCCTACGAGCGCGGCCTGCTGGGCCACTCGGATGCCGATGTGCTCGCGCATGCCTTGGCCGACGCCATTCTGGGCGCCTGCCGCGGGGGAGACATCGGCAAGCTATTCCCCGACACCGATCCCGCCTACGAGGGTGCCGATTCGATGGTGCTGCTCGCTCGCGTGATGGACTATGCGCGCGAGCTGGGCTTTGAGTTTGTTGATGCCGATTGCACCATTGCCTGCCAGCAACCCAAGATCACTCCGCACCGCGATGCCATGCGCGCCAACCTTGCCCATGCCCTGGGCGTCGACGTCGAAAACGTGGGCGTCGCCGCCACTACGACCGAAAAGCTCGGTTGGGAAGGCCAGGGCGAGGGAATCGGCGCCTGGGCCGTCTGCCTGCTACAGAAAACCGTTAAGGAGTAACGAATGCGTATCTACAACAGCGCTACCCATAAAAAGGAAGAGTTCCAGCCCATCGAGTCCGGCAAGGTCCGCATGTACGTGTGCGGCCCCACGGTCTACGACAACATCCACATCGGCAATGCCCGCACGTTCATCAGCTTCGATGTGATTCGCCGCTGGCTCATCGCGAGCGGCTACGAGGTCACGTTCGCCCAGAACCTCACCGATGTCGATGACAAGATCATCAAGCGCGCCAACGAGCAGGGCCGTACGGCTGCCGAGGTCGCGACGGAGTTCTCCGACAAGTTCATCGGCGTCATGCGCGCCGCCAACGTGCTCGATCCCGATGTGCGCCCCCGCGCTACCAAGGAGATCGGCCCCATGATCGCCATGATCAAGACGCTTATCGAGCAGGGCCACGCTTACGCAGCCGATAACGGCGATGTGTACTTTGCCGTGCGCAGCGATCGCAGCTATGGTCAGGTCTCGGGCCGCAACATCGACGACCTTATGGTTGGCGCGCGCATCGAGGAGAACGAAGACAAGAACGACCCGCTCGACTTTGCCCTGTGGAAGGCCGCCAAGCCCGGCGAGCCCAGCTGGCCGAGCCCCTGGGGCGAGGGCCGTCCCGGTTGGCACACCGAGTGTGCCGCCATGGTGCACCGCTACCTGGGCACCCCGATCGATATTCACGGCGGCGGCTCCGACCTCGCCTTCCCGCATCACGAGAACGAGTGCGCCCAGGCCACCTGCGCCTGGCACCAGGGTTTCTCCAACACCTGGATGCACACGGGCATGCTGCTGGTAGACGGCGAGAAGATGTCCAAGTCGCTCGGCAACTTCTTTACGCTGGCCGAGGTCCTCGAGCAGCATTCCGCTGCTGCCCTGCGCCTGCTGATGCTGCAGACGAGCTATCGCTCGCCGCTCGACTTTTCTTGGGAGCGCCTGGAGGGTGCCGAGAACTCGCTCACGCGTATCGCCGGTACGGTCGAGAACCTGCGCTGGGCCGCGAACCATGCGACGGCCGATGCCGATGAGGCAGCATCCGAGGCGTTTGCCTCCAAGGCCGCCGAGACCCGTGCCACCTTTAAGGAGTGCATGGACGACGACTTTAACACCGCCGGCGCCATGGGTGCCGTCTTTGGCTTTGTGACCGAGTGCAACCAGTACCTGGAGCAGGCGGGCGACGCTGCCGACAAGGCCGCCGCGCTTGCCGCCGCCGACACGCTTGCCGAGCTGCTCGATACGTTTGGCGTTGAGCTCCCCGAGCCCAAGGTCGAGCTGCCACTGGGTCTGCTAGGCGTTGCCGCCGGCCTGGTCGCCTACACGGGCGACGACGTGGACGAGGCCGCTGCCAAGATTCTCGAGGCCCGCGCCGAGGCCCGTGCCGCCAAGAACTGGGATCTGGCCGACGCCATCCGCGATCAGCTCAAGGACCTGGGGCTGACGATCGAGGATACCGCCGCCGGCACCCGTATCAAATCTCTCTAATCCCTGCGGGTTTCCCAGGCACCCGACCGCCCGAGCCACGGCACCTTGCCTTTCAATCGTCGGGCATGACCTCAAGGTCTATGCCCTCCTCTTTCAAGGCAATCTGCCGCACCTCGGGCGGTCGGTCTATTTGTTTCGTTTGATAGTTGTATTTAGGAGGTCGCTTCATGGCCGATAATCGCAAGCGTGCACCGCGTGGCGGCAAGCAGGCTGCTTCTGGCTCGCGTCCGATTCGCCGCAATGACCGCGCCGCCGCCCCCAAGGCTCAGCGCGACCGCTCCCAGGCTGCGCGTCCGCAGCGCGAGCGTGGCCGCGAGGGCGTCCAGGCTCCCAAGGGTGAGTTTATCGAAGGTCGTCGTGCTGCCGCCGAGGCGCTGCGCACCGGTTTTCCCATCAAGTGTGCGCTCATTGCCGAGGGCGGGGAGCGCGATGCCGCCTTGTCGCGTCTGGTCGACGACCTCAACGCCGCGGGCGTTCGCATTAAGTATGTGTCGCGCGCGCAGCTTGATGCGCTGTCGAGCCATGGCGCCCACCAGGGCATTGCGCTCGAGGTGGGAAATTTCCCCTATGCCGATGTTGCCGATATTCTCGACCGCGCGGGTGACGGACCGGCGCTCGTCGTCGTGCTCGACCATGTGACCGACGATGGCAACTTTGGTGCGATCGTGCGCTCCGCCGAGGTCGTGGGCGCGGCGGGCGTCATCATTGCCAACAAGCGCGCCGCCGGTGTGACCGTTGGCAGCTACAAGACTTCCGCCGGCGCTGTCATGCATCTGCCTATTGCGCAGGTGCCCAATATCGCCCGTGCTCTCGATGACCTCAAAGCCGCTGGCTTTTGGGTGGGCGGCGCTTCCGAGCACGCCGAAGGCAGTTGCTGGGATGCCCCCTTCGAGGGTCGCGTGGCGCTCGTCATGGGCTCCGAGGGCGATGGCATCTCGCGCCTGGTGCTCGAGAAATGCGACTTTTTAACCAAGCTTCCCCAGCGCGGCATGACCGAGAGCCTCAACGTGGCCCAGGCGACCACCGCGCTGTGCTTTGAGTGGCTGCGCCGCAATGCCGGCGAGCTCATGGGGGAGGAGTAGCACATGTCCAAGAAGAACCGCGCCAAGTCCAAGGCCAAGCGCTTTGGCGAGGGCTCGGCCAAGCCGATTGTTTCGGCCGCGACCTATGGCGTGGGCGGCAATGCGTTTGCGCAGGCTATCGCCGATCCGGTCTCGACGGTGCACTCCAATAAGCCCGAGCTGCTGGTGGTCGACGGCTACAACGTGATTCACTGCACGCCGCGCTACGAAAAGCTCGTCTACGACCATTCCGACGATCCATATTCCAGCGACGTCCACGATATGGCTCGTACTGCGCTTATCAACGATGTCGCGGCATTTGCCCAGGGCCGTTACGAGGCCGTGATCGTGTTCGACGGCGCGGGCAACATCTCCAACGAACGCCCCAACCTACCGGCCCGCGGCGTGCGCATCGAGTTCTCGCCGACGGGCGTCTCTGCCGATACCGTGGTGCAGAAGCTCTGCATCGAGGCACGCGAGGAAGGCCGCGCGTGCTCCGTGGTATCGAGTGACGGCACGATCCAGGCAGTCGTCATGGGCAAGGGCGTCACGCGCATCTCGAGCCGCATGCTGGTGGACGAGATCAAACAGATCGATAACGACGTTCACGAGGCAGAGGAAGCTCCGCAGATCAAGATGACTCTGGGCAGTCGCCTGAGCCCCGATGCCCTGGCAAAGCTCAAGGCCCTTCGTGGGAGGTAGGGGAGCTGACGGTGCGACGCTGTCTCGCTAACTCCATTCAGCGATGTCGATCATTCTACGGAGGCGCCATGTAAGTGCCTCTTTTAGATATGGCAGCCTTGCCGTGAGCGCGTCGTTTCTGGACAGAATCTCGAGTGCCTCGTCAACGAAGCCTTCGAGTTTGTCGCCGTCAAACCAGCTCATATCCTCAACAAGCAGCATTTGTTTCGCGGGGCTTGAATGAAACTGCGCGCTGGTAAAACTGTGCTCTCCTGCCCGAAGCTCCTCAAGAGAAATGTTGCACCAGAGCGATGAGCCCGAATCGAAGATGGGGGCAGGTCTGCAGGTTAGCGTGTTGACGTTTCGTACAAGGCCAAAGTTACGCCAATGGCGGTCATAGTTGGCGATGATGTCGTCGCATACAATCATGCGGTCAAGGGCATCCTTGACGCCTGTCACCCCGAGCTCTTCGCAGTTTGCTACATATCGCTCGTAGTCGGTTAGCCGTTCATCTGCGTTTGCGTGCTGGTTTACATAGAACGCAGGGACATACTCTTCTTCATCAGTTAAGAAGACATCGCATATGCTCAGGGCAGAAGTACCCACGCCTTCGAGCGAATAGGGTACATAATCGCAAGCGTTTAGGATGCGACGGTGAAGTGCAGTCGCCACCATCTCGTTATAGGGTTCCTGGTTTAGATGCGCACCTGCCTTGTGGAGGATTCGACGGTCACCCTCGCATGTCCAGTACTTTTGAAGATTGCCGTCCGAGGTGTTGTCGGGCTTTGCGGCAGCCGCCTTGCCCTCTGGGGCGAAGGGCGCGATGCTGAGAGAGACGTCGTCAAAAGCATTATTGAAGAAATTGATATCTTCCCACGCGAGACCGGAGTCTTGGGGCCTAATCCAATACTGGTCGGATAAGGAGAGACCAAGATTTCGCTGTACGAGTTCATCGGGAACATCGACTGCGGCTTCTGCAAGCAGGGAGGCTAGCCCAATGCGTGCGAGCGGGATACCGCGGCCGCGCCACCAGATGCGGAAGGAGTCGAGCGATATGGGGCTATTAGGGCCAAATACTCCAATAGGGGCGTGGGCGTAATCGATGTCGGCACCGATGTGGGTAAAGTCTTTTCGCGATGTGCTGTAGACCAGCTGGGCGACCTCGTGCGTGCGATTCATGAGGGTGAATGCGATCTCGCTTTTCCCATGCCCACGACGAGGCCGACCCCCTCTTTTGGTTGCGGATCGGAGTCGCGTGTCTACGCTGTCTTTGTCGATGAGCCATACTCCAGAAGCCTTGCGGGCCTCAAGTGCTCCGTTTTTTATGAGCTCCTGCACCCTGCGCGGAGTGATGTCGAGCAGTTCGGCGGCTTCCTTGGTAGTTAACATCGCGAAACCCTTCGCCAGAACGAACAGTTTTATCTATTTCATTGTAATTAAAACTATTCGTTTTGACGAAGGGTTTTAAGATTGAGGGCGAACTGACAGAAATGAACGGGCCTGGTACGTGTTGTTGCTGGATTTTGCATATTTGTATAACGCTGTGCGTCCTGTTGCGCCTCGTCCGCAATTCCTTTATTCTTAATTGGCTTCGCGCGAAAGCGCCAAGTGTGCCAGTGTGGCGCAACGGTAGCGCAACTGATTTGTAATCAGTGGGTTGCGGGTTCGATTCCTGTCACTGGCTCCATGAGTTTTCGCAGGTCAGAGGCGATATAGCCTCTGATTCTGCCTTCTCATGCAACAGCTCATGCAACAAACATGCAACAATTAAATCGGAATTGCATTTATGTGTGTTTTGCAACCGATGCTCATTGTCAATAAACGCGTGCAATGAGGCGGGAAAAGCCAAGCTTACAGTTGCTGTCTCCATTAGAGTTTTGGGCTTTGTGTCTCCAACTGGGATAGAGTGGAAAGTGACAAAGGCGCTGAGAGCTCCGATGCCGCTTCTCGAAAGATCGCACGCCGTGCACGGCTCTCTTTCCTGTAGCCCATGGGTATTACTATAGTCTAGATTTAATTCGGCGCGAGAAGTCAAGAGCGACAAGGATTTCCCGTCGTTTGTGAGCAAGGCGATTGAAAGGACCCATGATGATTAATAGCGTAGAGGACCCAACGGTTGCCAATATTCTGTCGACCGATATGCTAAAAATCTATGACATTCCTCGTTACCAGCGCGAATACACTTGGAATCAGCGCGACTGGGCGAATCTCTATGATGACATCACCCAAAACGACGCCGGTTACTTCCTGGGCTCGTTTATTGTCGTGAACGGGACCGTGAATTCCAAGATGGATACCATTCACTATGAAGTTATCGATGGCCAGCAACGCCTGACGACGCTCAGTCTTCTCCTTGCCGCCCTCTATACTCGCATCATGGAGCATAAGGATTCTATCGATGACGACATGATGTTGGACGATATTCGACCCCTGCGCAATCGTCTGATCTTGAAATCTGACAAGTCAATCACGCGCGTTATTCCTCAGGTTCAGAATCATAACCTTGAGGATTACCGCTGGATTTTGAAGGAACATATCGGCTTAGATACGGTTATACAAAAGCCGAAGTTCCTTGGTCTAAGAAAGATGTCTAAGGCATTCAACTATTTTTACGATCGGCTGGGTGAGGACGTTGAGGGCAGGGATGGAATCGAGTGCGTTCGCTGCCTCCTTGATATCTGCAGGTTGGTGTGTTCGGCGGTCGTGGTCCAGATTACCGTCGATAGTCATGCTGACGCCTACACCTTGTTCGCGTCCCTGAACAACCGCGGTGTTCCCTTGAGCGCCGTTGACCTTATCAAGAACATGCTTCTCGGCAAGGTTGCCGGGGTGGATGACGGACAGCTCAACTATTACTTTGAACGCTGGCAGGAAGTGCTCCACAATCTCGGCGATGACTACAAGACGCAGGAACGCTTCTTCCGCCAGAACTACGACGCCTTCCGCCGGGAGGTGAACAAGCCATTTATCGGCGAATCTGGTTCCCAGCTCCCCCTCGGTTCCGTTGCCACGCGGTCCAACCTTCTGAAAATCTACGAGAAGCGGATGGAATCTGATGACGGCGCCCTTAAGGTGTTGGACGAGCTGACCGAGAATTCCGCACTCTATTCGAGGATCATTGGACTCGATCAAGAGAGCCCGGATTCCGAGCTTTCGCATCAGCTTTTGGAGCTTTCGAGAGCGCAGGGCGTCGCATCTTACCTGTTGCTGCTGTTCCTCTTTAAGAAGCAGAGCCAATTGGAGCTAAAAGATGAAACCCTCGCGCTTCTTGTTAAGCTCCTCGTCTGCTTCTTTGTCCGGCGCAACCTCACCGATACACCTCCCACACGTGATCTTGAGAGACTCTTCATCAGTATTTGTGAGAGCCTCGAAAGCGAGGGGCTCAAGGGCATTGCAGCCGCGGAGTACATCAAGAAGCGTCTCGTCGATGTGTCTGCCAGCGACGCTTTCTTCAAAGAACGTCTTGAGGGGCCGATTTACGACGTCAATCCCGATATGACGCGCTACATCCTTACTGTTATCGCATCTCCGAGCGTTACGAAAGAGATGAAGCCACTTTGGGAACGATACGCCTCCGGAAACTACGTCTGGACAATCGAGCACATCTTCCCTCAGGGCAAGAACATTCCAGATGAATGGGTGAAGATGGTTGCGGACGGCGACATGTCTAAGGCGATTGAGGTGCAGGAGAAACAGGTCCACACGCTTGGTAATCTAACCATCACCGGGTATAACTCAAAGCTGAGCAACATGCCCTTTGTGACCAAGCGAGACCGCAAGGATGTCAACGGGGCGAATGTCGGATACCGCAACGGGTTGAACCTGAACAACGAGTTGGTAAACACTGATACCTGGACGAGCGAGCAGATTCAGGAGCGCACAGACAAGCTCGTTGGACTCACTTTGAAAGCTTTTGACTTTGACGAGATTGAGTTCTAGTGACCGCCAGCCAATATCTTGGGGACATTCAGCCCAAGCGATTCAATCTTGATCCGCAACATCTAGACCGGTATTTCTCTTCAAGCTGTTACAGATTGAGATGTTAAGACGGGTTGGTGGGTAATATCTCAATCTGTAACACGAAGAGGCTGAAAACCGTTCAAGCTGTTACAGAATGAGACGTAAGCTGGGGTCGCTGCGTGGTATCTCGATCTGTAACAGATAGGGGAGGAATAACCCTCTTACTGTTACAGATCGAGATGAAAACGGTGAAGCCCCTGGTCTGCTTGATCGAGCGTGGATTATCGGACATACGAGGGTGGATAATCTCCCACCTGGAGACTGAGCGTGGATAATCTGCCACTTTGGGCCCAGTGGCACGTCAAAAGCGGGAGATTATCCACGCTCGATTTCAAACGGGAGAACATCCACGCTCGAATTTGCCAAGGAAGCTCGATCTCGACCTATATATAGGTGCAAATGAATCGCTATCGAAGCAATAATCTGCAGGCTCACTCCACTACGCCAAAGTGTTCCCTCGGGAAATGTCACCGCTACATGCAAATTCAGCGTCCTTCATATCCAAACCCAGCAAAACCGCAGGTCACGGGGCTATAGATACGCCCGGCACCGTGTATCTAGAGGTTTTCGTTGACAGCCCCCAAGGTTGCATCGTATTATCTTTTTCGTTCGCGGGGGCGACGGTCCAAAAGACCGAAGAACCTGCGGATACTTGAACGATTGGGAGTTTGCCCGAGTGGTTAATGGGGACGGGCTGTAAACCCGTTGGCTCTGCCTACATAGGTTCGAATCCTATAGCTCCCACCCGTCAAGTGCCTGTATAGCTCAGTCGGTAGAGCACTTCGTTGGTAACGAAGAGGTCACCAGTTCAAGTCTGGTTGCAGGCTCCATCCGGCGGTGTAGCTCAGTTGGTTAGAGCACACGGTTCATACCCGTGGCGTCACTGGTTCGAATCCAGTCACCGCTACCATAGGTAACACGGTGGCTTCTCAATAGTATGTTGAGAGGCCACTATGGTATAAAGGCAAAGTCCCGTCCGGGGACGACCTGTTAAGAGGAGGGCTTTATGGCCAAAGAGAAGTTTGAGCGCACTAAGCCGCATGTTAACATCGGCACCATTGGTCACGTCGACCACGGCAAGACCACGCTGACCGCCGCCATCACCAAGGTTCTCTCTGAGACCGAGGGCTGCAAGGCTGACTTCACTGCGTTCGAGAACATCGACAAGGCTCCCGAGGAGCGCGAGCGCGGCATTACGATCTCCGTCTCCCACGTCGAGTACGAGACCGCTGCCCGTCACTACGCTCACGTTGACTGCCCGGGCCACGCTGACTACGTCAAGAACATGATCTCCGGTGCTGCTCAGATGGACGGCGCTATCCTGGTCATCGCCGCTACCGACGGCCCCATGGCTCAGACCCGCGAGCACATCCTGCTCGCCCGTCAGGTCGGCGTTCCCTACATCGTCGTCTTCCTGAACAAGTGCGACATGGTTGACGATGACGAGCTTATCGACCTCGTCGAGATGGAGACCCGTGAGCTCCTCTCCGAGTACGATTTCCCCGGCGACGACATCCCCGTCATCCGTGGTTCCGCTCTGGGCGCTCTCGAGGGCGACGCCAAGTGGATGGACGCTATCCGCGAGCTCATGAACGCCGTCGACGAGTACATCCCGACGCCTGCTCGTAACAACGACCTCCCGTTCCTGATGGCCGTTGAGGACGTTATGACCATCTCCGGCCGTGGTACCGTTGCTACCGGCCGTGTCGAGCGCGGTGAGCTCAAGCTCAACGAGCCCGTCGAGATCGTCGGCATCAAGGATACCCAGAACACCGTTGTTACCGGTATCGAGATGTTCCGTAAGTCCATGGACTTCTGCGAGGCTGGCGACAACGTCGGTCTGCTGCTCCGCGGCATCAAGCGTGAGGACATCGAGCGCGGCCAGGTTCTCTGCAAGCCCGGTTCGGTTACCCCGCACACCAAGTTCACCGGTGAGATCTACGTTCTGACCAAGGAGGAGGGCGGCCGTCACACCCCGTTCTTCGATGGTTATCGTCCTCAGTTCTACTTCCGTACCACCGACGTTACCGGTACGGTCAAGCTCCCCGAGGGCACCGAGATGGCTATGCCTGGTGACCACATCACCATCGAGGGCGACCTCATCCACCCGATCGCCATGGAGGAGGGCCTGCGCTTCGCTATCCGCGAGGGTGGCCACACTGTCGGTTCGGGCATCGTCTCCACGATCATTGAGTAAATTAGCTCTCTGATATAGCTGACTTAGAGAACCCGGCACTTATATGGGTGCCGGGTTCTTTTCTGCAATGGATATTGAGCCGTTGCTGGTGTCCAGAGGATCGATAATGGTTCTGGGCACACCGTCGATTAGATCTCGCTGGCCCCATTGATGTGTTCCAAATATGAATGGATCCACCGAGAACCAATTGATTCGAGGTTTTCATTGACAGCACTTACATAGAGCTGATAAAGTACCATCTCGTGCCCGTACGGGGCGGATATGAAAGGTTCAGGATACATGCGTACTCTAGTTACTCTTGCGTGCACTGAGTGCAAGCGCCGCAACTATACGACCACCAAGAACAAGGCGAACATGCCTGATCGTATGGAGATCAAGAAGTATTGCCCCTGGTGCCGTCACCACACGCTGCACAAAGAGACTCGCTAGTCTTTAGTCATATACGCCAGTAGTTCAATTGGTAGAGCATCGGTCTCCAAAACCGAGTGTTGAGGGTTCGAGTCCTTCCTGGCGTGCCAGTCATTATTCCGTAAGCTCCCAATTGGGGGCTTACGGTTTACTCATGTATAAGCGCATTGCGCGGAGGTAACCCAAATGGCCAACAAGAAGAACAAGAAGAAGGCTCAGCAGCCGGCACCTGCCAATAACGCTGCCGCCAACTCCAAGGTTGAGGCCAAGAAGGCCGTTGCCAAGAAGAACGAGAAGGCTGCGAAGTCCAAGAAGAACGAGAAGCCTGGTTTCTTCGCCCGCACCAAGAAGTATTTCGCTTCGGTGAAGTCCGAGATGAAGCGTGTCACGTGGCCCGATAAGAAGGAGCTCGTGAACTACTCGGTCGTCGTTTGCGCTTCTCTGATCGTCGTCGGCGTCGTCATCGCTCTGCTCGATGCTGGCTTTGGCGAGGCTCTTGCTCTGTTCTCTGGATTGAGGGGCTAAACCATGTCTAAGCGTTGGTACGTCGTTCACACTTACTCTGGATACGAGAACCGCGTTAAGTCCGATCTCGAGCATCGCATCGAGACTATGGGCATGCAGGACCGTATCTTTGATATCGAGATTCCTATGGAGCGTGTCACCGAGATTAAAGAGGGTGGCAAGCGTGAGACCAAGGATTCCAAGATCTTCCCGGGTTATGTCCTGGTCCGCATGGAGATGGATGACGATGCTTGGACGTGCGTTCGTAATACGCCTGGCGTCACCGGTTTCCTGGGCGGCAACGGCAAGCCCGCTCCGCTTTCCCGCGACGAGTACAACAAGATGACTCGTCGTCCCGGTAAGGGCGATTCGCCCAAGCGCACCTCGGTCGATATTCAGGTCGGCACGTCCGTCCGCGTCACCGATGGCCCGCTTACCGACTTTGATGGCAAGGTCTCCGAGGTTAACACCGAGGCTGGCAAGCTCAAGGTCACGCTGATGATCTTTGGCCGCGAGACGCCGGTCGAGCTCGACTTTAACCAGGTCGCTGTCATCGCTTAAGTTTTCGTCCGTTCGCGCGAGCGTGCTTCTTCTGTGACTGCTCATCTCAGGAGTGCTTCTAACACGTGCGTGCTTACGATATAGCAAGTACTTCACACTCGTGATTCGAAAGGAATGACCATGGCTGAGAAGAAGGTTGCCAACGTCATTAAGCTCCAGATTCCTGCTGGTGCAGCTAACCCCGCTCCTCCCGTCGGCCCCGCCCTGGGCGCTGCTGGCGTGAACATCATGCAGTTCTGCCAGGCCTTTAACGCCGAGACGCAGGACAAGAAGGGCGACATCATCCCCGTTGAGATCTCTGTCTACGAGGATAAGTCCTTCTCCTTCATCACCAAGACCCCGCCGGCGGCTCACCTCATCAAGAAGGAGCTGAACCTCAAGTCTGGTTCCGCTAAGCCCCAGGCCGATAAGGTCGGTCAGCTCTCCCAGGAGCAGCTCACCAAGATCGCCGAGATCAAGATGCCGGACCTCAATGCCAACGACATTGACGCCGCCAAGAAGATCATCGCCGGTACCGCCCGTTCCATGGGTGTCACCATCGCTGAGTAGCGATTTCTTTAGGTAATGACGGGTGCTCCGACCGGGGCACCCGTTATATGTGTGCAATAGGGCACACGATACGATGTGGGAGGGCTCACGCCCGTTTAACCACAGGAGGTAATGCACATGGCTAAGCATGGTAAGAGCTATAACGCCGCTGCCGAGAAGATCGACCGCGCCACGCTCTACACCCCCCTTCAGGCTGCCAAGCTCATCAAGGAGCTCGACACCGCCAAGTTCGACGAGACCGTCGAGGCCCACTTCCGTCTGGGCATCGATACTCGTAAGGCTGACCAGAACATCCGTGGTTCCATTTCCCTGCCCCACGGCACCGGCAAGACCGTTCGTGTTGCCGTCTTCGCCGAGGGCGAGAAGGCCCGCGAGGCCGAGGCTGCCGGCGCCGACATCATCGGTTCCGACGAGCTCGTCGCCCAGATCCAGAAGGGCGAGATCAACTTCGACGCCGCTATCGCTACGCCGAACATGATGGCCAAGGTTGGCCGCATCGGTAAGATCCTTGGTCCCCGTGGCCTCATGCCGAACCCCAAGCTCGGCACCGTGACCATGGACGTCGCCAAGATGGTCTCCGAGCTCAAGGCCGGCCGTGTTGAGTATCGCGCCGACCGTTACGGCATCTGCCACGTGCCCCTGGGCAAGAAGTCCTTCTCTGAGCAGCAGCTCGTCGAGAACTACGCCGCCCTGTACACCGAGATCCTGCGCGTCAAGCCCTCTTCTGCTAAGGGCAAGTACGTCAAGTCCATCTCCGTGTCTTCCACCATGGGCCCTGGCGTCAAGGTCGATCCCGCTGTCCAGCGTGACTTCCTGGCTGAGTAACTTTTAGTTACTGCCTGAGCAAAGCAAGCATTGCTAAAGAAACCCGGTTCTGCCTCGTGCAGGACCGGGTTTCTTGCTATCTCGGGCCAAAACCGTCACAAAGGTGCCTGTCCCCTTTGTGGCGGTTACCAGGGTGTTCTGGCGGTAGAGGACTCGATTGCCTCGTGGCGCTTGAGCTCGCGGCGCATGGTTTGCGAATTGAGCCAGGCTGCCTGCCAGCCACGGATGGGGTAGCGCGCTTCGTCCAGCTCAAACTGCGTATAGCCGCAGGCGTTGATGATCGTTGCCCCGCATGCGTGCTGACGTTCGCGTTGAAAGTCGCGACCATAGCATTGGTGCACATGCCCGTGCACCATGTAGTCGGGATTCCAGGATTCGAGTGCTGTGTTAAAGCATTCGAATCCTCGATGCGGCAGATCATCCAGATCGCCCACGCCGGCGGCGGGTGCATGGCTCAGCAGAATGTCGCAGCCGCCGACCATCCTCACTTTGCGGGACAGCTTGCGCACACGCTTGGTCATCTCGCGCTCGGTATACATGTTGGCACCGTCTCGGTAGCGCATGGAGCCGCCAAGCCCCGCAATGCGGACGCCGCGATACACGTACACGGTGTCTTCAACACAAATGCAGCCGCCCGGTGCATGACGTGCATAGCGTTCATCGTGATTGCCGCGTACGTAGATGAGCGGTTTGTTGATGACCGTGACCAAAAACTCAAGATAATCCGGGTCCAGATCGCCAGCAGACAGAATCAGGTCGATACCCTCAAAGCGCTCCTTGCGAAAGCACTCCCATAGGCATCGTTCTTCGGTATCGGCTATGGCAAGGATTTTCATAGGGCAGGGACTTTCGGCTCATCGTCGAGCTGCGGAATGGTGCCTACCACGTTATCCGCCAGCCAATTCATCTCGACAATCTGCGTGCTCGGCAGCGGGGGAAAGCCCTCGATCTGCACCACGCCGTCTTGGCTATGGAGCTCGCCGCCAAATGGATTGATGGAGCCCTCGACGATGCCATTGCGGAGCAGCTGAACAAGCTTACGCGTCTGATAGGGCAGGTCCGGAGCGTAGCGAATGTCGATGACGCCCGAGCTCATACCATACCAGTAGTTGACGGCACGAATCTGGCTGTCGTCACTGGTCTCATCCCAGGTGCCGTGCAGCAGACTTCGCACGATAAGCTCGTAGTATCGGCCCCAGTTCCATACCGGCATGGCGATGCCGGTGACCTTGCCATCGACCAGGCGGTGGAGTCCGTAGGCCGTGGGGTCTTCGAGCGACTTTGACATGTCAGCGCCGGTCATGACGCTCACGCCCTCGCGGCACATGGCCTCGGAAAGGCCTCCGGCGGGCACATCGCCCCAGGTCAGGATAATTTGCGCGCGGGGGTCGAGCAGCGAGGCGCCGATGGCAAAGGCGTTGATCTCGCTAAGCGCGCCCGACGCAAAGACCGACGCGTGGTAGCCAATGCGATGGTTGTCCGCCATGCTGGCCGCAAGGGCGCCCAGCAGAAACTTTGCCTCGTACATCTTTCCAAAATACGAGCGCACGCTTTGGTGGGGAAGGCCGATGGAGCAGTTGAGGAACCGAACCTGGGGATACTCAACGGCCGCCCTGAGCGTGTATTCCATCAGGCGATGCGAGGTCGAGAAGATGACGTTGTCTCCGTGTTTGACAGCCGTTTCCACGGCGGCGTAGAACACGTCCGGATCGTGGCGGTCCTCAAACGCCTCGGTGCGCACTATACCGCCAAAGTGCTCATCGAGATACTGGCGCCCTTGATCGTGCAGGCTGTCCCAGCTCGACGTCGAACAGGGGAACTCATGGATAAAGGCGATGCGTAGGGGGTTGGCCGCCGAGTAGACGGTCTTGCCCATAAAGAAGTTGAGCACGCCGGAGGTGGACTTGGCGGGCGCCTCTTCCTCATCGACGCTCGGCGCTTCGACAAGATCGACCTTGTCCTCGTCATTTTTGCCGGCAATGACCAGCTCGCGCCAAATCTTGCACAGGCGGTTTACGACGATGTCCGTCGGCGTATCCAGTAGACGGTCTTGGTTGTACACATTGAGGTAGACGAGCATGGCGTCGGCGGGCGTAATGTCCAGATGGTCGCCGCCGGCGCGCAGGTAGGCGCGTTTAAAGAGTAGGAAGGTGTGGCGCAGGTAGTCGACCTTTTTCTGTGGCCACTTTTCGACAAGGTCCTGGCCGAGCATCTTGGCGAGCGTCTCGTAGCTTCCCTCGCGCGAGAACTCGATCTCGTATAGGGGGCAGACGCGCCAAAACGCGCAGAACTCGCCGTACAGGCGACTTTCGACGGAATCCCATGTGCCGGGGTAGAGGCGGGTGACCTTGGCCGAAACCGTCGGGGCGTCCAGGAATTTGAGGACGCTGACGCGCTTGTTGCCCTCCTGGACGTAGAACCGATGCATGAACTCGGTGACGATGATGGGGTCGCGATAGCCCTCGGTCACCTGGATGTCGTAGAGGTTGGACCACTTGCGGGCGAACTCGGTGTTAAATGGCAACAGGGGCATAAAGTTGCACGAAAAGGCAGACTGACGACCCTTGGTAACCGTGCCGACGACCATTTCGAGCGGAATGTCCCTTAGGCCGACGCTCTCTCGCTGACCTAAGGGGAGCTGGGCAACGAGGCTATCGAGGTCCGTAAGGTACGGGTGCTCGCTTTGGCTGATGGCGCGACGGCGTCCCTGCTCGCCGCGCTTGCGTGCTTGACGATAGGCCTCTTCCATGGTGTCTACTCCCTTAGTCGTTTAAACAACGA
>URFP01000014.1:0-21532 GCA_900547235.1 uncultured Collinsella sp. | reverse complement strand
GGGCCATGATCGGCGCGGTGCCGGCCTCGCCCTGGGCGATGGCGTCGTCGTCGGCGACGATGAGCCAGTAGCCGCAGGGCAGCTTGGCCGTCGTGCCCGCGTTAAGGGCCACGGACACGGCGCCAGAGCTCTGGAGGGAACGAGCGAGCTGTGCGCTCAGCGCGCTCGTAAGGTGGGAATCGGTGTTGAGCCACTCGGCAGCTTCCTGCGCGGTGGTCTGGGAATTGGGCATGCCGGCGCTGTGCAGCACAGGCAGCGCGGCGTCGCGCGCGTCGTCGCTTGCCCAGGCGAGGTCGGTGGCGATCTTGGCGTCGCTGTCGCCGTCGACGACGTTGGCGCTAAAGATCTGATAGGCGTCGTAGCTGCGCGCGACGGTGCCGTTAACGGTGATGGAACCGTTCGCGCTCGGCGCGGCCTGCGCGGATGAGGGGAACACAACCGCGCAGGTGCCGATCAAGAGGGCGAGCAGCGCAAACAAGATCGGGAAGGAGCAAACTTTCTTATTCACGACGCTCACCTCCCTTCGCATTCGCCTTCCGACGAATGTGCATCCAGGCCGCAGCAGCGCAAAGCACCGCCGCGCCGGCAAGGTACGTCAGAGTGACGCCCGACATACCAGAAAGGGGCAAAGAGGTGGAGTAGGTGTTGGTGAAGGTGGGGTTGGAGGCGTCGGTAGAGTTGGGGGCGGAGGTGTCGATGAACGTCCATTCTTCGGCATTGTCTTCTGCTGTCCAATTGCCTTCGGAGTTAACGGTTCCCTTCATGTAGGTCACCCTACAGTTGATCTCTCCTTTTTCGGTGTCATACGTTGGCACAACCGTGAACTTATAGACCGACTGGTCGTACGTGTAGTGCGAGAACTGCGAACCGTCGGTTTTCTCGCGCACATAGTACGTAAAGGTCTTGAAAGAGCCATCCGTGGAGTCGCCCGAGTCGTCGGGATTATCCCTGATATCAGAGAGCGAATACTTGAGCTCAACCTCTTTACCAGTGGTGTCCTTGAACGAAAGCGTCTGCGTCTTCTCAGAACCAGAGGTCACGGCAGTACCGATGATGTTTTTAAATTCGCTGTCTTCCGCAAGTTGAAGCGTAAACTCCTTCATCTCGCCACCCTCAACAACCTTAGTCGCCTTAGGAGTCCAGGAAACACTAGGGGTGTACTTGTTGGTGAATGTTTTTCCCCCACCGGAGTCGGCAATCAAATAATAGTCATCAGTAGGTGACACAGAGCCCAGAGGGACAGCTGAACCCTCAGGATTCTTAGTCACGTCCACACTATCAATCGTGTAGTTATAGACATTAAGATTATTAAACTTATCCGTCTCTCCCTGTATCGGAACAGACATAAGTACAGTCTTGTTGTATTCGACTGTCACGTTAATCTCGTATACAGCATGATCGTAATCAACACCAGGAATATTGCCCGCATCTTCGACCAAGTAGTATGAATATGTAATTTTGCCAGTATCACTTAAGGTCTTCTTGCTGAAGTCACCGAGCTGCTTGCTAAGGTCATTGCTAAGGTCAAAGGCGATGTTGCCAGCGTTATTCTGGGCAGATTGGACAAGCTCGCAGCCACCATTGCTGAAATTACCATTATTGTCCCAAGAAGGCGCCTTCGCAGTATCCGAGTCCTTGCGATAAACCGTAAAGGTGAACTCCCCATCTTTGAGGTCGCGGCCGTCCAACTCCTTGGTTGCCTTCAGCTTAAGGCTCGGGTAGACGTACGTATCCGCAGGCACGCCTAGGTACAAGTTGCCATTCGACATGATGCCGCCACCATGGTCCCAGGAATAGTTGCCCGTGATGAAAGTTGTCGCTTCATTCTGCGCAGCATCCCGCGCTTGAATCGCCGCCTTATCCCCGACCGTAACACCCGACATAACACCCGAGGTCAGGCCGATGCTATTTTTTACCCCAACAGCACCGTTGGCGGGGATGTTGATAGCTTTTTTAAGTTCGATGCTTCCCGAGTACCGGGCGTCTCCACCGCCAAGCATCTTACCAGTCACAACTGCGATCGGCGTATTGTGATCATGCGCTGCGAGGAAGAAATCGGCATGACCATTGTCACGAAAAAACGGTTCCATATAGGCGGTATAGTCTTGATTCTTGCCGTCGCCGCCTTTAGAAAGATGGGGCGCTTTGTCATTGCCGGAATTGCCCTCTTGCTTGTAAGCAGGATTAGGATGATCTTTGCCAAGAAACTCATTATTGGCAGACTTATTGCCAAAGATTGCCGTGCCTTCAGTGTTCGTTACCAAGGTCTTACCCGTCGGGCAAACCGCAACGCCACCGCCGTAGCCACCGGCTGTATTGCTGCTTATATAGGAGCTATAGACAAATAGCCTACCCGCATCAGATGGGGTCTCATTACAGCCCTGGACGAAGATGCCGCCTCCGCCCCAGTCAAAGCGAGACATGCAGTGGTTATTAGTGATGTAGACTTTGCTGCCTGGAGTGTCGTTGTTGTCTGGAGTGCCGTTAATCATCGCGTCAACCCTCTGGCCCACTCGGATGCCGGCACCTTCAGATCGGTAGCTCACGTTAGAGGCAATATATCCTCCCTTAATGTCGAGCCATGCCATACCTCCTTGCTTAAGATTGGTAACGTAAACGCCGCCGCCAGCTTCCTCGGAATAGTTGCCAGTAATCTGGCCACCGGAAATGGTGACATGGACGCCGTTATTGGCAGCAAGCCCAGCGCCGCCATGACAACCACTGCCATCCGTGCCACAGAATTTAGACATTCTATTATTCGTGATATAGCCACCAGAAACGGTCACGATGCCGCCCTTGGCCATAATGCCGCCACCGAGTCCCTCGTTGAGTGTGCTATTACCGGAGATTATGCCATTAGTTATGGTGACCTCGGAATAACGGGCATACACACCACCGCCACTATAAGCGCTGTTGCCGGCAATGACGCCGCCAGTCAGTTTAAGGGTCGAGGCGACGCCTTTCTCGTTGGATACCATAATGCCCGCGCCGTCACCCGAGCCGGAAGCGCCGCAAACGTATCCGCCGCTCATGTTGACAGTAGAGCCGTTCTCGGCATAGATGAGGTTGCCGACGCCGCAGCCCTCTTTCTGCGTAAGCGTACCGCCCTGAAGGTTAAACTTGCCGCCCGCGTAGACGTTGATGAGCTTCAATGTGGAACCCCTGGGCGCAGTTGAGACAATTGCACCCTCGATGTTGGCCTCATGTGTTTCAAGCGTTTCCGTCGTGCCCGTACCCGTACCGTTAACGGACGACGTGGTTACGTAATAGATGAGCTTGTTCGGGATGCCGTTGTCATAGCCGACCTTGGCATTATTGCCATAATAATCGGGAGTGAACTTCTGGTCTTGATCATCCAGCACCACGCTTGATGAGGGCCTATCACCAGAGTGATTAGGATTATCCGTAATTGTAAACTCGGCACCATTACTCACACTGAAAAGCGGCTTATTACCATCGCCCGAGTGCTTTATCTTGCAGCCATTAAGATTAAGGGTGATATTGCTTCCTTTATTCCCGAGAAAAATCTCGTCGTTGTAATCGATGTCACTCATCAGCTCGAAGCTGGCCGTTTCGCCCGCTTTAACACCCTGAAGCTTATCGTAGAGCTCTTTTGGGCTAGCTATTTTTACGGCAGCCGCTCCAGTTTGCTCGTTTTCCGCAGCCGCGACAACGGTTTTGTCATCCGAAGTCGTTGTACCCTCGTTCTGCTGCTCTTCCTCGGGCTGCTCCTCAGGCTGGCTATCGTCGCCAGCTTCGCCGCTCTCGGTCTCGTCACTATTCTGGTTTTTGGTATCCCCGTTGTTGGTGTTGTCTACATCAGTAGACTCACTTGAGGAACCCCCCCCCATCACAGTTTCCTCGGCAGAAACCGTCTGGGCATCGTTGGCAATGGCCTGCGAGATCGGGGGCATGACGAGCGACAGTACCAGGCTCAAAACGGAGGCTCCGCACAAAACGCCTGCCAGTACACGGCGCGTCGCTTTTTTACTCTGCTTAGATTTGTCCGAATTCGCTTTCATCGATGTCTCCTCCCCAAGAGACCGCGATCTTGCTCTTTCACCATCAAACGTATCTGCGCAATCTGTAATTGCGCTCGTTTAGTAATGCAATTATAACGATTGTTTAAACATCTGAGCAACAAAACCGACATTTTTGTAGCGAGTTCTCAATTCTCTTGACATTTGCTCAGATTTACCTTCGTTTATTCGCTATCTATTTTTTGTTTCTGCTGGTAATTTAGTTGCGTATTATTTTTTAATGACATTAGATTTATTTGCACAACATTTTGCTCAAGAGCAAACATCCTGTGAACGGTCGAAAATCAACCGTGAGCGGTAGGTCATTAACCGGAAGGAATATCCTACCAAACTGATGAGAATATCTTTAACCCATCGGTGGTTAGAAGCATGATGTTCAGACAACAATATTTGAATTTTCACACAGATTTTCGGTATCAATTCGCCCAAATCGCCTGAGGCCGCCACAAAGGCGCCTGCCCCCTTTGTGGCGGTTCTCCCCCTGCGCTACAGCAGATGCTCCTCGATAAAGATCGCGATGCCGTCTTTGTCGTTGCTGGCGGTTACAAAATCGGCGGCGGCGCGGGTGGCGTCGCTGCCGTTTGCCATGGCCACGCCCACGCCGGCGTCAGCCACCATGCAGGTGTCGTTATCGGCATCGCCAAACACGCAGATGTCCTGGAGCTCCATGTCGTTGAGCTCTGCCACGCGCACAAGGCCGCGCGTCTTGGACACGCGCGGATCCATGAACTCGTAGAGCCGCTGCGTGGTTTGCAGAGCCGCCGCCTTAACAGTGTTATCGGCAAACGTCGACGCCCGCTCAATCACCCGCGGCATTACCTCGGGCGCCATGGTAAACATCACCTTGGGCTGCGGCTCGCGCAAAAACTCGGCAAAATCGACCACCTGGTAGGGCACACCGTCGACGCGCGACAGGTGCTCGACGCACGCGTTGCTCTCGGGTACGTAGAACACGCCGTCTCGGGGGCAGACGGGCGTTGCCGGAAGGTCCGCCATGTGCTTGCAGATGCGCGCGATGGTCTCGCCCGGCAGCGGATAGCTCAGCTCGTTGATGTCGTGCGCGCGGTCGATGACCTCGGCGCCACCGCAGCCCACCATCACGTCCACCAGGCCTTCGATGCCCCAGAGCTCGTACATGGCCTCGGTCGCGTGGGCGTCGCGCCCGGTGCACAGGCCAAAGAGCACGCCGCGCTCGCGCAGGGCGCGAATCGCCGCCACGGTGCGCGGTGACACCGTGTGCTGGCTCGTGAGCAGCGTACCGTCGATATCGCAGAACACGGCTTTGATGTGGCTGAAGGTGGTGTCCATGGGGGCCTTTCTGGGTTGTGCGGCGGTGTGGGGTGTATTCGCAAACGGCGTACATGGTATACCAAGGCGCAGGCGCGGCCCGTCAAAGCAAAATCCACCACAAAGGTGCCTGGCCCCTTTGTGGTGGCCGGACCCGAAGGGTGGCCGGATCCGCAGGATGGCCTGACCCGGGACGCAAACCATCACAACATTCGACGTATTTCGGCAAAATCGCGATTTTCATCGAATGTTGTGATGGTCTTTACTGCCTTGCGGCACGATCCAAGTGCCGGCGTCCAAACAGTAGCAACGCCGCGGGAACCGCCGTCACGACCATGCCAGCCCCCACGAGCGTCTGTTGTACGCCAAATGTCGCCGCCAGCCACGGTGCAACCGCCAGAGGGGCCACGCCGGCGAACATATTGCCAAAGCCCATGACCGAGTTCACGCGGCCGAGCTGTTCGAGCGGAGCCGTCGTTTGCACGATGGTGTTATGAAGCGGGTTGACGACACCCCAGGCTATGCCCAAGGCAATCTGGCCGACGAGGGCCACGCCCACGTACGGCGTGCCCACATAGAGCAGGCTTCCCAGGCCCACGGACATAAGCGCCGCGAGCAGTGTTTTAAGGTTGACCAGGTGCGGCGGCAGCCGGAGCGCGAGTACGGCGCCCAGCACCGCGCCCACGCCGCAAGCCGACGAGAGCCAGCCCATCCACTCAACGCCGACGTGCAGAACATCGCGGTAGAAGAACGACTCCAGCGGGTCAAAGGCGCCATAGCCAAAGTTCGAAAGGAAGATGATGCAGAAAAGTAAGGCGAGGACGCTGTTGGTAAAGACTGTCTTGATGCTAGTCGCGAAGGTGACACGGGGAGATGTGTTGGGGTCGGGACTTTGACTGGCCTTGTCTGATGTGATCTCACCGGTCGCGGGTTTGCCTTCGCGCGTGGTGGCCGAACCCGCCCGCGGCCTAAAGCCCCAGCCGGCGACGAGCGCCAGCACGGTAAAGAGCATCATGAGCACAAACACCGCGCGCGACGACGCAGCAGCCGCGACAAAGCCGCCCAGCGTGGGGCCAACGATGATACTCACATTTGAGAACATGGCGATGGCGGAGTTGATGTCTTTGAGCTCGACAGGATCGTCGGTGAGGTAGGCCGGATAGGACGTGGCGATGGGCTGGGCGAATCCCATCGTAAAGCCCAGAAACACCGCGCCGAGCAGGACGACGCCGGTCGCGCTACCAAAGGCGATGATTGCCATGCCGGTTGCGAGCGCGCCGATGATGCTCAGCAAGAAATGACGGCGCGGACCCCAGGCGTCGAGCGCCGCGCCGCCCGCAAAGGATCCCAGGATCACGAAAACGTTCATGAACAGGACGGCCAGCGATGTCGCGACGACCGAGGCATCGTCCGCATAGGTAAGCGTTCCGATGACGCCGATAAAATAGCTGGTCTGAAAACCGGTGTAGATGAGGAAGCGCATTGCCACCAGGCGCTTGGCCTGCACGGACAGCGACGATTGAGGCTTTGAGAAAAGAGAGGCGAGCATGGAGACTCCTTGTTTCATACGGATGCGGACGGCGGGCATTCGCCACCGTCTGTCAAATCAATCTATCTGCTTGAAACATTAAGGACGCATCAAGCCCCTTCTCTCCGTTTTCGCCCGTCATGAACTACCTGGTAGATTGTAAGGCATGTCCCACACATCTACCAAAGCAAAAACCACCACAAAGGTCACTGGCCCCTTCGTGGTGGAAATGGCGTTTGCCCAGATAAAACCTGCCAAAATAAACCTGTCCCTTTTTGGCAGGTTTTAGGCCAGATGATCTTGGATCAGATCGCAGATGGCTCGGGCATCGTTGATGTTGATGGCTCGGGTTGCAAAGCCGGCATCGAAGGCCTGACGCGCCAGGGTCTCGTTGCAGGCGAGTGCCAGCGTGCGACCGTCGACCAGGTCGAGCGAGCTCTTGCCGCGCAGGCGATCGACGCCGGAGCGCGCGACCACGATATTGTCGAAGCCTTCGGTCTTGTAGCCCTCGATGATCACCACGTCGACATCGTTGTAGCGCGACAGCAGCTCGCGCGCGGGCATCTCGTCCTCCTCGCGCGTATCGGCGTACTCCGCCCAGCGCGTGGCACAGATGAGGCCCACGTGCTTGGATCCGGCCTGGTGATGGCGCCAGGTATCCTTAGCGGGCACATCGATATCAAAGCCGTGGTGCCCGTGATGCTTGAGCGAACCCACGCGCAGCCCGCGGCGAGTGAGCTCGGCGATAACCTTCTCGACGAGCGTGGTCTTGCCCGAGTTTTGGTAGCCGATAAACGCGATCGCGGGGACTGCCGGTGTCGGAGCTGCGGGTGCAACGGCGACGGGTGCGCTCGCGGGTGCGTCGCCCGCGGCCCCCACAGCCTCAACAGCAGCGGCCTGGCGCTCGGCGCGGTCCCACACACCCGAGCGGCCGCCCTCCTTGTGCAACAGGCGCACGTCGACGATCTCCATGCCGCGATCGACGGCCTTGCACATGTCATAGATCGTTAGGCACGCGGCGCTCGCGCCGGTCAGGGCCTCCATCTCGATCCCCGTCTTGCCCGTCACGCCCGCCGTAACCAGTACGTGAAAGCCGACCTGCCCGTCCGCGCGCGCCGGCGCCCAGCCCTCGGGCACGTCCTCGGCCGGCGTCCCCGCCGCAGCGATGGGCGCAATGTCGCACTTGCTCTTGGTAATGAGCAGCGGATGGCACATGGGGATGATGTCACTCGTGCGCTTGATGGCCATGATGCCCGCCACGCGCGCGCAGGCAAGCACATCGCCCTTTTTGGCGCGGTCCTGCAGCACCATGGCCTGCGTCTCGGGATGCATGAGGATGGTGCCCTCGGCGATGGCGATGCGATGGGTCTCGGCCTTGTCGGACACGTCGACCATGCGTACCTCGCCCTTGGCGTCCACGTGCGTCAGCTCGTCGCGACGGGCGTCACGGGCGGGTTCGGCGACAGCGCCGGCAGTCGGCTGCGCGGACGCGTCGGCGTTGCCAGCATTCGCCGCAGCCGTGACTTTGTGGGCAGACATCGCGGCCCTGCGAGCGGCCTTGGTGGCATCGGCGTACCTGCTCTTGGCCATATGATCATCCTCCGATTTGGGACATAAATCGTTGCGTGCCCTCAATTATCGCGTGTTCCTGCGGTTTGTGGGCCACGGCATCGCGCCAAATCGAAAGTACCTGCATATCATCACCACGGCGCAGGGCGTCGCGCACCGAATACTCGGCATCGCTGAACAGGCACGGACGCACGTTGCCATCGGCCGTCAGACGCAGACGGTTGCAATTCGCACAAAAATGATTGGACATGGCGCTAATGAAGCCAACCGTTCCCGCCGCGCCCGGAAAGTGCCAATAGCGCGCAGGGCCCGCGCCGGCAGGAGCGTCGTTGATGTCGAGCGGCTCGAGCTCGCCCAGTCCCGCCGCGGCGGCCCCGGCATTGATGCGCGCCCGCAGCTCGTCACTCGGAACGGTGTCGCTCGCGTCCCACAACTCGGGATTGAGCGCGGGAGCGTGAGGGTCCACAGCACAATGCGAGCTCGTGTGCTCGTCGCCGATGGGCATGTATTCGATAAAGCGCAGGTGGATGGGGCGGTCGAGCGTGAGCCGCGCGAGGGCCGCCACATCCTGGTTGAGCCGGCGTACCACAACGCAGTTGACCTTAACGGGCTCAAAGCCCCAAGCCAGCGCCGCATCGATGCCGGCCATGGTCTGTTCGAGCCGGCCCAGACGCGTGATCTTTCCAAACAGCGTAGGGTCGAGCGTGTCGAGCGAGATGTTGACGCGGTTAAGCCCCGCGTCTTTGAGCTGCGGCGCCAACTTGGGCAGCAGGGCGCCATTGGTGGTAAGCGAGATGTCCTCGATCTGCGGTATCGCGCGGATATCACGAATAAGCGGAATGATACGACGGCTGACCAGCGGCTCGCCGCCCGTCAGGCGCACGCGGCGAATGCCCTCCCCCGCCACCAAGCGCACAAAGCGGGCGATCTCCTCGGCGCTGAGCAGCTCGTCGTGTGCGCGGGGTGCCACGCCATCGGCCGGCATGCAGTAAATGCAGCGAAAATTGCACTTGTCGGTAACGGCAATGCGCAGGTAGTTGATATCGCGGCCAAAACCGTCATGTTGCACGTGCCCGTCCACGCAGCCCTCCCCTCACGCGGCGTTTTATTCTTCGGAAAACATAATACCCCACGAGAGAATCATGCCGACACCCGTACGACAGGACAGGTTGCCTCGAGCAAAACCGGCTTCCCAAGCCCATCCTCAGCACGCAAACCATCACAACATTCGATGTTTTTCCCGTTTTTGGCAAAAAACGTCGAATGTTGTGATGGTTTGCGTGCCCACGGCATCCTGTAGAAGGGCCGAAACGCCCCTAAAGGCCGCCGTCCCAGTGCCGAATCACGAATTCTCTCAGGTCGTTCTGCCGCTTTTGGAACGCTTCGCTTCGGTCGCACTTAAGGCCCATAGCGAGCGCGATGGCGTTCATCGCCCGGTGCAATTGCAGCTGGTGGGCAAACTGAGTCCCGGTGAGGACGATCATCCTAAAGCCCAGCGCGCTCAGCACGGTCATACGCTCCGCGTCCGACGCGCTGCGCTGTTTATCAAGATGGTCCGAGCCGTTGTATTCAATCCCCGTACCGCTCGCGGGCGCATATACGTCGATCTCGAAATACCCGGCCTTAGCGAGATACTTGAACTCGTTGGGGACATCGACCCGATGGTTGAGCTCGATCTTGACGTATCCTAGCCCGCCCTGGGAACGTTTTGCTACGACCATGATTGCGGTGGCCGTCTCCATGGGCGACCGCGCGCCATCGTGCACGCGCTTGAGTACGGCGGCCGCGCGTATGGCCCCCTGACGAGATCGGTTCTCGTTGCAATAAGCAATCAAGTCGGCAACGGTATACCTCTGCCCCATCTCGATATAATCGTCTGTCGACAGATGATTCAAATGGTATCGGGCGCAGATTTCGTAGCCATATTCCAGCTGTTCGGGCTCACTCATCCACGAACCCGCTTGGACAAAGCACATGGCCTCATCAACCACCAGAAGGCCCTCTGCCACCTCGATAAGATGGCCTGGAGGTACCGGCGCTCCAAACACATGGCACCTAAATCCAGCCGGCGTCGAGCGCTCAAAATCGAAGTTGACGAGCGTGTCGATATGATCGAGCTCTTCTCGTGGAATACCGAGCGAAACCAGATAGTCGGTAACGATTCCGACGGCCGTTGAAGCCCTCAGCCCCTTGGCATCGAGTCCCAATTTGGGCAGGCTCGCGGTCGGCTCCGCCTCGTTAGCAAGCGAGTCCTCATCGTATAGGCTGCTTGCTCGCGAGAGCGGCTCGGACGGGCGCGCCACGTCGTGGTACAGCCAGGCAGTCTTATGGGACAGGACAATCGGCAGGTCCATGAGCCCTCCAATGGAGTCGGATAACCAACCTTATTCCCCTGCCCACGGGTCCGCACACCTTCGCGCGCAAGAAAGCGATTCCACTCGATCGAGTGGTAGAAAAACCATCACAACATTCGATGCTTTTCCCGATTTTGGCAAAAAACGTCGAATGTTGTGATGGTTTGAGGCGAGATGAGGGACACGGAGAGGTCAAGGCATCGTGCTCGAACGGGTTAATCCAGCTCTTTTAAGCCATGCGCCAGCTGCCAGTACTCGCCGTGCTGGGCGAGCAGCTCTTCGTGGGTGCCGCGCTCGATGATGCGGCCGTGTTCGAGGACCATGATGGCATCGGCGTCGCGGACGGTGGACAGGCGGTGCGCAATCATAAACGTGGTGCGCCCGCGCATGATGCGGTCCATACCGCGCTCGATGAGCTTTTCGGTGCGCGTGTCGATGGAGCTCGTGGCCTCGTCCAGGATGAGCACCGGCGGATCGGCGACGGCCACGCGCGCGATGGCGAGCAGCTGGCGCTGGCCCTGCGACAGGTTGGCACCGTCGGCCGTGACCGGCGTGTCGTAGCCCCTAGGCAGGCGGCGAATAAACGAATCCGCGCAGGCTGCCTCGGCAGCGGCGCGCACTTCCTCGTCAGTCGCGTCGAGCTTGCCAAAGCGGATGTTCTGCGCAATGGTGCCGCTAAACAGGTGCGTGTCTTGCAGCACAATGCCGAGCGACCCGCGCAGGCTGGCCTTGGCAATGTGCTTGACGTCGATGCCGTCGTACGTGATCTCGCCGTCATCGACCTCGTAGAAGCGGTTGATGAGGTTGGTGATGGTCGTCTTACCGGCGCCTGTGGAGCCCACAAACGCGATCTTTTGCCCCGGCTTGGCAAACAGGTTGAGGTCCGTGAGCACACGGGTGCCCGGCACGTAGGAAAAGTCCACGGCATGGAAGCGCACGTCGCCGGCAAGCGGGGCCAAGCCGCACGTGAGCTCGGTACCGTCGGCAGCCACCGCACGGCCCGACTCATCAACGGCAGCCACATCATGCAAGTGCCCGTACGCGCCCACGCCCTGGCCCTCGGGAATCTTCCACGCCCACGCGGCGTCGCCCGTCTGCACCAGCTCCACGCAGCCCTCGTCTACCTCGGGCTTAAGGTCCATGGCGGCAAATAGGCGCTCGGCACCGGCCAGCGCGTTGAGCAAAAAGTTGCCCAGCTGCGTGAACTGGTTGATGGGCATGGCGGCCTGACGCACAAAGACCAGGTAACTTGCAAGCGCGCCCACGTCGGCGAGCCCCTTGATGCAGAGCATGCCGCCCGCCACGGCGACGATGGCGTAGTTGGCATAGCCGATCACCACGGTCATGGGCACCATCGAGTTGGCGTAGGCCTGCGCGGCACCACCGGTGCGGCGCAGCTCTTGGTTGCGCGCGTCAAAACCAGCCACGTTGGCCTGCTCGTGATTAAAGACCTTGATGACCTTTTGGCCCGAGACCATCTCTTCGATATATCCGTCCAGGTCGCCAAGCGACGCCTGTTGGGCGGCAAAAAAGCGCTTGGAACGCATGCCCGAGTAGCGAGCGTACAGCACAATGGCCACATCGCACACGAGCGTGATAATCGTGAGCTGCCAGTTGAGGATGATGAGCATGGCCGTGGTGCCGACCACCTGGATGCTCGCCTGAATCACGTTGGCAAAGCTGTTGTTGAGCGCCTCGGAGACGGTGTCGACGTCGTTGGTAAAGAAGCTCATGATGTCACCCGAGCGCGTGCTGTCGAAGTAGCTCAGCGGCAGCATCTGGATGTGCGCAAACAGGTCGCGGCGGATATCGGAGACCACGCGCTGGGCCGCGCGCACCATAATCTGCGAGTAGCCCAGAGCCGAGAGCACGCCCGCGGCGTAGATGGCAGCGGTAAAGATAACCTGCCTGGCGAGCAGTTCCTCGCCGCCCGTTGCCAAACCGTTGACGATGGGGCGCACCATGTAGGTACCGGCAAGGCTTGCGATGGCGGCCACAGAGGCAAGCACACCCACTGCGAGCAGCGAGAACTTGGCATGCCCCATGTAGGAGAGCAGGCGGCGAAGCGTCTGCGCCAGATTGGCGGGACGGGCCTGAGCGGATGTCTTAGGCACGATGCTCATCTCCTTTCGCAGCCTGAAGCGATCCACTGGGGCCAGAGGAAGACAGGGCATTTGCGCCATCCACGACGCCCGCATCCCCCGCAAACTCCATCTGCGAGGCATAAATCTCCTGATAAATGGCGTCGCCCGCCAGCAGCTCCTCGTGCGTGCCCACACCGTGGACACAGCCGTCGTCCAACACCACGATGCGGTCGGCATCCATAACGCTCGCAATGCGCTGCGCAATGACAATCACCGTCGTATTGGGAATCTGAGCAATATGCTCGCGAATCTTAGCGTCGGTCGCCATATCGACCGCGCTGGTTGAGTCATCAAAAATGAGCACGCGCGGATGCTTGAGCAGCGTGCGCGCAATGCACAGGCGTTGCTTCTGGCCGCCCGAAACACCGGCGCCGCCTTGGCCCAACTCGCCGTCCAGCCCGCCGATGCGATCCAGGAACTCGTCCACGCATGCCGCCCGGCAGGCCGCGAGGAGCTCATCGTCCGACGCCTGCGGATTGCCCCACTGCAGGTTCTCGCGCACGGTACCCGTAAACAGCACGTTCTTTTGCAGCACGATACCCACGGCGTCGCGCAGGGCAACCAGGTCGTAATTGCGCACATCGCGCCCGCCCACGAGCACGGCGCCTTCGGTGGCGTCGTACAGGCGCGCGATTAGCTGCACAAGCGAACTCTTGCCCGAGCCCGTGCCGCCGAGCACGCCCACCGTGGAGCCCGCCTCAATGCAAAGGTCAATATGCTCGAGCACATCCTCGGCAGCATCCGCGCGGTACTTAAACGACACGTCGCGAAACTCGATGCTTCCGTCGGCCACCCCGTGCACGGCAGTGGCAGCGTCGGGCGCCTGGATAAGCGAACGCTCGTCGAGCACCCGCGAGATGCGCTCCACGCTGGCAAGTGCGCGGGTGAGCAGCAAAAACACGTTGGAAATCATCATGAGCGAGTTCATGATCAGCAGCACATAGCTCATAAAGCCCGTGAGTGAGCCCACGCCGAGCTCGCCGGCAAGAATCATGCGCCCGCCGATCCACAGAATGGAAAGCGCCGCCACGTACATCGACAGCTGAAACACCGGCAGGTTGAGCACGGCGTTGCCAAAGGTCTTCGTCGCCGTGTGCGCAAGCTCGGTATTGACGGCATCGAACTTGGCCTCCTCGTGCTCGGCGCGCACGTACGCTTTGACGGCGCGCACGGCGGTGAGGTCTTCCTGCACCACACCGTTGAGATGGTCCATCGAGGTCTGCAGCTGGCGGTAGAGCGGACTGACGCGATAGGTGATAACGCCCAGCACGATCGCCAGCACCGGCAGGATGATCGCAAATACAGTGGCGAGCGGGCGCGACAGCACCAGCGCATAGACCAAGCCGACGATAAGCGTCACGGGGCCGCGCACCATAGGGCGAAAGCCGTTGCCGATAGCGTTTTGAATCACGGTGATGTCGGTGGTCATGCGCGTGACGAGCGAGCTGGCGTCGTAGTTGTCCAGATTGCCAAAAGCGAGCGTCTGGATCTTGCGATACTCGGCCTCGCGCAGGCTAGCGCCCAGCCCCGAGGCGACGCGAGCAGACGTGCGTGCATAGCCCAAGCCAAGTACCAGCGAACATGCGGCGCATACCAACATATACGTGCCCTGCAACAGCATGTAGTTGATGTCGCCCGCGGGCACGCCCACATCGATGATATTTGCCATGATGACCGGGATAAACAGCTCGAGCGCCGTCTCGGCCGTCACAAAGAGCACGCCGAGTATGGCGTCGCGGCGGTATGCCCCCAGATAGGAAAACAAAATCTTGAGATTGCGCACGCAGGTTCATCCCCCATCAAACGTTGTTCGCAAACCCACGTATTATGGCGCGCCGTGCGGCGGTGTCAAGTGCTCCGAAATCGATTTCTGCAAGGCTAGTGCAGGCGCCATGCTCACAGGGCGCATGTCCGTATTCAATTGGAAATGAACGCGAGCGTGACCTTTTCGCCCCGCTGCCAACACAAATCTTGACTCTACAATCGTTGTAGGGTTTTCACTACACTGGTACGTAAACGATCTAAGCCAGAAAGCGCCCCGCCCATGGAACACGACCTCACACGCGGCAATGTCCTCAAGACCATCGCGGTCTTTGCCCTGCCCTATATGCTCTCGTACTTTTTGCAGATGCTCTACGGCATGGCCGACCTGTACATGATGGGACAGTTTAGCGGTGCCGCCGGCATCACCGCCGTGGGCAACGGCGCGCAGACGCTCTATATCATTACCGTGACGCTCGTGGGCCTGGCCATGGGAACGACGGTCATCGTCGGCCACGCCGTGGGTTCGCGCCGCTTCGACCGCGCCGAAGCCGCCATCGGCAACACCATCACGCTCTTTATGGGTATCTCGGTGGTGCTGGCCGCTGTCCTGCTCGCACTGTGTCCGCACATTGTGGCGCTTATTGGCACGCCGGCCGAAGCGGTCGAAGGAACTGCCGCCTACCTGCGTATCTGCTTTATGGGCATTCCCTTTATCGCCGCGTACAACATCCTCTCGGCCATCTTTCGCGGCCTAGGCGATTCGCGCTCGCCCATGTACGTGATTGGCGTGGCATGCATCATCAACATCGCGCTCGACTTTCTGTTTATCGGCCACATGGGGCTCGGCCCCGTAGGCGCGGCACTCGGCACAGTCATCGCGCAGACGGCGAGCGTGGCTCTCGCGCTCGTGTGGCTCAAGAGCCGCCGTACGCACATTCACCTCAAGCGCAGCGACCTGCGCCCCCAGCGCAAGGTGCTCGGCAGCATCCTTAAGATCGGCGTGCCCGTAGCCGTGCAGGACGGCTGCATCCAGGTGGCGTTTATGTTCATCACCGTCATCGCCAACCACCGCGGCCTGGTTGATGCCGCCGCCGTGGGCTTGGTCGAGAAGATGATCAGCTTTTTGTTTATCGTGCCGAGTTCCATGGGCGCTACCGTCAGCGCACTCACGGCGCAAAATGCCGGCGCGGGCAAGGGCGACCGCGCGCGTCAGGTACTCAAGGACGCCATGACCATCTCGGTCGTGTACGGTTGCCTGATCACGGTGCTGATGTGGCTGGTGGCACCGGCGTTTATCGGCTTTTTTGCCAAGGACCCCGCGGTGGTCGCCGCCGGTACTGGCTATATGCACAGTTATATTTTCGACGCGATTTTTGCCGGCATCCACATTTGCTTTAGCGGCTTTTTCGCTGCATACGGCAAGAGCTACATCGGCTTTGCGCACAACGTGCTGGCCGTGGCGCTCATTCGCGTGCCCGGCGCATGGCTGCTGTCGAATGCCTATTCCGACACGCTGTTTCCCATGGGCATCGCCTCGCCGTGCGGATCGATTCTGTCGGCGGTCATCTGCGTGATTGCCTTTACCGTGCTCAACCGCCGCGGAACTTTTGACAAGCTGGTGGCGTAGCGAGGCGACGCATGCCTAGCACCTCTCCCCTGTTTTACCGAAAGGAGCGTTCCTATGGCCGACTCGCCAACTGAACATACCGAGGGCCTGCTTCGCATTGGCGAGGTGGCGCGCCTGCTCAATTTGAGCGTGGGCACACTGCGTCATTACGAGCAGATGGGGCTGTTAGAACCGGCATATGTCGATCCGGCGAGTGGGTACCGCTACTACGGATCGCGACAGCTCTCCACCCTCAACACCATCGGCAACCTGCGCGTTCTCGACCTGCCGCTGGCGCAGATTCGCGAGTTTGTCACTACGCGCGATATGGATTTGATGCAACGGCAACTGACCAAGCAACAGGAGTTAATTGAGCACAGGCGGCATGAGTTGGAGCGCATGTCACGCAAGATTGACCAGCGGCTTGCCTTGCTTCATGGCGCTTTGAATGCTGATCTCGACACCATTAGCGAAATCGAGGAACCCGAACTTCGCTGCGCCACGCTGCGCGAGCGCGTCAATCCCACCGACGCCTATTCGCTGGGATGGCATATCCGCCAGCTTCAGCAGGGGCAGCACGAAACCTTTGCCTATCTGGGCAATCTGGGTGTCGGGATCAGCGCCGAGCGTCTGGCCGCCGGCGACTTTGATGGTTACGACGAGGTCTTTCTGCTGCTCGATGACACCGATGATTACTTGGGCGACGTTGAGACGCGACCCGCCGCGCGCTGCCTGACCATAAGTTTCCGCGGCACGCACGGGCAAGCAGCCCCACGCTACGAGCAACTGCTGAGCTACATGCACGAACACAACCTGACACCCGCCGGCCCCTCGCGCGAGATCGCCCTCATCGATGACATCATCAGCGACGACCCAGCAACCTACGTGACGCAGATCACGGTGCCCGTTGCCCCGTCCAAATAAAATCCGCCCGAAAGGCATCATGCTTTCCGGGCGGATCTTCAATTTGGTTATCGATGCGCTAAGCCCGGGGCACCTCGCCAGTAGCCAAGATCTGCTCGAGTGCGTCCTCGTCCAGCACGGGTACGCCCAGTTGCTCGGCCTTGGTGAGCTTGGAGCCCGCTTTGGGACCGGCGACCAGATAGCTCGTCTTCTTTGACACGCTGCCCGAAACCTTGGCGCCGAGCACCTTGAGCGCCGCGCCCGCCTCGTCGCGCGTGCGGTTGACGAGCGTGCCGGTGAGCACGAAGGTCAGACCCGCAAGCGGCTGTGCGTCGGCGAGCTCGCCCGCCACGCCAGCTTCGGCCGCGGCTTGCGCATGAGCGGCGCCCAAGTCGACCTCGAGCGAAAGGCCCGCTTGGCGCAGACGTTCCAGCACGGCAAGGTTCTCGGGCACGGCCAGGAACTGCTTGACGCTCGCCGCAATCTTGGGACCGATGCCCTCGCACTCGGCGATATCCTCTTCGCTCGCCAAGATGAGCTTGTCAATCGACAGGAATCGCTCGGCGATGACCTCGCCCACGCTTTTGCCCACGTGGCGGATGCCTAGGGCAAACAGCACGCGACCGAGTGGCTGGCTCTTGGACTTATTGAGCTCGGCGATGATTTTCTCGGCCGTCTTGAGGCCTACCGGAATGGGGTCGCCCTTCTTGACGCCCTTTTTGCTGTTGGAGCTGGCATAGGTGCGCCCCGTGTCCAAGCCGGCGATGTCGTCGACTGTGAGCTGGTAGAAGTCCGCGACATCATGGATCAGACCGGCGGCGATCATCTTGTCGACGATCTCGTCGCCCAAGCCGTCCACGTCCATACAGCCGCGGCTCACCCAGTGGAGCAGGCGCTCCTTGAGCTGTGCGGGGCAGTCGATGGACACGCAGCGGTAGGCCACCTCGCCGTCCTCGTGCACCACGGGGCTGCCGCACACGGGGCAGACCTCGGGCATCTGCCAGTCAACGCTGTCGGCCGGGCGCTTGTCGAGCACGGGGCCCACGACCTCGGGAATCACGTCGCCTGCCTTGTGCACGATGATAGTGTCGCCCTCGCGCACGTTTTTGCGGCGGATCTCGTCGATGTTGTGCAGCGTGGCGCGCGCGATGGTAGAGCCGGCTACCGTCACCGGGTCGAACTCGGCGACCGGCGTGAGCACACCGGTGCGACCCACCTGGATGCGAATTTCGCGCAGGACGGTCTGCTTTTCCTCGGGTGGGAACTTAAAGGCAATGGCCCAGCGCGGTGCGCGGGCAGTAAAGCCCAGGTCGAGCTGCTGCTGGAAGCTGTCGACCTTTACGACCACGCCGTCGATGTCGTAGTCCAGGTCACCGCGATGCTCGAGGGCCTGGGCACAGAACTCGTGGACCTCGGACGGCGTGGCGCAGCGTGCCACGTTAGGGTTGACGCTAAAGCCGGCGCTGCGCAGCCAGTCCAGAAACTCGCGCTGGCTGTGGACGTGCAGCGGATCGGTATCGGCAATGGCATAGATAAAGGTGGCAAGATCGCGGCGCGCCGTGACCTTGGGGTCCTTTTGGCGCAGGCTGCCGGCGGCGGCGTTGCGCGGGTTGGCGAAGGGGTCGCGGCCCTCGGCATCGGCCTCTTCATTCAGACGAACAAAGCTGCCCTTGGGCATGTACACCTCGCCGCGTACCTCAATGGTACGCTCGCGGTCGGCGCCCATGTGGGCGAGCGCCGGCTCGGACAGGTGCATGGGCACATCCTTGATGGTACGGACATTGAGCGACACATCCTCGCCCGTGGTGCCGTCGCCGCGCGTGGCGGCGCGCACAAAGGTGCCGTTTTGATAGGTAAGCGCCACGCCCAGACCGTCGATCTTAAGCTCGCAGGTATAGGTGACGCTGCCGGCACCGAGCGCATCCTCGGCGCGCTGGAGCCACGCGTCAAGTTCGTCCAGGTCCATGGCATCGTCCATGGAATACATGCGCGCCATATGTGTGACCGGTGTAAACTGCTCGCTCACGTAGCCGCCCACGCGCTGGGTATAGCTGTCGGGCGTCACCAGGTCGGGGTAGGTCGCCTCGATCTGCTGCAGCTCAACGAGCATTTTGTCAAAGGCGGCGTCCGTGATCTCGGGCGCATCGAGCATGTAGTAGCGATAGGCGTGGTAATCGAGCTCGTGGCGCAGCTCGGCCGCACGCGCTGCCGCCTGGGCACGGGCATCGGCCGGTGCAGCGGTATCCGTGCTCGCGGGCGTTTCGGTATCGATGTCCACGCCGTCACCAAACAGGCTCGATTGCTCCATAGCGGCACTCCTTCGCTCGATTTCAAACGGATACAAGAGTACCACCGGTCACCATGGCGCCGAATAGCGGTCTCAAACCGCACCGAATCGGCAGCCATCAAACTGGAGTGGATCGCGCAATCAACTCATGCCCTTGCCATTTCTAAATGATCCGTTTTCCTCCGTCCCCAACGGATCAATAAGAAAAGAGGGGCTGTCCCGCGTTGGCGGAACAGCCCCCTCTGGCCTCGATATGTGCGATACAGCTCGTTAGAAACCCTGGCCGTTGCCCTGACCCTGGCCCTGCTGGCCAAGCAGCTCCTCCAGGTACTGGCGCAGCTGCTCATCGGTAATGCCGCCGTTACCGGTGTCGGTCGCGCTGTCGTTCTGCTGCTGGTTCTGCAGCTCCTCGTCGGAGCCCAGCTCGACGGTAACCTTCTTCTCTTCCTTGCCGCGCATGAGCGTGATCTCGACCTTCTCGCCCACCTCGTGGCTGCGCAGTGCGATGATCAGGCCATCGGCGCTCGTGATCTCGTCGTCGCCCAGCTTGGTGATGACGTCGCCCTCCTGAATGCCGGCCTTGGCGGCGGGACCATCCTCAACGACGCTCGCCACATACGCGCCGCTATCGGTGCTCAGCTTGTTGGTACGGGCGTTGAGCGCGTTGACGCTCGAAAGCGTAGCGCCCATGTACGGATGCACCGGCGTCTTGCCGTCGATGATCTGGTCGGCAATGTTCTTGGCGTAATTAACCGGAATGGCAAAACCCACGCCCGAGCTGGAGCCCGAGTAGCTCTCGATGAGCGAGTTGATACCCACGAGCTCGCCATTGTCGTTGACGAGCGCGCCACCGGAGTTGCCCGGGTTGATGGCGGCATCGGTCTGGATCATGTTGGCATAGATGGTGTTGCCGCTGGTAGAGCTCATGGCCGTGGAGCGGTAGAGCGCCGAGACGATACCGGTGGAGACAGACTGCTCGTTGCCGAACGGCGAGCCGATCGCCATAACCCACTCGCCCACGTTGAGCTTGGAGGAGTCACCGATCTCAATCGGCGTGAGCTTGGAGGCATCGGCATCCTTGAGCTTAATGACGGCGAGGTCGCTCGAGGCATCGTTGCCCACGAACTCGGCCTCGTACGTGGTGCCGTCGTCCATGGTAACCACGTACTGGTCGTAACCATCGACCACATGATTGTTGGTGAGGATGTGGCCCTCGGTATCGAGCACAACGCCCGAGCCGACGCTGCCCGAGTTATTCGAATCGTCAGCGGACTGCGAAAGTGAGCCATTCTGGCTACCGCTCGAAGTGGCGGTGATGGAAACCACGGAGGGCAGGGCCTTGGCAGAAACGGCCTCGGCCAGCGTGGTGTCCTCGGAATCAATCGTAATCTTTTGCGTCGACGAACCCGAAGCACCCGCCGTCACGGCGTTCTTGCCGCCGCCGATATCGAGCGTGCCACTCATGATGAGCGCAATGACCAGCAGGGCACCACATGCGCAGCCGGCAAGCGCTGTAATAAAGATCGGCAGCTTTTTGGTCTTGGTCTTGACCACCGTGTGCTTGTTCACGACCTGTTGGCCGCCCAGCGGCTTGCCGGTCTGCGTATCGTAGGCCTGCACGTAGGGAATGTTGTTGCCGTCGGCAGGCGTCGACTCCACCTGCACGCGCGGCTGCTGCTGAGTCTCGCCGGCATTGCCAACATCCTGGGGACGCTGGGAATCGTTCTCGCTCATAGCTGCGATCCTTTCGTCAAATAACCAAAGGCCCGCCAAACACCGTGGCGGGCCATCATTGTTCACGTTGAGTTGTACCCCAATATGCGGGCGTACGTGTACGAGAACGCAATCTTTTAGGAAGGCTTAAGTTCTGCTGCAAACTCGAAAGGAACCCGCACCTGCGTCAAAACCACCACAAAGGTGCCTGTCCCCTTTGTGGTGGAAATCTAGTCCTTAAACAGATAGCCCACGCCGCGGACGGTGGTGATGTGTGCCGCGATCTGCGGGCCCACCTTGGAGCGGATGCGTCGGATGTGCACGTCGACGGTGCGCG
>URFP01000013.1:0-22155 GCA_900547235.1 uncultured Collinsella sp. | reverse complement strand
CCGCGCGGCGATGCCAGCTATATCAACTATATTTCGGACAAGGCGACGTCGGTCGGCGGCGGCGTGCTCGAGGCGCTCGCCATGCTCACCGGTGTATTCCAGGGATAGGAAATTGCAATGGAAAAGCTCGATGTGGTGAATGCTGCGCTTGGCGCTCTGAAGGCCGGTAAGACGTGCGAGCTGGTGGTAGTTGCCGGCACGGCAGGGTCATCGCCGCGCGGCGTGGGCGCCTGGATGGCCGTCTTTGCCGATGGCAGCCAAGCAGGTACCATCGGCGGCGGCAAGATCGAGCTCTTTGCGCTGAACGAGGCGCGCGAGCTGCTGGCCGCAGGGCAATCGCGTCTGGTCCGCTACACCATGGGCGGCGAGAACTCCGATACCGGCATGATCTGCGGCGGAGCCATCTGCCTGTGCTATCTGCACCTGGATGTATCGCAGGTGCTGTTGTTCCAGTCGGTTGCCGACGTCTTGGCGTATCGACGCATCGGCGACTTCGTCATCGACTTTGAGCCGTTTATCGCGAGCGCGCTCGAGGGCGATGTGGCCAAGTGCCATGGCGAGGAGTCGCGCCGCACCATAATGGGCTGCCCCGAGCTTTCGCTGGTGGAGGAGGGGAGTAAGGTCACCTACACCAACGCGGCCTCCGAGATTCCCGCGGCGCACATCGAGACGCTCTGCCCCGAGGGCCTGACCTATATCTTTGGCTGCGGACACGTGGGCGCTGCGACGGCGCGCGTACTCACGGCGGCGGGCTTTGCCGTTGTGGCGTGCGATGACCGCCCCGGCACGCTGACGCCCGAATGGGTGCCCGGTGTCTACGATCGTCGCCTGGTCGATTACAAGAACCTGAGCAAGCAGTGCCCCATCGGCCCGCGCGACTTGGTGGTCGTGGCCACAGCAGGCCACAAGTCCGATATCGACGTGGTGATTCAGGCCATGCGCGCTAAGCCCGCCTATCTGGGCTGCTTGGGCTCGCGCCGCAAGACGGCCTTTGTGCGCGCCCGTTTGGAGCAGGAGGGCTTTACGCAGGACCAGATCGACGAGCTGCACCTGCCGATCGGCGTTGCCATCGAGGCCGAGGATCCCGAGGAGATTGCCATCTCCATCGCTGCCGAGATGATCCACCTGCGCCGCACCAAGCTCGTCCCCCGCAAGCGCTAGTCGCATCCCCATCAATAAGATGCGGCGAAATACGGACTGTTTAAGCCGGTTAAGCCGTCAAACAGTCCCTATTTCACCGCAACTGCCATTTTGATCCCCTAGGGATCAATATGTGCGGGGGAGTTGTGGAGTTGTGCAGGCAGACGAGGTTTTTCTGGAAATACGCTCCCGATGCGCGTATAGTACCGATTGTTTTGTCGGCTCCTGCTGCGTCGAGTCCAAACCGCGTAAATGCCATGAGCGGCGCGGATGCAGCCAGGAGGCACGAGGACAACCCATCGTGGCCACGCCCCGTGCTTAAAACCCCAAGAAGGAGTGAACAATGGCAGAAGAGAAGTATGTGCCGCGTCTGAAGACCAAGTACAACAACGAGGTCAAGCAGCAGCTTCAGGACAAGTTCCAGTACGAGAACGTCATGATGATCCCCAAGTTTGAGAAGATCGTCGTGAACATGGGTGTCGGCGAGGCCGCTACCGATTCCAAGGCCATCGACGGTGCCGTGCGCGACCTGCGCGCCATCACCGGCCAGCAGCCGATGATCACCCGTGCCCGCAAGTCCATCGCTACCTTCCGCCTGCGCGCTGGTATGCCGATCGGCTGCAAGGTTACCCTGCGTGGCGACCGTATGTGGGAGTTCTTCGATCGTCTGACCTCCGTCGCGATTCCCCGTATCCGCGACTTCCGCGGCATCTCCGCCAAGAGCTTCGACGGCCGTGGTAACTTCTCCATGGGCGTCACCGAGCAGCTCATCTTCCCCGAGATCGACTTCGACTCCGTCGATCACCAGCGTGGTATGGACATCACTTTCGTGACCACCGCCAATACCGATGAGGAGGCCAAGGCCCTTCTGGACGCCTTCGGTTTCCCGTTCAAGAAATAGGTTCACCTGCCCTATGAGCGCCGTTCCCAGAAGGGGGCGGCGCTTGGGGCGAACAATACTCTATGTGAGGAGGATATAAGTGGCTAAGACATCGATGATCGTCAAGTGCAATCGCAAGCAGAAGTTCTCTACTCGTGAGTACACGCGCTGCCAGCGCTGCGGCCGTCCGCACTCTGTGTACCGCAAGTTCGGCCTGTGCCGTGTCTGCTTCCGCGAGCTTGCACTCAAGGGCGAGCTTCCCGGCGTTAAGAAGGCCAGCTGGTAAGTCACTACCAGCGTTTCAAGCATCCGTTTGGAACAGGGAAAACGCGCTAGTTAGGCTTTGCCGTTAAGGGCGGCGAAGAACCAAGAGCACGTGTTCATCAAGAACGAAGGAGAATCTGTATGAACCTTACAGACCCGATCGCAGATATGCTTACGCGCATCCGTAACGCTAACTCTGTGAACAAGGCCACGGTCTCCATGCCGAGCAGCAAGAAGCTCGTCGAGATCGCTCGTGTTCTGCACGAGGAGGGCTACATCGAGGGCTACGATGTCGAGGACGCCGTTCCCCAGAAGACTCTGCACATCACGCTTAAGTATGGTCCCAAGAAGGCTAAGGTCATCAACGGCATCCGCCGCATTTCCAAGCCGGGCCTGCGTAAGTACACCGGCGTTGCCGACATGCCCCGCGTCCGCGGTGGCCTTGGTACCGCCATTATTTCCACCAGCCATGGCGTCATGACCGACCGCGATGCTCGCAAGCACAACGTCGGCGGCGAGATCATCGCTTACGTCTGGTAATTCGCTCGGTAGGTAGAAGGAAAGGAGATCACCGTGTCTCGTATCGGTAATAAGCCTGTCCAGATTCCCGCCGGAGTCGAAGTGGCAGTCAACGGCAACAACGTTGTCGTCAAGGGCCCCAAGGGCCAGCTCGAGCTCGATATCTATGAGAAGCTCGCTATCAACGTCGAGGACAACGTCCTCACCGTTTCCCGTCCCGACGACGAGCGTGAGACCCGTGCCCGCCACGGCCTCACCCGCGCCCTCATCCACAACATGGTTGTTGGCGTTTCCGAGGGCTTCGAGAAGAAGCTCGAGCTCGCCGGCGTCGGTTACCGCGTGCAGCAGAAGGGTAAGAACCTCGAGTTCTCCCTGGGCTTCTCGCACCCCGTGATCGTCGAGGCTCCCGAGGGCATCACCTTCGAGGTTCCCGACAACACCCACGTGAACGTCAAGGGTATCAACAAGCAGCAGGTCGGTCAGATCGCCGCTGAGATCCGCGGCCATCGTCCTCCCGAGCCTTACAAGGGCAAGGGTATCCACTACGTTGGCGAGCACATCCGCCGCAAGCTGGGTAAGGCCGCCAAGTAGTCGTAACCGACTCACTCGCATAAGACCAGCACCCCGTCAGGTGCTGGCAAGATCAACCTTTTTAGGAGTTTACGTATGAACAAGCATAAGGCGAAGCTGGAAGGCCTCAAGCGTCGTCAGCGTCGTGTTCGCGGCAAGGTCTCGGGTACCTCCGAGCGTCCGCGTCTTCGCGTGACCCGTACTAACGCCAACATCTATGCCCAGATCATCGACGACAGCAAGGGCTCCAGCCTGACGCTCGTCTCTGCCTCGACCCTCGAGGCCGAGTTCAAGGGCACCCACACCTCGAACAAGGAGGCTGCGGAGAAGGTCGGTCAGCTCGTTGGCAAGCGTGCCATCGAGGCCGGCATCACCAAGGTCGCCTTCGATCGCGGTGGCCGTATCTACCATGGCCGCGTCAAGGCCCTCGCCGACGGTGCTCGTGCCGCCGGTCTCGAGTTCTAGGAGGTATGTAGCACATGGCTCGTAATCAGAAGCAGCAGCGCGAGGCCTCCGAGTTCGAGGAGCGCGTCGTTTACATCAACCGCGTGTCGAAGACCGTCAAGGGTGGTCGTCGCATGAGCCTCGTCGCTCTCGTCGTCGTTGGCGACGGCAAGGGCAACGTCGGCGTTGGCATGGGCAAGTCCGCTGAGGTGCCCCTGGCCATCTCCAAGGCGTCTCTCGATGCCAAGAAGAACATGTTCCACGTGCCGGTGACCGAGCAGGGCACCATCCCGCACGAGGTTCTCGGCCACTTTGGTGCCGGCCGCATCATCATCAAGCCCGCTGTCGAGGGTACCGGCGTTATCGCCGGCGGCGCTGTGCGTCCCCTCTTCGAGCTTGCTGGCATCAAGAACGTCCTGTCCAAGTCCCTCGGTACCGACAACGGCCTCAACATCATCAAGGCTGCCGTCGAGGGCCTCAAGGAGCTCTCCAGCCCTGAGGACGTCGCGGCTCGCCGTGGCCTGACGGTCTCCGAGATGTTCGTCGGTAAGGAGAACTAAGCATGGCTGACACCATCAAGATCAAGCAGGTCCGCAGCACCAACGGTTGCAAGCAGGACCAGGTCCGTACTGTCCGTGCCCTCGGTCTCCACAGGATCCGCGAGGTTCGCGAGATTGCTGACAACGAGTCCGTCCGCGGCATGATCTTCAAGGTCAAGCACCTTGTCGAGATTGTAGAGGAGTAGCAAATGCAGCTTCACGATCTTACTCCCGCGCCCGGTTCCACCAAGAACCGCAAGCGCGTCGGCCGTGGCAATTCTTCGGGTCACGGCACCACTTCTGGCCGCGGCCAGAAGGGCCAGGGTTCCCGCTCTGGCGGCACCAAGGGTGCCGGCTTCGAGGGTGGCCAGACTCCGCTGGCTATGCGCCTGCCCAAGCTCCCGGGCTTCCGCAACCCCCGTCGTATCGAGTACACCGCTGTCAACGTCGAGCGTCTCGAGCGTAAGTTCGAGGACGGCGCTGTGATCGACGGTGCCGCTCTTAAGGCCGCTCGCATCACCAAGAGCGAGTTCGAGCCCGTCAAGGTGCTCGGCAATGGTGAGCTCACCAAGAAGTTCACGGTCAAGGTCGACAAGGTCAGCGCTTCTGCGCAGGCCAAGATCGAGGCCGCCGGCGGAAAGGTCGAGCTGCCGTGCTAAATGGTCTTAAGAATGCTTTCCGCATCAAAGAATTGCGCGAAAAGATTCTTTTTACCATAGCTATGCTCGTCGTGTACCGCATTGGTGCGCACGTTCCTGTGCCCGGCATTCCCTTCCAGGGGATGCTGGGCCTTTTCTCGACCGATAACAATTCGGTCGCCGCAGGTGCTATGGCCCTCCTGAATCTTTTCTCTGGCGGCGCGTTGAGCTATGTGTCGGTGTTTTCGCTGGGCATCATGCCTTACATCACCAGCTCGATCATCCTCCAGATGCTCCAGGCCGTTGTGCCTTCCCTGCATGAGCTTGCCCGCGAGGGCGAGGTCGGTCAGACCAAGATTACGCAGTATTCGCGTTACCTCACCTTGGCTCTGGCAATCCTCAACTCCGTGGGTTACCTCTTCCTCTTTAAGAGCTTCGGCATCAGCTTTAATGGCGCTGGCGCTCCCGAGATCATCTTCGACCTCATGATCGTCGGCACGCTCACTGCGGGCGCCATGCTGATCATGTGGATTGGTGAGCTCATCACCCAGCGCGGTATCGGCAATGGCATGTCCCTGATCATCTTTGCGAACATCATGGCCGGCCTGCCGCAGGCGATCTTCTCCAGCACCGAGGGTAATGCCGGTGGCATCATCACCATGGTGATCATCTGCGCCATCATCCTGCTGGTTATCCCGCTGATTGTTTTTCTTGAGCGCGGCCAGCGCCGCATCCCGGTCTCCTACGCTAAGCGCGTCGTGGGCCGTCGCATGATGGGTGGCCAGACCACCTACCTGCCCATCAAGGTCAATACCGCGGGTGTCGTGCCGATCATCTTCGCTTCGGCGCTGCTGTACTTCCCGGCTCAGATTGCCGTGTTCTTCCCCGGCATCGGCTGGATTCAGGCAGTTGCCTCTGCGCTTTCGACCGGTTGGCTCAACTGGGTGCTTAATGTTGTCCTCATCGTGTTCTTCGCGTACTTCTACACCTCCATGGTGTTCAACCCCGATGACACGGCCGACAACCTTAAGAAGCAGGGCGGCTTTATTCCGGGCGTCCGTCCGGGTAGGGCTACCGCGGCCTACATCAAGAACGCGCTCAACAAGATCACGCTTCCCAGCGCTGTCTTTTTGGCGCTCATCGCCATCGTGCCTTCGATCATCTTCTCCTTCACGGGTAACCATCTGATCCAGGCATTTGGCGGCACGTCCATCCTCATCATGGTCGGCGTCGTGCTCGACACGGTCGATAAGCTCGAAGGCCAGATCAAGATGTATGATTACGATGGATTCTTTAAATAGGCTAGAGGAGGATTGCTCATGAACCTCGTATTGCTCGGAGCTCCGGGTGCCGGTAAGGGCACCGTCGCACAGGAGCTCGTCGCCGAGTTTGGCGTCGCTCACATTTCCACGGGCGACCTGCTGCGTGCTGCCGTCAAGGGTGGCACCGAGCTTGGTATTCAGGCTAAGAAGTACATGGACGCTGGCGAGCTCGTTCCCGACCAGCTCGTGATCGACCTTGTCAAGGAGCGCCTTGCTGCCGATGACGCCCAGCAGGGCTTCATCCTCGACGGCTTCCCGCGCAACACCGCCCAGGCTGTGACGCTCGATTCCGAGCTCTCCGCCATGGGTCGCGAGATCGACTGCGCCCTTCTGGTCGACGTGGCCCCCGAGGTCATCATCGATCGTCTGTCTTCGCGTCGCACCTGCCGCGCCTGCGGTTACACCGGCACCGCTGCCGATGCTACCTGCCCCAAGTGCGCCGGCGAGATGTATCAGCGCGACGACGACAAGCCCGAGACCATCAAGAACCGTCTCGACGTCTACGAGAAGTCCACGAGCCCGCTCGTCGACTACTATCGTGGCCAGGGTCTGCTCAAGTCGGTCAACGGTGACCAGGCTCGCGAGACCGTGTACGGGGATGTCAAAGAGGCTCTCGGTCTATGATCAAGATTAAGTCTGCAACGCAAATCGAGCAGATGAAGAAGGCAGGAGCGCTATCTAAGATGGCGCTCCGCCACGTTGGAGCCATGGTGCGCCCTGGTGTTTCGACCTTTGAGCTCGATCAGCTCGCGGAGCAGATTATCCGTATGCATGGCGGCACCCCGGCCTTTAAGGGTTACGGCGGGTTCCCCGGTACCATTTGCGCATCGATTAACGATGCCGTGGTCCACGGTATTCCCAACCCCGACATGATCCTGCGCGATGGCGATATCATCTCCATCGATACGGGAGCCGTTGTCGACGGTTGGGTTGGCGATAACGCTTGGACGTTTTTCGTCGGCACCCCTACGCCCGAGGCCAAGGCCCTGTGCGAGGTCACGCGCGATTGCCTTAAGGCTGCCATCGAGCAGGCTATTCCCGGTAACCATATCGGGGACGTCGGTTATGCCGTTCAGTCTCTCGCCGAGTCTCACGGTTACGGCGTGCTTCGCGACTATGTGGGCCATGGCATTGGCCGTGTGATGCACGAGGACCCCAACGTTCCTAACTATGGAAAGAAGGGGAGAGGCGTTCGCCTCCAGGCCGGCATGGTCATTGCCATCGAGCCGATGGTTACGATGGGCTCCAACCATGTGAGCACGGGCTCCGACGGTTGGATCGTCACGACCAACGACCACCTGCCCGCCGCGCACTACGAGAACACCGTCGCCATTACCAATGACGGCCCGGTGATTCTCACCACGGATGCCCAGGGTGCTTGGTGTTCGCTCCAAGGCGGAGAAATGTAACAAGTTCCACTTAGTTGTGGAGCCATTACGAAGTTATTACGATGCGTGCATACGTGTTGTAGAATACTCAATCGCTGTCGTTTTCTAGAGAAAGATGATTGCTTGTGAAGAAGGAAGACGCAATTGAGCTCGAGGGTACGGTAAAGGAACCGTTGCCCAATGCCATGTTTAAGGTTGAGCTCGAGAACGGTCATTCGGTTCTGTGCAACATTTCTGGCAAGATCCGAATGAATTACATCCGTATTCTCCCCGGTGACAGGGTTGTCGTGGAGCTTTCCCCGTACGACCTGACCCGCGGCCGCATCACCTATCGCTACAAATAGCGGCACGCATACACGCACTCCATTTCCGACTGCAGGCTTAGCTCAACCTACGGTCGGATTGTGTGTGAAGACCAGCCATAGTTTTAAACGCCTGCGGCTGGGCGAGTAGATAGTAGGGAAGTAGTTTGAGCGCTACCGAAAGGAAGAACGATGAAGGTACGTCCTTCGGTCAAGAAGATGTGCGATAAGTGCAAAATCATTAGGCGCCATGGCAAGGTCCTCGTCATTTGCGAGAACCCCCGTCATAAGCAGCGTCAGGGTTAAGAGAGGAGACTACGTTGGCCCGTATTAATGGTGTCGACCTCCCGCGTGAGAAGCGCGTTGAGATCGGTCTGACCTACATTTACGGCATCGGCCGCACCACTGCGACGAAGATCTGCGTCGAGTGCAACGTTAACGTGGATACGCGCGTTAAGGACCTCACCGAGGATGAGGTTAACGCCATCCGTGATTATATCGATAAGAACCAGATCATGGTTGAGGGCGACCTCCGCCGTGAGCGCAACCAGAACGTCAAGCGCCTTATGGACATCGGCTGCAACCGCGGCCTTCGTCACCGCAAGGGCCTCCCGGTCCGCGGCCAGCGCACCCACACTAACGCTCGTACCCGCAAGGGCCCGAAGCGTCAGATCGGTGCTAAGAAGAAGAAATAAGGAGCGCTAGATAGATGGCTACTGCTAAGAAGAACGTTCGCGCTGCCCGTCTGAAGCGCGCGGACCGTAAGAACATTTCCGTGGGCCAGGCTCACATTCGTTCTACGTTCAACAACACGATCGTTTCGATCACCGATCCCCAGGGCAACGTCATTTCCTGGAAGTCGGCTGGCCAGGTGGGCTTCAAGGGCTCCCGTAAGTCCACGCCGTTCGCTGCCCAGATGGCTGCCGAGGCTGCTGCCAAGCAGGCCATGGAGCACGGTATGAAGAAGGTTTCCGTCTTCGTCAAGGGCCCCGGCTCCGGTCGTGAGACCGCCATTCGCTCCCTCCAGGCTGCTGGCCTCGAGGTCTCGAGCATCCAGGACAAGACCCCCATTCCGCACAACGGCTGCCGCCCCAAGAAGCGTCGCCGCGTGTAACTGAAAGGATCGTATCAATATGGCAATCGACAGGACTCCTGTTCTTAAGCGCTGCCGTCAGCTCGGGATCGATCCCGCTGAGCTCGGTTACAGCAGCAAGAAGGAATCTATCCGTCAGCCCAAGCGCCGTCGCAAGGAATCTGAGTACGGCATGCAGCTGCGCGAGAAGCAGAAGGTCAAGTTCATCTATGGCGTTCTGGAGAAGCAGTTCCACGGCTACTTCAACAAGGCCCGTAAGATGAACGGCGTCACCGGTGAGAACCTCATGATCATCCTTGAGTCTCGCCTTGACAACGTCGTCTTCCGTCTTGGCTTCGCCCGCACCCGCAAAGAGGCTCGTCAGTCCGTCCGTCACGGTCACTTCACCGTGAACGGCAAGCGCGTGGATATTCCGTCCTACCGCGTCAAGGCCGGCGACGTCGTCGCTGTCGGCGAGAAGTTCCGTGACCTCCTCCCCATCAAGGAGGCTCTGATTTCCTCCGAGCGCTTTGAGGTCCCTGGCTGGCTCGAGGTCGATATCGAGAAGCTGTCTGGTAACGTGCTCGCTCTGCCGACGCGTGAGCAGATCAGCGGTGATATCAACGAGCAGCTCATCGTCGAGCTCTACTCTAAGTAGTCCATCCGGGCTGCTGAGGCTGGAGGTAATACATGTCAGAATTCATTAGGCCTCAGGTTCAGGTCGAAGAGATCAACGAGACGTCTGCTCGTGTCTCCGTCGAGCCGCTCGAGCGTGGCTACGGCGATACGCTGGGTAACTCCCTTCGTCGCGTACTTCTGTCCTCGCTCGAGGGTGCCGCCGTCGAGGCTATTCAGATCGATGGTGCACAGCACGAGTTCATGACCATCCCTAACATGGTCGAGGATGTCACCGACATCGTCCTGAATGTCAAGGGTCTTGTCTTCAGGGCTCTCGGCACGACCGACGAGGCGACCGCCACCATTTCTGTTGACGGCCCCTGCGAGGTCACCGGTGCGGACTTCTTTATTCCGTCCGAGTTTGAGCTGGTCAACCCCGAGCAGCACATCGCTACGCTTACCGAGGGTGGCCATCTCACCATGAGCATGCGCATCGGCTATGGCCGCGGCTATGTCTCTGGCGAGGCTAACAAGCGCGACAACGATCCCATCGGTGTGATCCACGTCGACTCGCTGTACTCGCCGGTGTCCCGTTGCGCCAAGCTCGTTGAGGCTTGCCGTGTCGGTCAGCACACCGACTACGACCGCCTTGTCCTCGAGATCGAGACCAACGGCTCCATCGCTCCGCGCGACGCCGTGGTCCAGGCTGCCAATATCATCAACCAGCATATGGCTGCCTTTATGAACCTTGCCGAGACCCCCGAGGTCGAGGAGGAGGCTTCGATTTTCGCTCCCGAGGTCACCAACGACAACGCCGAGCTGGACAAGCAGATCGAGGATCTGGACCTTTCCGTCCGTTCCTACAACTGCCTTAAGCGCGCCAGCATTCACTCGGTCCGTCAGCTCGTTGAGTTCTCGGAGAACGATCTGCTCAACATCCGTAACTTCGGTGTTAAGTCGATCGAGGAAGTGAAGGACAAGCTTGAGTCCATGGGCCTGAGCCTGAAGGCTTAATGCTTCGCATATTTGAGGAGAAACTAGACCATGCGTCACAACGTTAAGAAGGGCCTGAAGCTCGGCACCGATGCGAGCCACACCAAGGCCATGAAGAAGAGCCTGGCCAAGGCCCTCTTCGAGAACGACCGCATCAAGACCACCGAGACCCGCGCTAAGGCGCTGCGTTCGGTCGTCGACCCGATCATCACCTGGGCCAAGAAGGGCGACCTGCACTCTCGTCGTCTGGCCATCGCCAAGCTCGGCGATAAGCAGCTCGTTGCCGAGATCTTCGACAAGGCTGCCCAGGGCATGTGGCAGGACCGCAACGGCGGTTACACCCGCATCATGAAGCTCGGCAACCGTAAGGGCGACAACGCTCCTATCGTTATCATGGAGCTCGTCACCGAGCCTTGCACGCCTAAGGCCAAGAAGGCTGCTCCGGCCCCCAAGAAGGCCGCTGCTCCCAAGAAGGTCGAGGCCGTCGAGGAGGCTCCTGCTGAGGAGACCGCTGAGTAGACAATCCGTCTGCATAGGCTATATTCGAGGGGTACGTTCGCGTACCCCTCTTTTTTTGTCGCGATACCGTTGATTGTTTGTTGGGAGCGCCCATGACCGCGCCGTCTGATTTCAATTCGATTCCTGAGCTCGATGCCACGCTTGTATTCTGTGTTGCCTATGATGGCTCGTCCTATAGCGGATTTGCCGAGCAGCCGGGCCAGACGACCGTTGCGGGCGAGTTGCGCCGCGCTATCGAGACGCTGCTGCGCCGCCCGATCGATCTGACGTGTGCGGGTCGTACCGATGCCGGCGTGCATGCGGTGGCCCAGTACATTAGCGTGCCCGTAACGGACGCTGAGCTCGCTTGTACGCGCCGTAGGTGGCTGCGGGCTATGGATGCCCTACTGCCCAAAGATATCGCCATTAACGAGGTCTACAAAGCCCGTAAAGGCTTTTCTGCGCGTTTTGACGCGCGCACCCGTACGTATACGTACCGTATTGCCGATCGAGATGCGCGCCCCGTGCTGTCCCGCGGTGCCGTGTGGTGGCATCGCTATCCCTTGGATGTAAAGGCTATGTCTGCTGCCTGCCCCGCACTGCTGGGCGAGCAGGACTTTAAAAGCTTTTGCAAGGTTGCTTCGGCCGTTGGCAAGCCCACGCATCGCTGCGTGATGCGTGCCGAATTTGGCCATGAGGTTGCGTTTGGCGAGGACATCCTGACGTTCACCATCGAGGGCAATGCGTTTCTGCATTCGATGGTCCGTACGATCGTGGGCACGCTTGTCGAGATTGGCATGCATCGCCGTGAACCCGGGTGGATGCGCGAGGTTATCGATGCTTGCGACCGCACCGCTGCGGGCCCCACGGCTCCTGCCTGCGGCCTTACGTTTATGGGCGTGGATTACGATCCCGCCGAGCTTGTCGTGCTCGACTAGGGGAGGGCTCGACGTGTCGTGCGTCGACACCTGTCATCTGTGGGCTGCGCGTGTGCAACATCTGTTCTTGGCGTGCAATGCAACCGGTGTCTCATTGCTTTTATTGCCGGGGTGTACCATGAACCACGGTTTGATTCATTGCTGTCGAGAGGACGGATAATTTGGTTCGACGTGGCTCGCATCCGCGACTTTCGGTGATCCTTGTGGTAGAAGGTTCGCCCAGCTATGCGATGCGTGCGCTCGAGAGTATCCAGAACCAAGACCTCTACGATTTGCAGATTGTCGTTGTCTGCCGCGATGCTGCGCCCGGTGTGCGCCATTCGCTTCAAGTTGCTGCCGACAGGGACATCCATATTGATTTGATTGACGTCGAGGACGCGACGCGCGGCGCGTGTCTTCGTGCCGGTTTTGCTGCCTCGCGCGGCTCTCAAATCATCGCCATGAACGCCGATGAGTGGTTTGCTCCGCAATCCCTTTCCAAGATGGTCGATATCGCGTGCGATACTGCGGCAGACATAGTGTTCCCCACGGTGTCGCTCGACCGCTATGATGCACATCGAGAGCGCCATTCGCGCGTCTTGGATGCTACTCATATTTCCATTGATAGCAAATCATCGATGGTGGCCGGGCTGCCTCAGTTGATTTTAGGCGGCTTGGTTGCTCAAGTCTCTGGCGTGATGTATAGCCGTCCGCTGTTTGAGGCATGCCTTTTGTGCGACAAGGCGTTTCGCACAGTTGGGTTTATGGCATGCGCGCTCTCGCTGGCGCAGCGTGTCTCCGGATGCGGCGACGCTTGTTTCCACGCGGTGGCGCCTAAGCCTACAGATGCCTTTGATCCCACCATGTATGCCAGGGTATCCGATGACACCCGAGCGCTCGACGAGCTTGCGGACTCACTCTCGGAAGCAGATAGCGGTGGTCGGCTCAAGCTGGCAAGCCAAAAGTTCTACTTTGTCGGACTGGTCGCCTGCATCGAGAATTTGTGTCTGAGCCCGCATGGGGTGTCGTCAATCGAGCGTTCCGCCCGCATGCGTGATATGCTCGAGGCGCCTCGAACCCGTCAGATGGTCGCCGCGCTCAAGGACAACCATCGGGGACTGGGTCTGTTGTTTGGGCCGATCGCTAGCGCCAAGCCCGCGCGCTGCGTGATGTGTACGCATCTGGTAGCTTTTCTTAACCGGACGGGCGCAAAAACCGCCTAAACGGCTCATTACGAAACAAACTTGCATAGAATTGTTTCGAAATGCGTTCTTATACACAAAAGCCTTCAAATAGCGTTAAACTATTCAATCACTGATTGATTGTCTCCGCCATCTTTTGGAGTGAGGGTTTGTATGGCTAAAAAACGCAATGGGCGCCAGGATGCCATTAGAGATATTGTGCGCAATAAGGATGTCCGCACGCAGCGCGTGCTGGTCGATGAGCTCCGTGCTATGGGCTTTGATTGCACGCAGGCGACTGTCTCTCGCGATATTGCCGATATGGGGCTGCGTAAGCTCCCTGAGGGCATCTATGTTCTGGCAGAGGACCTGCACCTGCAACGTATGGTTTCCGAGCTCGTAACGGGCGTTCTGCGTACTGATAATCTGGTTATGATCAAGGCTCAGCCTGGCACGGCTTCCGGCATCGCCGCCGCCGTTGATGCGGCAGAGTTGCCCGATGTGCTTGGCTCGCTTGCCGGCAACGATACGATTTTGGTTATTGCCCAGACGGCCGAGGACGGCGAGCGTCTCGAGGCGCTGATCAATAAGTTGAGCAATTCTCGCAAGTAGGCGTGCGGGTCGTGCGTTCGGCATTGTGTGCGCTGACATAGTGGCTTGTAAGGGGTATCGACGTTGGTCGGTACCCCCTTTTTGTTTGCCGGTATAAAGACCGCCCTCCAGGTCGTTTCAAACTAAAAGGCCCCGAGCAGTTCAATAAGCTGCTCGGGGCCTTGTTGGCTTTAGTCGCGTACTTCTTAGCCGACCGTATCGTCAGGCGTGGGCGAGGGGTCGGGAGTGGGCGTAGGCGTAGGCGTGCCGCCATCGCCGCCGGTCGAGTCACCAGTGGAGCCGCCCGTCGAGCCACCAGTGGAGCCGCCCGTCGAGCCACCGGTCGTACCGGTGCCGCCGGTGGTGTCGCCGCCCGTGGTCTCGGTGGTCGTGGTCGTCGTGGTAGTTGTTGTGGTGGTTTCCTCTTCCTCTTCGTCCTCGTCCTTGTCGTCGTTCTCCGACTTCTTGGTGTTGTTGGTGCCGTAGAACTTCCAGACGCTGTTGTTCTTGTAGGTGGGCGCCGTTCCGGTCGCAAACTCCTCGCGCTCGGTACCGGTCAGAACGGTGTTCATAAACCGCTTAAAGACAGGCAGGTTGGTGCTGTCGCCCAGCAGGTCCGTGCCGTACTTTTGGATGGGGATCTCGCCCGCGGAATAGCCGGTCCACAGGGCACACGCCAGCTGCGGGGTATAGCCGCAGAACCACAGGTTGGTGGTGTTGTCGGTGGTGCCCGTTTTGCCGGCATAGGGCTGGTTGACGCTCAGGGCGCCAGCAGCACCCGTACCGCTGCCCTGCATGACGCCGGACAGAACATCGGTGACCGCGGCGGCCTCGCCCTCGGTAAGCACCTGTGAGGGATTGTCGGTGTGCTGGTACAGCACCGAGCCGGTACGAGAGTCAATCTCGGTGATGGCGATCGGCTGGCGATAGTAGCCGCCGTTGGCAAACGTCGCGTAGGCGGCGGCCATCTCGAGCGGCGAGATCGAGCCGGTGCCGAGCGTCATGACGGGAACGTCCTCGATGTTGTCCTTGGCGGGGTCGATGCCGAGCTTTTTGACGAGGGACATGATCTTGTTATTGCCGATAGCCTCTGCAACCTGGATATAGCCGGTGTTGGAGGAGTATGCCGTCGCCTGCTTAAGCGTGATGTTGCCGTAGCTCTGGTTGGCGTAATTTTGGACCTCGGTCGTGGTGCCCTTGGCCTTGAGCGGCGAGTTGCAGTTGAGGGTGACGTTGGGGTTCATGCCGTTTTGGATGGCAGTTGCCAGCGTAAAGGCCTTAAAGGTGGAGCCGACGGGACGCTTGGCCGTGGCATGGTTTACGTGGTTCTCGTCGGCGTTGTAGTCGTAGCCGCCCACCATGCACTTGATGTAGCCGGTCTTGGGGTCGACGACGACCATGCCCATGTCCAGGCCGTCAAGCGAGAGCGTGTCGAGCTGCTCGCGGACGGCATTCTCTGCCACCTGCTGCATCGTGGGGTCGATGGTGGTCTTGACGGTCAGGCCGCCCTTAAAGAGCACGTCGGTCGAGAACTCCTGCTCCAGCAGCTGCTTGACGTAGGAGACAAAGTAGGGCTGCGAGTATACGTCGACGCCGCTGCCCGAGATTTCGGTCACATTGAGGGTGATGGGCTCGGCCTGTGCGGCATCGTGCTCCTCCTGGGTGATGTGGCCCAGGCGCAGCATGTTGTCGAGAACCTTGTTGCGGCGAGACAGTGCCAGATCGGGATTGACCGTGGGGTCGTACTGCGAAGGCGAGTTGGGAAGGCCGATGAGTAGCGCGGCCTCGCTCAGGGTGAGGTCGGCGGCGCTCTTGGACAGATAGGTCTCGGCTGCGGCCTCGATGCCGTAGGCGCCGTGGCCGTAATAGATGGTGTTGAGGTACATCATGAGGATCTCGTCTTTGGAGTACATGTCCTCCATCTTGATGGCGATGTAGGCCTCGCGCACCTTACGCTCAATGGTCGAGTCGAATTGCTCCTCCTGCAGGATGGTGTTGCGCACAAGCTGCTGGGTGATAGTCGAGGCGCCTTCGTGCCCGCCGCCGAGGGTTGCCACCGCAGCACGCGCGATACCCCACAGGTCGATACCGCCGTGCTCGTAGAAGCGCTCGTCCTCGACGTCAACGGTGCCCTGCAGCACGTAGGGGGAGACCTCGTCCTTGGTGATGGACTTGCGGTTTTGCGTGTAGAAGCTCGCGATCTTGTTGCCGTTACAGTCGACGATCTCGGTGGGCTCGCTCACCAGATACGCGTTGGCGTCGGTGTAGTCGGGCAGATCGGACAGCCAGCGGTTGACGTTACCGACCATGCCGATGCCAAACGCCACGCCCGCAATCAGCAGAAAGCCCAAAAACGAGAGCAGGATTATGGGCAGGGCGTGCGTCTTTGAACGGCTGTGTCCCTGTCGTTGGCGAGGACCCATATATTGACCTCCAGGTATGTCGTGCCAGACGGTGGATGTGCCGTCGGGGCAGGATGGACATAAGTTATTACACGATAAACCAAACGGGGCGCGCGAGGCCTCGTGTATGCTGGAAGACGGCATTTTTCAGAGTGAATGCATACCTTGGTAAGGAGTTTGTCGATGGCGATTCGGACGATGGGGCCGAGCGGACAATACGAGACTGGATTGGATGTTGTCAGTGCGGCGCTGCCCGAGCTGCTGGCGCCGGCGGGCGGACTCGACCAGATGCTTGCGGCCATCGCCGCGGGTGCCGATGCCATCTATGCGGGGTTGGGCGGCTTTAACGCCCGTGTGAGCGCCCATGGCTTTACGGATAACGAGTTTGCGCGCGGCTGCGCCGTGGCGCATGCCCATGGCGTGCATGTGTACGTAACGCTCAACGTGTTCGTGTTTGACGATGAGTTGTCCGACGCGGTGGCGTTGGGAGCTCATGCACTGGAGCTGGGCGCCGATGCTCTGATTGTCGCCGATGCCGGGTTGGCCTGCGCGCTGCGCGCGGCGATTCCCGGGGTCGAGATTCACCTGTCCACGCAGGCGGGCGCTCATAGCGAGGGTGCCGTGCGGCTTGCCGCCGATGAACTGGGGGTCGAGCGCGTGACGACGGCACGCGAGCTGACGGTCGACGAGATTGCGGCGCTCTGTGCCACGGGCGTGCCCATCGAGGTATTCTGCCACGGTGCGATTTGCATCGGCTATTCGGGGGCGTGCGAGTTCTCGGCCCTGCGGCGTGGGCGCTCGGCGATGCGCGGCGACTGCACGCAGCCGTGCCGTCTGGCGTACGACCTAGTGGACGAGGCGGGGCAGAGTGTTGTTGCCGTCGAGGGAGACCGCCTGCTTTGTCCGCGTGACTATCTGGGTATCGCGCACCTGCCCGAGCTTGTTGCCGCCGGCGTGGCATCGCTCAAGATCGAGGGACGCATGAAGAATCCCGATTACGTATTCAACGTGGTGAGGGTGTGGCGTCGGGCACTCGATATGCTGTGCGACGGCGCGTGGGACTCCGGTGCCGTGGAAGAGCTTGAACGCGAGCTGGGAAGGTCGTTTAACCGTGGGTTTACCGATGCTTACCTGCGGGGTCGTTCGGGTGCCGAGCTCATGAGCTTTGAGCGCGCGATCAACCAGGGCGTGCGCGTGGGGCGCTTGGTCGCTGTGGGCCACGAAGAGGTGACCGTTGAGCTCGATGCCGCCGTGGCGGCGGGTGACACGCTCGAGATTCGGTTCTATCCGGGTGTCGACGCGCGTCCCGATGTGCCCAAGCGCTGGCCGCAGGTGCCCTGCCCGGTGGATGCCGCAGCGGGGAAGCGCGTCGTCGTGCATTGCAAGCGTAAGGTGGACGCGGGCTGCGAGGTCTATCTGATTCGCAGCGCCGGCGTGTTGGATCAGACGACGGCGGTGTTGGAGCGCATGCGGGCCGAGGCGGATGCGATTGCGCCCGTTGCGCGTGCCGTTGAGGTGCTGCCCTTTGAGGACGCTGCGGTGGATGGCGGCGCGTCGACGGAGTTGGCGGGGTCGGCGGGGCCGGTAAAGCGCGAGGATTTTGCTCGTATGGTCTTTGCCTGGGAGCTGATGGATGTGGGTCCGCGCGATGAGCGAGATCTGTCCGATACAACGGTGGTGCTCGACGAAGTGTGCCGCGCGGGCGACGCCGAGCGGACTCGGGCGCTTATGCAGCGTGCCGGGCGCGTCGTCTGCCGCAATCTGGGACAAGTGGCGATGGCCCGCGAGCTGGGCACAACGTTTGACGTGGCGGCGCCGGTGTTCTGTGCCAATCGGGCCACGCTTACCTGGCTGCGCGGACTCGGTGCGGGGCGGGTGTGCTTGTCGGCCGAGTTGCTCGGCAATGATGCGGAGCGTGTTGCCGAGCTTGCCGCTTGCCCCGGTGTCTTGGGGCCTGTCGATGCCGACCGTCCCGAGATCATGGTGTGCGAGCACTGCTTGCTGACTGCCGAGGGCGCCTGCGCCACGGATGCAACGGGGCAGGTCCGTTGCCGTGACTGCTCGCGCCGTCAGCAGGCGCGCTTTTTGGTCGAACGTGACGGCACGCGTTTGCCGGTCGTTATCGACGCGTGCGGCAGGACGAGGATTTTCCTGTCGTAGGTGTTCGGCCGCGCTGTTTTGGTTATTATTAGTGGGTTTATGAACTTCCAGCACCGCCGTATCCGGTGAGGGTGCTATAGCAAAAGGAGGATACCCAATGCTGTCTGTTGACGAGCAAATGCGTATCATCACCTCGGGTGCAGCGCAGATCGTCCCCGAGGCCGACCTTCGCAAGAAGCTTGAGAAGGGCGAGCCCCTCAACATCAAGCTCGGCGTCGATCCCACCAGCCCCGACCTGCACCTGGGCCATGCCGTGCCCCTGCGCAAGATGCGTCAGTTCCAGGACCTGGGCCACAACGTCACCCTTATCATCGGCAACGGCACTGCGCTGATCGGCGACCCCTCGGGCAAGAACTCCACCCGCCCGCAGCTTTCGCAGGAGCAGATCGAGGCCAACGCCGAGACCTACGTGAGCCAGGCCATGAAGATCCTGGACCCCGAGAAGACCACCATCGTGCACAACGGCGACTGGATCCTTTCGATGGACCTGGCCGGTCTTTTGCAGGTGTGCTCCAAGTTCACCGTCGCCCGCATCCTCGAGCGCGACGACTTTACCAAGCGCTACCAGTCCCAGACGCCGATTGCCCTGCACGAGTTCCTGTACCCTGTGATGCAGGCCTTCGACTCCGTGCAGATCAAGGCCGACGTCGAGATGGGCGGCACCGACCAGCTCTTTAACCTGCTCGCCGGCCGCGAGCTCATGGAGAAGATGGGCATGGAACCGCAGATCGCGCTCACCATGCCGCTGCTCGAGGGCACCGACGGCGTCCGTAAGATGTCCAAGTCCTACGGTAACTACATCGGCCTGACCGATGCTCCCAAGGATATGTTCGGCAAGACCATGTCCATCCCCGACGAGATGATCGGCAAGTACTATCGTCTGGCCAGCTCGCTCGCCCCGGCCGAGGTCGACAAGATCGACGCCGCCTTGGCCGATGGTTCTGCCGACCCCTACGAGCTCAAGCGCGCATTGGGCCGCGACCTGTGCGACACCTACCACGGCGCCGGCGCCGGCGACGAGGCACAGGCCGAGTTCGACCGTGTGTTCAAGGAGGGCCAGCTTGCCGACTTCCCCGAGAAGCACGTTGAACTGACCGTCAACGACGAGGGCCAGATTTACCTCGCCGGCCTGCTCAAGGACCTGGGCCTTTCGGCCAGCGCCGGTCAGGCCCGCCGCGACATCGACGGCGGCGGCGTCAAGGTCAACGGCAAGGCTGTGGCTCCCAAGAGCTACAACATCGATCCGAGCGCCCTCAAACTGGGCGACACCCTCTCCGTGGGCAAGCGCAAGGGCTTCAAGCTGGTTTAGTTACGCGGTTTTACCAAACCGCGTAACCGGTTGACGCTGCAAACCCGCCAGAGCGGCAATCTGTCTTTCAACTTCGGCGGCATGACCAGAAGGTCAATGCCGCCTCGTTTCAAGGCACCTTGCTCGCTCTGGCGGGTTTTCGCTGTCGTTGCCAGAACATCGGGGTACTCATTGGGGACAGACATAAATGAGTAGTCGTAGGGGGACACTCCTTCTCATTGCGCGGGGTGGCGTGTGCCGTTAAGCGGAGGGGGGTGTATTCCCGACCCATCGTTTGGGCATACAATGGCTATTGGCTTGCTGCGGTGAAGGCCCGTCCGCCCCGCAGTTATTTCTACGGTTAAAGGAGTATGTATGTCCGTTGAGGTCATGAGGTCTGTGATCGACGCTGCCGAGGGCCGCGTGCCCGTCGACACGCTGTTTGCCAATGCGCAGATTGTCGACGTGTACGGTCAGCGCGTGGCGCCCGGTAGCGTTGCCGTCAAGGACGGCGTAATCGTCGGCGTGCTCTACAACGGGCGCGACGATGCCGCCGGTACCTATGAGGCTGCCGAGGTTATCGACTGCCAGGGTCGCTATCTCGCCCCCGGTTTTATCGACGGACATCTGCACATTGAGTCCTCGAACATCCGCCCCGCCGAGTATGCGCGCATGGCGGCGACGCGCGGTACCACCACCGCCATTGCCGACAGCCACGAGATTGCCAACGTGGCGGGCCTGGACGGTCTGCGCTTTATGATCGAGGACGGCCGCCGTACACCCATCTCCATCAAGTACATGATGCCTTCGTGCGTGCCCGCGCTGCCCGATGAGCAAGCGGGCGCTGTGATTACCGCCGCTGACATGCAGGCGTTTTTTGCCGAGCATCCGGGCGACGTTTTTGGCCTGGGCGAGATGATGAACCTGCCGGGTGTCTTTATGGCCGATCCTGAGACCTGTGCTCGCATTGATGCTGCCAACCAGACGCCGTCCAAGCAGGTCGACGGCCATGCGCCGCTCGTTGCCGGCAAGGACCTCAATGCCTATGCCGCGGCGGGCATTATCGCCGACCATGAGTCGACGATTCCCGAGGAGGCGCTCGACAAGCTGTCTCGTGGCATGTACGTGATGCTGCGCGAGGGCACCTGCAGCCATGACCTGGCCAACCTGTCGCCGATGCTGCTGGAGAATCCCGCGCGCGCCCGCCGCTGTTGCTTTGCGACTGACGACCGCGCTCCCTCCGATGCTCTTTCGACCGGCATGATCGACAATGCCTGCCGCGTGGCGATTGAGGCCGGTATCGACCCCGTGGTCGCTATCTCTATGGCGTCCCTCTCCACGGCCGAGGCGTTTGGCCTGGATCACGGCTGCCGCGACCCGCACGAGCTGCGTGGTGCGATTGCCCCGGGCAAGCGTGCCGACCTGCTGGTGCTCAATGACCTGACGTTTGCTACGGCTCCGCATCGAGTATATGCCGCCGGTGCTCTGGTGGCGCAGGACGGCACCTTTGTGGGCGAGATCGCTCCCGAGATGGCCGAGGTTGCGGCCCTTGCCGATGAGCTGCGCGCCTCCGTTAAGCTGCCGAAGCTTTCGCTCGACGTGTTCGACTATGCCTTTAAGCCGGGCGAGGCCGTTATCGATGTCATCCCGGGTATGGCTATCACGGGTATGGCTCGCCCCGAGAGTGCCGAGGGCCTGCGCCGCATTATGCTGATCGAGCGCCACGGCCGCGGCGTGTCGCTGCAGGCCGAGGGCGCCGACGGTGACGGCCCCGCGGGTCTGGGCTTGGTTGGCAAGCATATCGGTCGCGGCTGGGTACGCGGCTTTACCATCACGGGTGGCGCCATTGCCTCCACGATTGGCCACGACTCGCACAACGTGTGCGTGGTGGGCGACAATGCGGCGGATATGATGGCTGCCGTTGAGGCCGTTGGCCAGGGCGGCCACGTGCTGGTGCGCAACGGCGAGGTCGTGGCGCGCATTCCGCTGGCGCTCGGTGGCCTTATGAGCGAGTGCACGGCCGAGGATGTCGCCGCGCAGCACGACGACTTTATGGTCAAGGCGCGCGCCATGGGTATCGAGCCGCCGCTCGACCCCATCATGGGCATCATTTTCCTGCCCCTGCCGGTAATCCCGACGCTCCGCATCCGCCCCGAGGGCATGTTCGACGTCACGACCTTCACCTACGCCGACTAGTCATCGGGGACGTTCTTAAACGACTAGCCGTCGGGGTGGCGTGTCGCCTGACGCCGCGACCGTGAGACCTCTGGCATGTGTGAGCTATTTGCCAGGTCCTTGTAACGTTTACGCCCGCGGAGTCTTATTTGAGCTCCCTTTGGGTACGTTGGAATCGGATACACGTTCGATTCCAACAAGCCCGAAGGGAGCTTTTCTATGTTTAAACTGATTGCATCCGATATGGACGGCAC
>URFP01000012.1:0-22778 GCA_900547235.1 uncultured Collinsella sp. | reverse complement strand
ATAGTCCTCGCCGCCACAGTGACGGTACAGGTCATTGTTTTGTCACCACAGGTAGCGGTGATCGTGGCGGTACCGGCCTTAAGCGGCGTCACGACGCCGTCTTTGACCGTAGCGATCGACGAGTCGCTGGAGGTCCAGCTCACCGTTGTATCGTCTGCATCGGCAGGAGTCACCGTTGCGGAGAGCTTTGCGGAGGCGTCGCCTACGGTAAAGGAAAGGTTCGTCTTGTTGAGCTCAACCTTCTGGGCGGGATTGGTCACGCTCACCGAAACGGTCTGGGAGAGCGACCCTGCAGTGATGACAAATGAACCAGAACCGGTCTTGAGGGCGACAACGGTGTAGGAGCCATCGCCGTTGTCGACGACCTTAAACGCCTTCGAAGCGCCCGTGTCATCCAGAGCGAGCTTGGTCTCGTCGACCTCACCTGCCAGGGCTCCGGCAAGAGAGGCTTTTACAGTACCTTCTTCACCCTTCGCAAGGTTGAGGGAGGACTGATCGACTGTAAGACTCGTTGCGGGATTAGAGACGGTCACCGCGCAATCCTGAGAATAGGTGCCATCTTCGGTCGAAGCAGTGATGGTTGCGGCGCCCTTGGAAACAGACGTCACTTTGCCGGTTTGATCGACCGTAGCGACGCTCTCGTTACTGGACTTCCAGACAACCGTCTGGTCAGCCTCCGCGGGAACGACCGTTGCCTTAAGCTGCTCGGTTGCAGCGCCCACAAGCGTGACCTTCTGCTTATCGAGCGTGATACCCGTTGCAGGTTGAATAACCGTCACCTTGCACGTGGCACTATATTCGCCGTCCTCAGTGGTAACGGTGATCGTGGCAGCACCGGCCTTGACCGGGGTCACGACGCCGTCCGCAACCGTGGCGACCTCCGGGTCGCTCGAAGACCAAGACACATTCTTATTCGTTGCATTGTTGGGCTCAACCGTTGCGGTCAACGTCGAGGGCTCGCCGCCCACAGCAAGCTTAAGATTCGACGCGCTGAGACTGACGCTCGACACCTTTACAACCGGAGTGGTTACCGTAATCGCATCTGTGGTTGCTGAAACGCCATCAACCGTTGCCGTGATGCTTGCGGTGCCGTCGCCAACAGCAGCGACGAGGCCGTTGGCGTCAACGGTAAGGACGCTCTCGTTAGAAGAGGACCAGACAACCCGGCCGGCCTTATCGTCAGGAGAAACCTTTGCCTTCAGCTGCTGGGTCGCACCTTTGTCCATAGAGGTGGTATAGCCATCCGCAATGGAAACCGTCGTTTTTGCAGTTTCTTCACCGGATCCCACAACGTGAACCACCAGCGTGTCGCAGAGTAGGCCCCCATTATCTGGGTCACCGAGATAGACATCAACCGTTGCGGTGCCACGCCCAACCGCAGATACTACATAGCCCGCGCTGGCTTGATCCAGTGCGCCCTGGGTAACCCGTGCAACATTCTCATCGCTTGACTTAAAGCAATAGTAGTCGAGATGGGGATAATCTTTTAGGAAGTTGATCGCATCAGCGCTCATCACGGTACCATGATAATCTCGCCGCGCACAATCGAGGACACGAGAACCCTCATAGGATGGGTTGTAATCGGTAGACAGTGTTATCTCTTTTGACTCAAGGAACTTAATTGAAGGTTTTTCGGCAGGGAGCGCGACCACCCTGATAGTACCGGTATGCTCCTGCCCGAACGGATCAGTAGCGACAATCGTCGCAACGCCCACCTTTTTGGCCCAAACGATCCCGTATTCGTCAATTGAAATTACGCCGTCGCCATCTTTGATTGTGTACTTGAACTCTCGCGAAGAATAGCTCTCTCGGCAAGCCTGTCCGACGGGATTCAGTTGAATACTAATCAGATCGGCCGCCCCAACCCAAGCATGGGAGCCGACAGCCATAGTGCCGCTCAAGTTTTCCTCTACATAAGCAGGATTCTGCTTATGCCACGAAACGTCGCAAAGTTTTTTCGTCTGGGGATCACCCTGGAAATAGTTCAGTCTTACCTCTACTTCATTTCCATCTTTTCCACAAGGTGCTATGCGGATCGGTGCCTTCTTTTGGTAGCCGTCCTTGTCATAAGACACAGCTCCATTCAAGCTCACCGAAGTAATGAATTTTGAGCCTGACCAGTCATTTCTAGTGCTATCAATATCAAATACCGTCGGCTCCTCGCTAGGGCGCTCAAAGGCAAACAAGATATAGCCCGAAGCATCACCGCAGTGCGCCTCGCCACAAACCGAGCAGTTATCCGTGTAATAGATTGCTGCACTCGAAGACGATGTTTCGTTAGAACCACTTATGTATTTAACAGCCGTCACCGGATTGAGTTTTTCGGCCAAGCTAATCTCAAGATACCCTTCGGTGCTGTAGTCACCGTAATTAAACGTGACGGTAATCCTCAGCTTTCCATCGCCGACGGTCTTAGGATTCAATACATAAGACCACTGACCAGAATCACTATAAGACAGAGAGATATTGTCTCGGTCATCATCGGAAACCGTGACCTTATAGTTCTTCTTATCTTGAGCAGCAGAACCCAGCTGTTCCCAAGGGACATTTCCTTGCAGCCAGAAGTCCAAACTTCCCGACAGTCTCTGCCCAACGGCTACTGAGCCGTTTTCGAAAAGACTATGCTGATTGCTATAGACGTAAACGTTCCCACTCTGCACCTCAGACGCCACAGCCGTCGAAGGCGACGCCATATCTGCAATTGACGCAGCAGCTAAAGCCAAGCAGAACGCAGCGGCTATCCTCCAAAACCCTTTTCTCATTCCCCTAAGTCCAATCTCTCGTGAAAAAACGCAGTATTCTCCCACACATTAAAATTGACTTAAGGATACCCCCCCCCGACTGAGACTGGCAAGCTAGTGTTTGTCGGAAGAGTCAAATTATCGGCAAGCGACATTCCCGCATTAAAAAACGCCCGTTGTAATGTAGCTTTTCCAAGCACTCTCACGCAAAAGCCCCGTTGGCAAAACGAGTTACCAACGGGGCTTGAGCTGGAAAGCTGTACTTCAAGGGGGGGTCAAAAGGAAACTGAAAGGTTTGACTTCGTCCCCAATCGATCAGTTAGAACTCGAGCTGCTCCAGGCGATCGAAGACCGTGTCGATGCGGGTGAGGAAGTCCCACGGATCAAAGATCTCGTCGAGCTTCTCCTGGCTGACGGTGCAGCGCGGATCAGCCTCGAGACGCTCCTTAAAGGTGGGACCGGAGACGCAATCCTGCACCTCGTGCCAGGTAGCCATGGCGTTTTCCTGCACGATCGCATAGGCATCTTCGCGGGTGATGCCCGTATCGACGAGGGCCAGCAGGACCTTGGAGGAGAAGATGAGACCGCGAGTCTTGTTGAGGTTGGCCATCATGCGAGCCGGATACAGCTGCAGGCCGTCGATAACGCGGATAAGGCACTGGAACATGTGGTCGAGTGCGATGAAGCTATCGGCCTGGGCGACGCGCTCGGCAGAGGAGTGCGAAATGTCGCGCTCGTGCCACAGGGCGACATTGTCGAAGGCGACCTGGGCGTTGGACTTCACGATGCGTGACAGGCCGCAGACCTTCTCCATGGTGATCGGGTTGCGCTTGTGCGGCATGGCGGAGCTGCCCTTTTGACCCTTGCGGAACGGCTCCTCGGCCTCGAGCGTATCGGTCTTCTGCAGATTGCGAACCTCGGTAGCGATGCGCTCGCAGGTGGCTGCGGTAGTGGCGAGAACGCCGGCGAGATAGGCGTGATGGTCGCGGCTGATAACCTGCGTGGACAGCGGATCGTGAACCAGACCCAGGTGCTCGCAGACATATTCCTCGACAAACGGTTCAATGGAGCTATAGGTACCGACGGCACCCGAGATAGCGCCAAAGGCAACGTTCTTACGGGCGTCCTCAAGACGATCCAGGTCGCGCTTGAGCTCCCAGGCCCAAGAGCCAAACTTCATGCCGAAGGTCATCGGCTCGGCATGGATGCCATGAGTGCGGCCAGCGCAAAGCGTGTTGCGCTCCTCGAAGGCGCGACGCTTGCAAATCTCGCCGAGTTTTTTGACGTCCTCGATGATAAGGTCACAGGCCTGGGTGAGCTGGTAGCACAGAGCCGTGTCGCCCAGATCGGAGCTGGTCATGCCATAGTGAACCCAGCGGCTGGGCTTGGGGTCGCCCTCGGGAACATCGGCATCGATGTATTCCTTCATGTTGGTCAGGAAGGCAATGACGTCGTGGCGCGTGACTTCCTCGATCTCGTCGACCTTTGCCTTCTCAAAGTTGGCATGGTCGCGGATCCACTGGGCTTCTTCTTTAGAAATGCCGATCTTGCCGAGCTCCGCCTGGGCCTCGCAGGCCAGGACCTCGATCTCCTGCCAAATGGCGTACTTGTTCTCGAGGGAGAAGATGTGTCCCATCTCCGGGCGGGTATAGCGATCGATCATAGCGGCTCCTTTTTGGTTATTGGCACGTTGGTCGTAACCCAACCATTGTACCGTGCGCAGGTGCAAGTATGGGCAGCAGGCATGAACCTAACATTTTGGAATTGGAGCGGGCAGAAAATGGGCTGCGGTGTCACCGCAGCAAGCGGCCATAGTTCCGTGAACTAATGTAATTTCATTCGCTATCTGCGAAGCTACATGCAAAATTACATTAGAAGGAGACGTACTGTTTGCCGTTTCCCCTGGCAGCTGCCCTGCAAGGTCAATGGAAAGCGCAAACATTGTATGTATTGAAATACATGAGCTCACAGCTGGTCTACAGTCTTATATGCGACTGACTAATGTAACGAGAGATATAATTACATTAGTTGCGGATTAAATTACATTATATGGAGTGCCATGATACGAAAAACGAATGAGATGCCCGCCCTGCTCCTGCGTATCATTGCCGACGTCGAGACCGAGGTCGTCGAATACAAGGCAGCAAAGCAGAGCTATGATTTCGAGGACATTGGCAAGTATTTCTCCGCCCTCAGCAATGAGGCCAATTTGCGCAAGGCAGAGTGCGGATGGCTTTTCTTCGGCATTTCAGACAACCGTCAGATAAAGGGAACTGCTTACCGCAAAGAATCCCAAACGCCAAGCGTCGGCCTGCGACGTCTAAAACACGAGATCGCCCAATACACAAATAACGGCATGACTTTCGAAGAGATTTACGAGTTTGAGGTTGATGGCAAGAGAGTCATTGCTTTCCAGATACCGGCTGGCAGCTTCGCAACGCCAACGACTTGGCACGGAATCCCCTGGTCACGTGAGAATGAATCCCTCGTAGAGATGCCCAAGTTCAAACTCGACGCCATCTACGGGCAGAGTCGACCCGACTGGTCGCGTCAGATTGCCTACGAGGCAAACCTCGATGACCTTGATCCAGAGGCAGTTAGCTTTGCATGCTCCAAATTCGTCGAAAAGTTCGGAGAAAGCCAGCCCGCCGTTCGTAACCTCGATGAAGAATCCATCCTCAGCAAAATGGCGCTTGTAATCCACGGCCACGTGAGCAATGCGGCGCTCGTTCTTCTGGGCAAACCGGAGTCGAGTGTCTTTCTGGGTGGCATCGAGCCACGCATTACTTGGACACTCTACGCAAGTGACGGCTCCACTATGGCCTATGAACATTTTGAACCGCCGTTCATTCTGCAGGTCGATCGTGTTCTGGGAAAGATAAGAAACGAAAAATACCGGTTCTTCGACCGTGAAGAGACACTGTTCCCCACCGAAGCGCATCGCTACAGCCCCGAAGTCATCCGAGAGCTTCTTCACAACGCCATAGCTCACCAAGATTTTAGAATGTCGGGAAAAATTAACGTTCTTGAATATGAGGACAGGCTTGTATTCAAGAACGAGGGCGCTTTTATCCCCGGGACGATAGAGAATGCGCTCGCGAGCGGTTACAAGCCGCCGTACTATCGTAACCCTCTGCTTTCAAGTGCCATGAACAAGACGGGCATGATGGACCGCAACGCCATAGGCATTCGCAACGTCTTCGATATTCAGCGTAACCGCCTGCTACCAATGCCCACCTACGATCTATCTGAGGTTGGACGCGTTGCCGTGACACTGTACGGTACGGTACTCAACGAGGACTATTCTCGACTTCTCGCAAGCAATCGAAATCTTGATTTGGCGACAGTGTTGCTGTTAGACCTCGTTCAAAAGGGACTACCCGTCACAAAGGAACAGTCACGCCTGCTTCACGAACAGGGCCTTGTTAGAGGTCGTTACCCCAAGCTGACGGTCTCAGCCGAGGTGGCAGCGGCCACCGGTGCCCACAGCGAGTATGTGCGAAACAAAGGCGTAGACAACAGTGTCTTCAAGGAACTGATTTTGGAACTCCTGCGCGTGCGCCCATGTTCAAGAGCAGAGATTATCGCAGGGCTGGATCATGCCTTGCCGGCAGACCTTACGGCAAAGCAAAAAGGCGACCATGTAAGCTATCTGCTCCAAAGCCTACGGAAAGCTGGTCGCATCACCAACGCTGGAAGCACTTCGGCTGCTGAGTGGCACATAGTCGAGTGATATGGCTCGCGATTTCGATTCTGCCAAACAAGTACATTCCAAGCCAAGTGCGCAACTAGCCCAGAATGTGCCTGACTGCCAGTCGTGATAGGACACATCCTTCGTCGCCTAGCATCGCACAGCGTCAGGCAACAGCGCATATGGTTGATCCAACTGAAGTCGACACCCAATCGGGCATTGCAACCTTGAGAGACGACAGTCTCATACAACAGAAATAGCTCCCTGCCACTCCATGCATGAGCGGCAGGGAGCGCTCATGGCGGACCATTTCTCAAGTTCCACCTTCCTCAACCGTAAAAACGCCCACGTCTTAGAGGCCGTTTTTACGGTTGTTGGCTTCTTTTTCTTTAATTAAAAATCATCCTTTACCTGCTGATTCGCGATATTTCGCTTGTCTATATCTAGGTATAGACCTATAATAATTCCTATTATGACTAAGCCATGTCCTTGGGAGGTGTCATGCCGTCAGAAGCTCAAAAGCGGGCCGATCGTAAGTACAAGCACGACAAGACCCAGCAGTTCTGTCTGCGGTTCTATCCCGCCGAAGAGGAGATCTGGTCATTCCTCTCTGCGCAGGAGAACAAACAGGGGTTTCTTAAAGATTTGATTAGCCGCGAGATGGGCGGCGCATCGGACGGCCCCGCGCACGTTGGCAGCAGCACCAAGGTTGGAAGGACGGAATCGTAATGTCGCAAGTGAGCAAGGCTTCGATCATCCAGCCGGAGACCATACTGGACTTCATCGACGGTGTGACGCAGCGCAGGGACACCCCCGAGGAGCGAGTGCGCCAGGAAATCCTAAAGTCCCTCGTGCGTGAGTACGGTTACAAGAAGGAGCAAATCGGGGTCGAGGAGTCGATCAAGTTCGGCAGCAACCGAAAAGCGGTCGACGTCGCCATCTGGGAGCCGGGAAAAGCGCACACCCAAGAGAACATCTACATCATCGTCGAGTGTAAAGACCCCAAGACCAAGGCAAAGGGCAAAAAAGACGGCGTGGACCAGATGCATTCCTATGCGTCTGCCTGCATGAATTCTACCTACGGCATGTGGACCAACGGCGACGAGCTGCTCACCTTCCGTTACGTGGTGGACGATGCTGGCAAGCGCGGCCCCGAAGCTGTGCCCGACCTGCCGCATGCCGGCGGCGAGGTACCCGACGACGCGCCGCGCTTCGACCAACTGCGCCCCGCCGCCAGCGACTCACTGCTGTACTCGTTCCGCCGCTGACACAACTACATCGCCGGAAACCAAGGCATCCAAAAGGCCGAGGCATTTCTTGAACTGCTCAAAATCATATTCTGCAAAATTCAGGACGAGCGCGACTCCGAGACGCCGACGTTCTACATCACGCCGACCGAACGCCAGGGCGCCGCGGGTAAGAAGAAGTGCCGCAAGCGCATCGAGGCACTTTTTGGAAGCGTCAAGCAGTCGTACGAGACAATCTTCAAGGCCGATGAGCACATCGCGCTAACCGACGACGTGCTTGCCTACATCGTGGCGCAGCTGCAAATGTATTCCCTGCTCGAGAGTGACGTGGACGTTAAGGGCCACGCGTACGAGACAATCGTGGGTTCCAACCTGCGCGGCGACAAAGGTCAATTCTTCACACCACGCAACATGTGTCACATGATGGTGCGGATGGTCGACCCATCCGAAAACGACGTCATCCTCGACCCCGCCATGGGCACCTGCGGGTTTTTGGTCACGGCCATGAACTATGTGCTCGAGAAAATCGGCAACTCCGTCGACGCGAGCGGACGCAGCAAGACCGCCAAGCAAGAGGCGCTGATCGCGCGCAAACGCGAGTTCCTGTCCAAGCACATCGTGGGCATCGATTTTGATCCCATCTTGGTACGCGCTTCCAAGATGAACATGGTCATGAACAACGACGGTACAGGGCAGCTGTTCCACGCAAACTCGCTCGAGCCGTTCTCGGGCTTTGAGCCCAAGCTGCAGAAGGCGCTGCGCCTGGACGCCGCCGACGTCGCGGCAAATAAGGCACTGCAGCCGGGGCACGGCGTTACGGCGATTATGACCAACCCGCCTTTTGGCTCCAAGATTCCCATCGAAGACCCAGCGATTCTGGAATCCTTCGACCTTGGACACACCTGGTCGTGGTTCGAGGAGGATGCCGAGTGGAGGATGGAACCTAAGCTCTTCTCATCCCAGCCGCCCGAGATCCTCTTCATCGAGCGATGCGTGCGCCTGCTTGAGCCCGGCGTGGGCGTAGCAGCGCTCGTCATTCCCAATGGCATCCTGGGCAATCCGGGTCTGGGCTACGTGCGCCAGTGGATTTTGCGCCATGCACAGATCCTGGGCTCGGTGGACATGCACCCGGACGCCTTCCAGCCCAACGTGGGCGTGCAGACATCTGTCCTTGTGCTGCGACGCTGGGACAGCGAGGAAGAGGCGTACTGCAAGGACGGCACCTTCCAGGATTACAAGATGTTCATGGCCATCTGCGACCACGTGGGGCACGACAAGCGCGGACAGACCACCTACGTGCGCGACGACGACGGCTACCCAATCGTGCGGGAGCAGACCACCGCGGTGACAGGCAAGGTGGGATCCGAGGAGGAGAGCGGTCACACTTCGACGGAGCGTGTGGTGGATGACGAGACGATGGCAGTAGCCGATGCCTTCCTTGAATGGAGGCGCGACCAATGACGAACGCACCTTTGGTGAAGAGCATCCGGCTTTCCACCGTGCTGGGCGGCGACGTGCGGCTCGAAGCCTCGACCTACCTGCGCGACGGGTATGGCTTCGTGAGCCTCGCCAACCAGTGCGACAACCATAAGAGGCTTGGCGACCTTGCCGACATCTGGCAGCCGAACAGACTGACGGGGTACACCGTGCCGGAAGGCAAGGGGTTGCCCTTCTTTACCGCCGGCCAGGTGTTCGAGGACTTCCCCCGTGTGAGAAAGTGGCTCGCAGCGCCCTTCGTGCCCCAGGCTGATTCTAGATACGTCAAGCAGGATTGGCTGCTACTTTCGTGCTCGGGCGTGGTAGGCAACGTTACCGCCGTGTACCCACATCACGTGAACAAGGTCATCACGCACGACCTGCTGCGTATCGAGCCGAAGGACCAGGCCGAGTACGGCTGGCTCTACGCGTACATGAAGACGGACTTCTTCAAACAGATCGCGCGGGCGGCCCAGTACGGCCACATGATCAAGCATATCGAGGTGGCCCACGCCAACGGGTTTCCGGTCATCATGCCCGATGCGGCCACGCGCAAAGCCATCGGCGACAAAGCCACCGAGGCAGTACGCCTGCGCGGTGAAGCATGGAGGCTGCGGGACGAGGCGTTTAAGCTGCTGGAGAAGGAGGTCGGTATTGCTTGTGAGGCAGAAAGTCCTGCAGGAACATGCGTGGTGAGTTTATCCAAAGTTATTGACAACAGATCGCGCCTTGATGCTGACAGTTATGCCGGCTCCATAAGCGCCGTAGACTCATTGGTTGACGTAATGGAGTATGCGCCACTTGCTGAACTTGTAGAGGACGTCGAAGAGCTTCCTCGCTTCAAGCGGTTTTATGGCGATTCCAACGTTCCCTTTGTGGGTGTGTCCGAGATCTTTGACGTTAACACTCAACCGACAAAATTTGTTTACGCCAAGCTCATTAACAACTGGGAGCGTTACATCCTAAAGCCGGGAACTCTCGTCATGGCATGTTCTGGTCAAAAGTACGGCATCCTAGGACGAGCTCTTTTGCTCACGGAGAATCATGAGGGAATGTTTGGCAGCAACCATCTGCTGAGAATCTATCCCAACGTTACAAAGATTCGAACTGGCTACCTGCTCGCTTTTCTGAACAGTCCCACCGTTGGCAGGCCGTCGGTCGTACGTTGCGCATACGGAACCTCGGTGCCTCAACTTAGCCCTGTCGATATCAAAAAAATTCGCGTCCCTCGCCTCGGCGCGGACGCTGAATCCGCCATCGCCGACCTTATGGACAGGAGCGTGAGCACCTCGGCCAAGGCTGACCGGCTTGAAAACGAGGCTACCAAGCTGGCGCAGGAGCAGATCGATATCGCCATCGAGAAGGTTGTCTCCAACACCTAGAGAGGCGACCTTTTAACCGCCGTTAAGCCCATAGCCTCAACGCAAACAGAATGCAAACGTACCGTAGTGAGTTGGTTAACGGCATAGCGTGAGAATTCACACTTGCTCATTTGTTTAACGCTCGCACCCTGTCGGGTTCGAGTCCCGGCACTTTATTGAAAAAAAAGCACGGCACCGGAACGGTGCCGTGCTTTTACTTTTTCTGGAGCGGGCAACGGGACTCGAACCCGCGAGTGTCAGCTTGGGAAGCTGATGCCTTACCACTTGGCGATGCCCGCTTGTGTGTTGGCTAGTATAACGCGGTTGTCTTGTTCGATACAAGGGTGGTGATGCTTGTTTTAGCTGTGGAGATTCGTTTGAAAATCGCGTCAATTGTGGAGATGAGGACCTTTGTCTTTCTTTTCTTACCATCTTCTACCTGCACTTTTATCTGATTGTTGTATTTGAGTTCGATTTGTCAGAAATCGGGCAAGCTTTTGGTCAGCTTCTGGTACTTACCCGCATGAACCATGGCGGTAGCCTCATCCCAAGCGCCGCGGCCTCCCCGTGCGGCGCACGAGGGATAAGGAGCAGCCATGTCCAACGCACCCACGCACTCTGTCCACAGCGCAATCGCAACAGGTCCGCTGCTCCTGCTCCTCTTCCTGCTTTTCGGCTGCCTGGCACCGGGAGCCGCATTTGCCGTCGATGGCTACGACCAGCTCGGCTTCCGCACTATTAGCGATGATTGTGGGCCCTTCTTTATCGGCAAGTATGAAGCTCAAGACACCTCGATTGCCTACTGCATGAACCAGGAGCGTCCCGGCCCCACCAAGCCGGGCGGCCCATGGCTCAACTTTGATCAAGGCTGGGTGTGGCTCGACGACGAGTTCGCAGCAATCGTTTGTCACGGATATCCTACCGCCACGTCGTTTGGCGGTTACCATCTTTCACCCGATCGCGCCCGCGCCGCCACCCAGCTTGCCGTATGGATGCTCAACGGCACTACCCATGTCGACGGCACCTACTCCTACACGACCGCTCAGGGCAAAACCAAGAGCGGGCACTTTACCGCCGACAATGAAGTCGTGGCGGCTGCGCGGTGGCTCCACGACAGCGCAAAATCAGGAAGCATCAAAGCCGCTCCGCACCGCGCGCGGCGCTATATAGGAACCGTATCGGGCGGCAGCAAACGTCAAGACATGCTCTATGTACTGCCGGCGGTCTCTGTTTCCTTCCAAAAGCAGTCTGCAAACGCTGCCATTACCAGCGGAAACAATACTTATCAGTTTGACGGGGCAACATTCGATGTTTTTGAGAGCGCCAGCGGCGCGCGTGTCGGCACCGTCCAGATGGACAGCAACGGTCGAGCGCAGGCAACACTCCTACCCAACACGGCATACTACCTAGTTGAGACAACAGCGCCAGCTGGTTATATCCCCCTGCACGATCGCATTGCCTTTACCACGACGAATAACGGCGGATACGTCACCATTGATGAACAACCCGGCACCATTACCTTGCGCATTGTAAAGCTCGACGCCGCAACGAATGCAGGCCCCCAAGTTGGGGCTTCGCTCGCAGGAGCAGAATTCGTGTGCGTATCGCAATCAACCCCTGGATGGACACAAACTCTCAGAATCGATGAAAGCGGTCGAGCTACCCTCACCGATGTCCCCCTGGGAACCTTTACCATCTATGAATCGAAGGCGCCCGAGGGCTATTTGCCCTCCGGTGACAGTTGGTCTTACACCGTTGGAGCCGACCAACTCGGCGATTCGGGCGTGGTCGAGATCGAATCTCGCGTTTCCGATATCCCCATTGCGTTTGACCTTGAGATTTCCAAATTCAAGGACTACGGCAATAGCGATCAATCCGGCCTGGAGCAGCCGGCAGGAGATGTTGTCTTTGAGGTTGTCAGTAACAGCTCTCAGCAGGTTGTTGGCACACTGACTACAAACATCTATGGCTTTGCCTCCACCAAAGACCAGCCCGAAGCATGGTTCGGCACAGGCAAGCGACCAGCCGGTGTCCACGGAGCCGTCCCATACGACCGCGCCGGCTACACGGTTCGTGAGGTTCCGGAAACCGTCCCCGAGGGTTTTAAACGTGCGGGGGAATGGACCGTCGAGGCCAATCAGATTTCCGACGGCGCCGAGCTTCAATATATCGTGGACAACCACGCTCTGTCGACGCATCTCCAGATTGTAAAACGCGATGCCCAAACAGGCGCTTCTGTTCCCCTAGCCGGATTCACCTTCCAACTCCTCGACAGCAATCACAAACCTGTCTCACAAACATGCTGGTATCCAGCACATAACGTAATGGACACCTTTACGACTGACGCGACCGGCACCGTCACACTGCCCGAATCGCTCGTGCCGGGCACCTATTATGTACGCGAAACATCGGCCAAAGAGCCCTATCTTGTCGGCGAAGAGATCGAGGTAAACATACCCGCCGATATAAACCTAACGCCCGCTGCAATCGTCTCGTATTATGACCACGCCGCGACCGGAAACATCAGGATCGTTAAAACCGATGCCGTAGACGGCAGCAGCCTCGCGGGCGCCATCTTTGAGATCCGTGCCTCAGGTGATATCGTGCGCCCCGACGGTAGCATTGCCGCGCTCGACGGTGAGACTGTCGCTGCCGTCACGACGGATGAAACTGGAGAAGCACGCGCGGACGACCTCCCGCTGGGATCTGGCACCGCACGCTACGAGGTTGTCGAGACTCAAGCGCCGACCGGCTTCTTACTCGATCGAACGCACCATATCGTCGACCTTACCTATGCCGACCAGAAAACACCCGTTGTGGAAGCACGGCTTAACGTATCCGACGATTACACCAAGGTTGATATCTCCAAGGTCGATGCAAGCGGAGAGCAGGAAGTGAAAGGCGCACAGCTCACCTTATATGGTCCCGATAAAACCGAAATAGACTCCTGGACCTCATCCGACAAGCCGCACCGCATCGAACATCTTGCACCCGGCACCTACTCGTTGCGCGAAACGATGTCTCCGCGGACCTATGACCTTGCCGAGGAGATAACGTTTGAAATAAAGGATACGGGAGAAGTCCAATCCGTCGCGATGAAGGATGCGCCCATCGAGATCAAAGGACAGGTCGACAAGCGTCAGGAACTTGTCCAACCTATCGGGAAGGGTCTGTTGGCTAACGGCGATGGAAAAAACCGCGCCGCGATGCAAACCAATACGGATGGGCTTTTCTCCTATACCATCGATGCTCGAAACGATTCCGCTACTTGGGTTGATGAGTTTACGATTACCGATGATCTTGAGTGCGCCAAAGACGGCACGGCGAGATTCGTCTCAATCGAAACCCCCGTCGCCATTGGCGACCTCAACGGCCTGTGCAACGTGTGGTATCGCACGACGCCGTTGGACTCGACAGACGTCGATGAGCCGGCAAACGCGACGCTTGACGATGGGCACGAAAATCCTTGGCTTGAGTCCGACGAAGTAAAAGAGAGTCTGGGTGAAGATTGCCGCCTCGTCGATTACGACGGCTGGCACCTCTGGAAGGCGGATGTCTCGACCACGGAATCCACCACACTCGAGGCGAAAGAACTCGACCTTGCATCCAATACCGTCGTGACGGGCATTCGCATTGAATACGGTGCGGTAGCCGCCGACTTTACGACTCGAAGCGATGCGGATTCTTGGACCCGTGATGATCTCAAAGATGAGCACGACGACCTTGACGATGCCAAAGCAATCCTTGACACAGATGCTTGGGGCGCAGTCGTGCACATGCAGGCAACGTCGGCTTATACACCCCAAACCGCACTCACCAACAGCGCACGCGTCGATCTTTGCCGCAACGGCGGCGGCGATAAACTTGAGTCACATGACGAGGACAGTGTCATTCAACGCTGTACCCTACCGCAGGACCTACCGGCAACAGGATCAGCTCCCATCGCCGCTTGCATCACCGCGCTCCTGACCTCGGGTGCCGCAGCCCTATGGTTCGCTCGCCTTAGGTCAATCCCAAAGAAGCGCTAGCGCGATGAAAAAGCGGGCGAGCCAGTCCCCCGGCTCGCCCGCTTTCAATCATCTAAATCGCCGCATCTACTCTGCAGACGAAGATCCACCATCAACGATTGCCTGCTCGGACTCAGGAATCCCATCGGCGCCCGTGCTCTGTTCTTGCTCCACCTCTTCGCTGATTGCGGAGGCGGGGGTCGAGCCCTTCGCGCCCACGATGTAGGCAGCTCCAAACCCTAACGCAATGGCAATCAAGGTCAAAATCACGTAGACAGGCCAATGGCGCTTAATATACGAAAACACGTTGACTCCTTAGAGCTCCGTCTACGAACGGCGGATAACCTCGGTCACGACCTCGGATACCGTGGCAATGTTCGTCGGGTTGACATTGTGGGGCAGGTCGTCCTCGGTACGAGCACAAGCCAGGCGCGTGCCGTCCACGCCGGCGATGGTGAGGGCTCGGCGGCTCGCCTCGAGCGCGGCATAGGCATCGGTCTTGGCATAGGGCATCTCGAGCGCGCCACAATCGACATGGAACGACTTGCACACCTTGCTGACCAGGTTCATGATGCGGCGATCGCCCTTGAGCAGCTGCTGTTCGCCCTCAACCGTCACCACCGAAAGCCTACCGGCGCCGACGGATTCAAGATTGATGAAGAATACGCCGCGGAGCTTATCGCGATGCGAAGCCAAGAAGGCCTTCATACCGGCGCCATCACAATCCGAGGCGCCCGTTGCCACAAACCAGATATCGTGACCGAGCAGCTCATCGTCACCCATAGAGGCAACAGCCGAGAGCATATCTTCGGAAGAAGCGCCGTCGGAAGACGTAGCGCCGCCCTTCCAGCCATCGTTATCGTCCTCGAAATTATCCCACGAACCGATGCCGCGACCGGACTTCTTGGCATCGTAATCGTCTTCGACGCCCAGCCAGTCACTCATGCTGTCCTGTTCGTTTTTCTTTTTACGACCGAACAGGCCGCCCAGGCCGCGCTTGCGAGACTTGGGTGCCGCCGGGGCGGGAGCCGAAATGGTCTCGATCGGCTGTGCGCCCGACGCAACGGGCCTAGGAGGCGCAACGGGTGCCGATGTGGGTTCGGGACCCTGAGCGGTAGCAAAGGGGTCGTTGACCTGTGCGGAGGGGTCGGGAAGGTCGAACAGCGACGTGCGAGACGCAACGTTTGCCTGCTTCATCGACGGCAGCGACGGATCGGGGACCGAAGCTAGCGGAGACGAGGAAGGTGCAGGCGACGGAGCCGACGCCGGATCGGGAACATTCATCTGCGGACGCGGTGATGCCTGGGAGGAAATCTGGGCCATAAGGGAATCGACCGTTTCGTCCTGGGTGGGAGCAACATCGGCAACCGTGGCACCGGAACCACTCGGGGTCGGCATGGTGAAAATCTGCGTGGAGTAAGGCCTCGACTCATCTGTCTCGGGAGCCTCGGAAACCGCAGGCACTTCCTCCTGCTCGACCTCGGTCGAATCATCTTGCTCGGCTGCCACGTATTGCTCTTCGTCAGAGTTGGCCTCGACGGACTCGTCCTCGGCGACATCTTGGATTTCGGCAGCATCAATAGGCTCGTCATCGTCTGCCGCGCCGCCCTGCTCATCGGAAACAGGAAGGGGCTCGGCAATCGCGGTGCCTTGCTTTTCAAACGTTATCGTGGAATCGAACTGCGCGGCATCAAACGACATGGTGCTATCGACGTGCTGCTGAGCCTCAAAGGACGTTGTAGCTTCGGCAGCGTCGACGGGCACGGACTGCATAGCCTCGTTCTGCTCGAACCCTTGCGCCGCGCGCTCACGTGCCGCCTCGGCTGCCTGCTGCTGAGCGATAGCCTCCTGCTCGGCAGCCTCGCGTGCGGCAGCGCGCTTCTCCTCGAAATCGTCGACAAATTTCTTGCCCTTTGCAAGCGCGCCCTTAAAGAAGTTGGAAGCGCTGGCGCCAATCGAAGAGAACGCGGATGCAATATCGGCATGGGGCGTTGCCGCGGGAATCTCGGCCGAGAAATCAGTATCGCTCTCGTAAGACACGCGCCTCGGCTGTTCAACGTAATCGTCGTCAGACTCATCCGCAGCGTCTTGCGCCGGCGCGGCGGGAGCCAAAATGTCCAGTCCTACCGCGGGATCGATCGCGGACACCGCCTCGGACTCGGCAACGGCAGCGGTAACCGCGGCAGACTCATCATCCACGGCGACAACGGGCGCAGATGCAGTCACGACGGGGGCAGGCTCGGGCTCAAACGTCGGCTCCTCGCCTTCCTCGTAATCGAGCGTGCAGGACTCGGGAAGCATTCCGAGCGCACGGATGGCATCCGAACCAAAGCGGATGTTGCCGGCGGCATTGCGATAGAGCCTGGGCTCGGGCTCGGCCGCGACAGGCTCCTCCGCCGGCTCGGCAGTGGGAACCTCGTCATTGAACTCTTCGGCCTGGACAGCCTGATTCTGATCCTCGGGCACGATGGCGCCAATCAGCGTCTCGTCGGCAGACGCACCCTCAAAGCCCTCGATCTGCTCGTCGAAAGCCTCGCCCTGTTCGGGCTCGGTCTGAGCGTCGGGAGCAATCGGCTGACCGAACTCGTCCTCGGCGTAGGTAGGCTCTTCATACTCGATGGTGTTGCCGTAGTCGTTTTGCTGTTGGGCCGCGGCATACTCCGCTGCTGCGCGCGCCATCTCCTCGGCACGACGCTTCTGCTCCCCAAAATAGGTATCGAACGGAACATCGTCGGGAAACTCGTTTTCGCCCTGGAAGGGAGCAACGTTGTCCATAACGCCGAGCATAGCGGCGACAGAAGACTTGTTGCACACTGCGCCGGACGTATAGGGAAGCACAAAACGGTTAGAAATGATGTTTGCCGCGTTGGCGAGCGCAACGAGGGAAGCGAGGATCGCGACAATCCACAGCAGAACCTTGAGCGCGCCGGGGAGCGGCAGGATACGCAAGATGGCAACGGCAGCAGGGGCAACCGTGGCAACGGGCAACAGCTTGGCGATGAGCGCACGATACGAAGCATAGGGCTCGCGGGCGAGCAGCTCAGCACGGGGAGAGTCGTAGTGTGCGACAACGACCACCGGGCGGTTGCGCGGAGACGCGAGCGGGCCCGAGGCCTTGTGGTAGGCGATGACATTTTGGCTCACGCCCGTCTTGCCCAGGCGCGAAACCACGGGATGGCCCGTGCGCTCGAGCACGTAAAGAACGGCACCGACAATGGCCAGCAAGGTGCCGACCAAGCCGATGCCGCCGCCGATGCCCATCAGCAGGGCGCCGGCAAACGCAAGAATACCGGTAACGGCAAATGCCAACCTGCTGGGCGCCGGGGCATTGAACTCCTGAACCTCGGGATCAAAGCCGTGGTTGCGGAAGATCTGAGCGATATCCTCGGCAGCCAAGCGCTCTTCTTCGCTGCATGCCGGCGTGATGCCGGTGTTCTGCAGCAGGTGGTTAATATAGTTCTGGGTGTTCGCCATGTGCGCTCCACATCCATAATCCGACAAATAGGCCCAATGCATGCACATTAGAACCGTATATAGTCGAAAGTATACCCCGAGCGAGCGCAAACGACCGAATTCGGGCCATCTTAACGCCCCGAGCGGACAAGGATATAGCCTAATCTCCATATCGGACTAAAATCATGGCAGCAAACCACCTTCTCATGCGAGGACTCTATGACGGCAAGCGACGCGACCGCGACAATTAAAAAGGGGAATTCGGAGCCCAGTTTCGATAAAACGGCTCAGCGCATCCTCAATCTTTTCTTTGTGCTCAACAGCTCCCCCGAACCGCTGACGACCGAGCAGATCGTCTTGGATTCTGACCTGGGATATGGCTCGGGCAATATCGACTCGGATAAGCGCAAGTTTCGGCGCGATCGTGACAAACTGCTCGAACGCGGCATCTTAATCAAGGAGGTTCGCCCCGCCGGTGCGCAGGAGACCGAGGAAAGCTCGTGGACAATCGACCGCGAGCACACGTTTGCGGCAGGCGGCCTCATCACCGCAGACGACGCTGACATCCTACTCAACGCCATCGACCAAACGCTTGCAAGCGGCTCATCCACTTTTGCCGCGCCGCTTGCCGATATTCGTTCCAAGATTGCCTACCTCACCGGCAGGACGACGGCGGACGAAGCACCGATCCGCCGCTCTCCCACCGTCGATGCGGTATGGAGCGCCTTTGCCGAGCGATGCGCACTGCGATTTTTATATCAGAACGGACGCGGTGAGCAAAAAGAGCGTACCGTCTGCGTCTACGGCATGTTCGAGCGCGAGGGCGTTGCGTACTTCTGCGGCCTCGACAATGCCACCGACGACATCAGGACATTCCGCTGCGACCGTATCGTTCGCGCTTGGCGTCCTTCGAAGGCCTACGCCATCCCTGCAGACTTCAATCTCAACGACTACCTGTTCTTTGAATTCGATTTTGCCGACCGACCGCCCGTTGCAGCTACGTTCTCGTTCGCCCCTCAGACGCAGATCGATATGATCAACGGCCTCACGCGCGGGCGAGGTGAGCTCGCACACACCGATGCGGGATGGACCTGGACCGTTGACGTGCGCGATCTTGAAGCCGCCGCCTCATTTTGCATGGCCCACGCCACGGACGGCATGAGGCCCATGGCCCCCAAATCGCTCAAGCAGGCGTGGAACCACCTCATTGAAAGGACGGTGCACGAGCATGCCCGTGCGTAAACTCACCAGCGAGCAGAGGCTCTCGCGCGCCATCGACATTATGGAGGCCCTCTACGCCGCCGGCGAGAGCGGCATGACACGAACCGAGATTTGCAGTCGCTTTGACATCACGGGGGCGTCGCTCGACGAGATTCTCGAGATCGTCTCGACGCTCGCGGACCGAGAATCGGGTGCGCGTATCATCTGCGAATGCCACGGCGGGCGCGTGGTCCTCACCGGTGACGCCGGGCGTGTACTACCGCTGCGCCTGAGTGCCGCCGAGGGCGCTGTGCTCAACCACGAACTTGAATCGTTGGGGATCGAGCCCCAGGCGGCGGCTCGAATTCGACATGCTCTTCTACCCGAAGAGCTCGGCTATAACCAGCACGTCTTTGACACCGTCAACCACGGGTCGCACTGGCAGCAGCTGAGCTGCGCCATTCAGGACGGTGTTCGCTGTCGTATCTCGTATCGCTCGATGGACGATGCGCGGCCACGCGAGCGTCTGGTCGACCCCTTGCGCATTACAGCAAACGGCGACCAAACATATCTGATTGCCTGGGACATCGCGGTCGATGAGCAGCGCACCTATCGCATGGATAAAATCGAGGGACTCGCCTTGACGGAAGACTCCGTCGTGCCTCACGCACCGGACGTTGCATCCCTCCACGATTCCCTTGCCCGGACGCAGCGTAGCGCAAAGCTCTTGATGCCATTCGATATGGCGGAGCATCTGGACTGGGCCGGCATCACCCTAATCGAACGCAGCGGGACAGACATGGCAACGGTAACCGTACATTACGGCTCCGAGCGTTGGCTGCTGAGCCAGATAATCGCAGCGGGCGGAGCCATCCGCATCTTGGATGACCCCGCCCTGTCAAAGCGTCTGTGCGATATGGCAAAAACCCTCGTCTGTCCGCTTTAGCGCCGCCGCTCGTGGCGTGCACGCCACAGCTGTAGATAGTGCCCGATCTGCGCCGATTCGATGCGCTGGTAGGAGCTCGTGGGCAGCGACGTTAAGAACTTCTTTCCGTAGCCCTTCGTCACCAGGCGCGGGTCGGCCAGAATCAGCACGCCGCAATCGGTCGACGAGCGGATAAGGCGGCCGGCCGCCTGCTTGACCTCGAGCACTGCCTCAGGCAGCGAATAGCGCGCCCAAGCGCGGTCTTCGCGCAGGTTGCGCTCGCACGAGAGCGGGTCCGTGGGGCTCGAGAACGGCAGCTTGGGAATGATGACGCAGCGCAGCGTCTCGCCGCTGGCGTCAAACCCCTCCCAGAAGGCCTTAAGCGCAAAAAGCGATGAGGTTGGCTCGTTGATAAACCGGTCGCGCAGGCGACGAGGAGATGAGTTGCGCTGCTGGCAGTTGAGTTCCAGGCCCGCACGAGCCATCTTGGGCTCGACGCGATCGTACAGCTCCTCCATGTCACGCCTGTTGGTGAACAGCGTGAGCACCGAGCCGCCCATGGCAAGATGAGCGTCGACCAGCACGCGCTCGAGCGCCGTAAGATAGCTCTCACGATCGCGCGGATCGGGGATATCGCCCGCAACGACTACAGCCATGTTCGAATCGAAGTCGTAGCTCGAGTCCAAGTGCAGCGATGAGGATGTTGAAGCACCGATGCGATCGAGGCCGACCGCATGGTTAAAGTGTTCAAAGCTTTTGGACACCGTCATGGTCGCCGAGGCAAAGATAGCCGTGTGAACCTCGGGCAGCCACTCGGTTGCCAAGGCCTCGCCAATATCGATGCGCTCCGCGGTCATCGACTCGCCGCCGGCACGCAGCCTGCGATTGACCTGCAGCGAATACACGTAGTGTTCATCGGTGCCATCAATGATGAGTTTGAGGTTCTCGGCCAGCTCGTGCAGGCGGCGCGAGATATCACCCAGGTCGACAACAACCTCGGGCTTGTCGACGGCGACGGCTTGCACCAGCGCGTCGACGCTCTTGTCAGCTTGTTCCAATGCGTCGATGGCAGCGTAGGCCGACTGTAAGAAATCATGCCAGTCGTCAGATTCGCGCAGCTCGGGGCCAATCCATAGATTGGCATTGTCATAACCCCCACGCGCACGGCGGCCGAGCTCGCGAACGCCATCGAACACGTCGGCGATTGCCATGCTCGCGCGGGCAACCGTCGACGTCGCCTTGGCAGTAAGGCCCAGATAGAGCGTAGAGCCCTCGGAGGTTGCCAAATCACGGGAAACCTGGCTTAGTGCGCCGGTGCTCGAGCCACCCAGGCGCTCGAACAGGACGCGTGATTCGTCCGCCGACACCACGCGCGCCCACTGACGGCGCGCCTCGCGCTCGATGGAATGGGCCTCGTCGATTACCCAATGACGAATCGGAGGCAAAATCCTGCCCTCGGCCGCGACGTTACGGAACAGCAGGGAATGGTTGGTGACCACCACATCGGCATGCGCCGCACGACGGCGAGCACCGTGGACCAAACATTTATCAGGGAAAAACGGGCAGAGGCGACGAGCACACTCGCGCGAGGCCGTCGTAAAGTCGGGACGGTTGACGCTGCGCCACCGAATGCCGAGCGAGTCGAGGTCGCCATCGGCTGATTGGCAGACGTACGCCATAATGACCGCGACCGCCGTGAGCGTGTCCGCCGGATCGCGCTTGGTGGTGATCTCGACCTGGCCGCGGCTCATGCGCTCGAGCTTGCGCAGGCACGGATAGTGGTCATACCCCTTGAGAGCGCAAAATGACAGACCACCGTTCAGTTGCTCGGCAAGTTTTGGCAGCTCGTGGTACATGAGCTGGTCGGCAAGATTGTTCGATTTGGTCGCAATACCAACCGTGATGTTGTTACGGCGTGCTGCCTCGGCAAAAGGCACCAGATAGGCCATCGATTTGCCGACGCCTGTGCCCGCCTCAATTACACGATGAGTGCCCGTGACCAGCGCATCGCGGACCTCGAGCGCCATCGCGATCTGCTCATCACGCGGCTCGTAGGTGGGATACATGCGATTGACCAGGCCACCTGGCGCATAGTCTGCCTCAATCTCCTCACGACTCGGCATCTTGAGAACCGGCAGTTCATCGGCGTCCACCCGATCGTCGGCGCGATCGGCCTTGAGAACGTCAGCACGAGCGGCGCTGAGAGAGAAGATAGAACCAGGGTTCTGCCCTGCCAAGAATGAGAAGATAGGACGATAGGACCAAGGCACGTCCGGATGCATGTCGGCTAGGCGCGCCATGAGGCCCTGGGGCAAGTCGGTGAGCGCCACGAGCAACACGCGCCATACGCCACACAGAGCGTCGACGTCGGCATTGGCACGGTGTGATACCGAGTCGCAGCCAAACAGATCGGCCATAAAAGACAGCTTGTGCGAGGCCAGGCGCGGAAGCGCGATGCGCGACAGCGCTAGCGAATCGATCCAAATATCGCTCACGTTGACGCCGCCTTTGACCGACTCGATAAACGAGCGGTCGAACGTGGCGTTGTGTGCGATCACCGGGCAGCCACCGACAAAATCGGCGAGAGCGGCGACGGCCTCAACCGCCGACGGGGCATCTGCAACATCGGCATTTGTAATGCTCGTGAGCTCGGTAATCTCGGCGGGAATCAGCTGCC
>URFP01000011.1:0-23386 GCA_900547235.1 uncultured Collinsella sp. | reverse complement strand
CGTCGGGGCGCACCAGGTCAAACGAAACGAACCCGTCGTGCTCGTGCAGGTCGTGGATGGAGAGCGCGGGATCGATCTGCATGACGCCGCGCTTGACCCAGCCGCGCAGATCATCGCCGGTTGTCGCGATGGGGTCGCAGTGCAGCGTGATGCCAATGCCCATCTGGCGCTTGATGTCGTGCTCGATGGTGTCCAGGATCTCGTGGTGCTCAAATGCGTCGCCCTCGCCGGGCATCTCCACGTGGGCGCTGGCAAACTGACGACCGGGGCCGTAGTCGTGCACCATCAGGTCGTGTGTGCCCAAGACCTGCGGATAGGACATGATCTTGTCGCGGATTGCCTGGACGAGCTTGGGGTCGGGCGCTTGCCCCAGCAACGGGCTGATGGCGTCGCGCACCAGGCCCATGCCACTGATGCAGATGAAGACGCCCACGCCCAGGCCCGCCCAGCCGTCGAGGTCAAAGCCGGTCGTCTGCGAAATAAGCGCTGCGGCCAGGACCGATCCCGAGGTGATGACGTCGTTTTTGGAGTCCTGTGCTGTGGCGATGAGTGTTTCGGAATCGATACGGTTGCCCAGTGCACGGTTGAATGCGGCCATCCAGAATTTGACGAGCATGGACAAGACGAGAGCGGCTAGGGAGACCAGCGTGTAGGCGGTGGGGGAGGGCTTGATGATCTTAGTGACCGACTCGAGGATCAGGTTGATGCCGACGGCGCAAACCAGGACGGCGACAAACAAGCCGGCTAGGTACTCGTAGCGGCCGTGGCCATAGGGGTGGCCTTCGTCTGCAGGGCGGCTGGCAAGGCGGAACCCGAGCAGGCTCACGATGTTGCTCGAGGCATCGGAGAGGTTGTTGAAAGCGTCGGCGATGAGGGAGACGGAGCCGGCGAGCAGGCCTGCGATGCCCTTGGCCAGGCACAGGGTGATGTTGAGGCCAATGCAGATGAGGCTTGCGGCGAAGCCCGCGTTGGTGCGACAGGAGGCATCGACCGGCTCGCCCTCGCTGCCGGGAACAAGCGTATGTACCAGCTGATTTACAAATAGCATAGCGGTCGTCCTCACAATCATGTTTAAGGGGATAGTGTAGCTCGCATGGGCGCACCGTGCGCCGGTGCTCAGAAAATGCAGCAATGGTCTGCCCGCGCTAACGAGCAGGCCTTCCCGTCTGCCTGGGTGGTCCATTTTGGGCCACATGGGTATGGGCATGTGCCAGTTTGCTCGACATACTTAATGTCGACAGCCCCTGTGCAAAGGAGGACGTTTCCATGGACGAGATGTTTGCCATTAAATGCCAAAACTGCGGCGGCCCTATGTACTCACACCAGGCTAAACGCAGCTTTGAGTGCGCCTATTGCGGCACGGTCGTTCCGTGGCAGGCCGATGCGGGGGAGCCCAAGAGCGCTTTGGGCATTCGCCATGCGCCGCTGACGGTTGTCGATGGGCTACTTAAGCTCACCCATGTGTCGCAGCTCGAGCGCCCGGAGGACCCGGACTGGTATTTCTTTAATTCGCACTGGCGCAATCAGTCGGTTCTGGAGCATCTGCTATGGGAGGACCGCGGCACGGCGCAGGAGTTCCAAGAAGCCACGCACGTGAGCATTCCCTGCCCCTTCTGCGGCGCGTCCTTTGAGGGCGAGTCAACGCAGCGTGTGTTTGAGTGCCCGTCCTGCGGCAACAAGATCGGCATTGCCGACCTGCTCAAGCCCGGTACGTTTAGCAAACGTCTGACCATGGGCGTGGGTGCGGAGTATGTGCCGGAGCAGGGTATTCCCTGCGAAATCTCACCGCAGCAGGCACGTGCCAACGCGCTGCAGCTGGTGCGCCAGTACCCGGATGCCTTTGCCGGGCACGACGTGGAAGACGCGATCCAAAACGACATGATGCTCTTCTATTTCCCCATGGCGCTGGCGGACCTGCGTATGATGGCGAGCTTCCCGGGCAAGGGCCTGAGCAAGGAGACCTTGGTGTACTACGAGGTACTCGATTGGGCGTATCCGCGGGCAAACTACCTGGACGTTCGTCTTATGGGCATTTTGGAGCCGTGGGACTTTGGCAAGGTGGGGCCGTTCGATCCTGCCATGCAGGAGGGCGACTTTCGCGTTGTCTCCGTCGATGCATCTACCAAGGACCAGGTGGTCATTGATAAGCTGGCGCTCGACATTGCCGGCAACGATGCCGAGGCGGTACTGGGGCTCAATAAAAAGAGCATTCGCATGTGGGCGCGCAAGGCCCGCAAGCAAAAGGACGGTCTGGTGATGGTGCCGGTCTACTTTGTCGATCGTCCGGCGACGGATAGCCGCGACGGCGAGCAGGTGCGCATCGCCGTGAACGGCCAGACGGGCCGCGCGGCCGCGGTGGTGTTTAGCGACAAGCGCGAGACGCATATCGTGGCGCCGCTCAACCTGAGCCTTCATCTGTCCGGCGAGAGCACCGTGCACGCCACGCCCATCGAGGTCAAATACGTTAAGTCGCCGTTTCTGTACCAGATCGTGCGCCGTGGAGGCGGCGAGCAACCGCGCCAGGTTGCAGCCGCCGTCGAGGGTTCCTACCGAGAAGAAAAGCCCAAACGCAAGGGCCTGTTCGGCGCGATTTTTGGGAAGTAGGGGAGCGGTGCCGGTTGACATGACGGCGCGATAGCCAGGGGCAAGGGGTGGCTCGCAGGAGTGCGGGCTGCCCCGTTTTTGTATTGCGGGGAAGTGCCGGGCACTTCATTAAAAGTTCTCGCGCGGACTCGAATTCCAATGTCGCCTAGCGCCTTCGTGCAGGATTCCCGAAGTGACTAAAATGTGGCAATAGAGACAGTTTTCACGAACCCCATGGGAGTGACATGCATGGACAACAACACCTTGCTGTTTCAGGACAAGGGTTCGGGTAGGTTTAAAGACGTCAAGATCTACCCCAACCGCATCGAGGTGCTCAAGAAGGGCACTTTTGGTGGCAAGCACGCCGAAATTGTCTATCTTAAGGACATTACGGGCGTCAATAGAATCAAAGGCCGCGATGTTTTTCTGCGCAATCGACTGTTGACCGCTTGCGTCTTTAGCCTGAGTAGCCGTGCGAAGACCCAGGAATTTGTGAACGCGCTGAACATGGTGATGTAGCCGATAACGGCGTTCGGTCCAAGGTAAAAATCGGGGCGCAGAACGGTATTCTGCGCCCCGATTGAGTTGATGCGCCCAAAAACTGGCTTGCCTATTTGTTAACGTCCTCGGTATTGTCGCGGTCACTGGCAAGCATTGCTGCGCCGGCGACCGTCGTCGCTACGGCGGCGGCAGCGAGCCCGGCGGCAACGCCAGAACCGTCGCCCGTGTTGGCGAGCTTTCCGCCCGAGCTCTTGCCCTGGTCTCTCTTGTTGCCCTTGCCGTTCTTGTCGGCGCTACCTGCGTTGGGGCCCGTGCCACTGTCGGTGCCGGTGCCGTCGCCGCCCGCGTTGCCCGAGGCTGCAACTGCAAAGCTTGCGGCTCCGTCGCTGGCGAGCGTGTAGTTCTGCGCCGCGTCGCCCAACAGGCCTTTCGCGCGCACCCAGTACGTCCCTGCGGTAAATGCCTCGCCCTCGGCCATTGCCGTGCCCGGCGCGCCGTTTGCATCGTGCATAAACTCGAGCTGGGCCGTGCAGGCATCGTTTTCGAGCTTGCCGTCGAGCGGCGCCGTGACCTTGGCGCGCACATCCTCGCCGGCCTTAAGGCCTTCGAGCCCCTCAAAATGGGGCGTCAACGCGCGCGGATCGATATCGATGGGCACATGACCCCGCAGCTCCGTAACGGTCTCGTTGCCCAAGGCGTCGACATCCACATATTCGATGGTAAACGCATGGCCCGAAGCCGCTACGTTGAGTACGTTGCTGCTGTCGACGAGGCGGAAATGGCCCTCGCCAACGGTCTTGCCATCCTGGAGCGAGGCATCGCTCAGCGAGTCGCCGTACGTCATGCGCATGCGGTTCGGGAGGTAGTACGAAGCTGTCTGCTTGTGCTGTGTATCGTAATCGTAATTGCGCTGGTAGATGCTCCGGGCCAGCGCCGCATCAACAAAGTCGGATGCGATGATGCCAATGTGCTTGAGGTAATCTGACTTTGTATCCTCGGTGCCGCTGGGGTTGATGTACGGGCTCTTATACAGATGCTCGTTGACTACTCGTGCCGAGGTAAAAGGATTGCCTCCGTGCGACAAGCCCGTGCAGCTGGTGTAGTTGATAGACCAGCAGCGCTCCAGGACTTGCTCCTTGGCCCCGTTATCGTCCTCGACATCTACCTCGTTGCGCGTGCGCCCGGTCGTTTCCTTCAGCGCATTATCGACCCAGCTGAGCTTGTCGGTTCCCGTGAGTTTGTACTTGTCCTGGGCGTATACCTTGGTGCAATAGGGCTCTTTGTCGCCTGTTTCCCCCGCGGCTTCAAAGCCCCGCGCGTCTTGGACGAGACACATAGTGGCGCTGTCGGAGTGAGCCTTGATCTTGTCATCCCATTCGGTAAGGTCGAGGCCCCACGTGTGGCCGCTTACACTGTTGCCGGCGAGCCTAAATCGACGCAGCAGAACGATCTTTCCGCGCACCTCGTGTAGCGTGGGGATTCGGCTCGACGTATAGAACAGTTTGGGGTTGTCGTCCAAAACCTTGGCGAAAGCCGTCGTAACACTTTCGTCGGTAGCCTCGTCGTTGCCTCGTGATACAAGCATGATGAGCGCTTCTGTCGGGTTTTCGTTCAAAAACGTTTTGAAGTAGCCTATGACATCGGAAAGATGCATAAAGTACGCGTCTTTTTTGAGCAGGTAGTAATCCCCGTGGTCGATACCGGGGTCGTCGCCCTTTCCGAGCCGGATATCAAAATAGCGAATGCCTTCGAGCAACTGCGTGGGAATGTAATCCTGCTGGCATTTTACTTGCGAGGATTGGGGCTCAGTGTCGTTGTCCACGCTGCAGGTGCCCGAATCGTGCGTACCCGGGATGCTCAGCTCGTCGAGGAACTTGTTGTCGTCGACGTATTTCATCCAACATGGCCCATCGACGTAGCTGCTGTACGTGATCCAGTCGAGGCTGCTAACCGTGGCATCGTTCTTTTTCATGTCGTAACCGATAAGTTCGAGCTCCCACGGAATGCTCTTACTCTTATGGCAGATCTTATTGTTGTCCTGGTCTTCGCCGTTCGATTCTATTGCCAGGTACTTAATGTCTTTTTTCTCGGTTTCTTTCTCGACCGTGCGGTCTCGGATGATATAGGTTCCGTTTGATTGACGCTCGAACGCAAAAGCGCGGCTGGGCTTGTTGTCATACTCGCCGCCCCATACGTGGATGACCTTTCCATCTTTGTCCGAGTCGTCGTCGACCGACCAAATGCTGTAGCCCGTCTTTTTATGCTCTTCGAAATTGAGCAAGGTGCGGATAGCATACCAGTTTGTATCGTCATTCTTGGTCGTTACGTTCTCAAGGATGAGCTTGCTGGACGTGCCGTCGTTAAACAGGTGGCAGACGTTGCCGCGAACGTTGCCGTCTTGGTTGACGCTCGCGGTGCGAAAATAGCCCGCGGGGCGAAGGCGAATGACGAAATTGTCGAGGCTGACTGACGCTGTGGCAGCGTCTTCTGCAAATGCCGCGCGCACGGGAAGGCCCAATCCCGCGGTTTCGGGCAGGCTTACAAATGGCGACAATGCTGCGAGTCCTAGGCCCAACGTGAATGCTCGACGGCTGATGGCGCGGTGTTCGGTCATAACTCCTCCGTTCGCAGGGTGCGGTTATGCACTCATTTTGTTCACTATACTGCCCGGATGTCTAAACGTGTTGGCTTAATTGTCTGCGTGGCGCCATAAATCGGCGGGCGGACGCGTTGGGGCGCTTGTCTATTTGTGCTGCTACCGCGCTGGGGGTGGTTTTGCCGCCCGGCACCCTCGCGTTCGCCGGCTATCGGCATAAGAAAAGGAGGGTCGGTTTACCGGCCCTCCCTGGGTACGAAGCGCTGGGGTACCGTCGCTTGTTTGCTCTGCGACCGTGTTTCCCGTTGCGCTCGCCAGTCGCTTAGCGCTTGATCTCGATATCGTCGAGCTTGACGTCCATGGCCTCGGTCTTGGCCTTGGCAATGTCATCGGCAAACTCCAGAGACTTCATCATGGTCTCGACGGCGTCCTTGTGCTCCTCGACATTGTCGATGCTCACGTAAACGCTGCCGCCGCCTGCTTCGGTGAAGTACTCAGTCGTTACGCCGCCCGAGTGTGTATAGGAAGCGTTGCGCCAAGTCTTGCCGTTGTACTTGACGGGATCATTCTCGGTCCACTCAAAGTTGGCCTTCCATTTGGCCTCGTAGTCGAACAGCTCGTCAGCGTTCTTGTCAGAGTCGAAGACAGGGATGAAGCGATCGCTGGCGTGCTCGCTCTCGGTGAACTTAAACTGGGCCCTGTCGGCGGTGTCGCCGGCAACGTCGGTGATCTCGACGCCCTCGGGCACCTCGACCTTAAACCAAATGAAGTCGGTCCTCATATCCACGGCTGGCTTTTCTGCGCCGCCGCCACCGCCACTGCCGGTAGCGCCGCCGCTTCCGCCGCAACCCACCAGGGCAACCGCGGCAAGGAGACTGATGCAGAGTGTGAGAATCGCAAAGGCCTTCTTTTTCATGGTCGTGTCCTCCTCGATCTGTAACCGCCCATGGATTACCTGCCTTTACTGTACGCGTGGACGGCTCGCTAGGGTGGGCCATGTGTCCCATTCTGAGGGCCGGATTTGCGCCGACAAGTGGCAATATGCGCGGGTCCAAAAGAGGGGAGGGCCGATGCCTGTCGGCCCTCCCCGGGGTTGGGTGCCCGTTGCTTTAATGGGGCGCATGTGCGCAGGTGCGCGTAGGCGCGTGCGGGTGTCCCGTTACTTGAGCTCGATGCTCGAAATCTCGACTTCGCGCGCCTCGGAAACTGCCTCTGCCATGTCATCGGGGAACTCGATGGAGTTGAGGAGCGTCTCGGCTTCTTTCTTGTGCTGGTCGAAGTTCGAGATGAGGACGTAGACGCTTCCCGGCTCAACGTCGGTAAAAAGCATGGTTGAGATGCCGCTGTTGTCCTCGTATGTTCCGACGAGCCACGTCCTGCCGTTATACTCGACGGACCCGCCATCCTTCCACTGGAACGTATCCCCCTTCTTTTCTGCCTGGTCGGCGTGGGATTCCTCGGCTGTCATCGCTTTTTTCCAAACGAGGATAAAGCGATCGGCCGAGGCGTTCTCGTTTTCGGGGAAGGTGAGCTGGACCCTGTCGGCATTCTTGCCGGCGGAGTCGCTTACGCCGACGCCCTCGGGCATCTCGACCTTAAACCAGATAAAGTCGGTCTTCTTGGCGACGGGGGCCTTTTCCTTGCCCTCGCTCTTGGATGCGCTGCTGCCCCCGCCCGATGCGTTCCCGCCGCAGCCGACAAGGGCAAATGCGGCAAAGAGGGCGATGCAAAGGGAAAGGATTGATAGGGTCTTTTTCTTCATGGTGGCGTCCTCCTTGTCTGCCAGGGACATCGTGTGCCGCGGATCGCTGGGGCGGCGGTTGCGCGTGCACATGATGACTTTGTTTGCTGTGCGGTGATTCCTCCATTCGTCGTCCGGTGCCGTGATGAGCGTTGCCCCAACATGGGGCTCCTTACCTATATGTATGCCCCAGTTGCCGCTGCCCGGGAGTCTCGAAACGTGGGCCATGTGTCCCATGTTTGCGTTGGCATGGCCTATCGTTCGTCATAGAAATCCGCGATGGCCAGGTGCGCTGACGCCCATGTGCTTATGGGCTAGACTTAGCACCATTACGTGTTCGATGCGGTTGGTCGGCGATTGCCGCCTGACCGATGTATATGACTTGAAGGTGCGTGCGTATGAGCCAAGAGATGATGGATAAAACCTGTCGAGAGTTTGCCGAGGCACTTGCCGCACGCGAGCCGGTTCCCGGCGGTGGCAGCGCGAGCGCCTTTGTGGGCGCGCTGGGCGCCTCGCTTTGTGGAATGGTCGCTCGTTATGGTGCGACCAATCCTGCGCTTGCCGATCGCGCGGATGACCTGACGCGCGCATTTGCCCAGGCAGATGAGTTGGCCCAGGAGCTTGTCGAGTTGGTTGCCGAGGACGTTCGTGCATATGGGCAGGTGTCCGCGGCGTACGGTATTCCGCGTGGCGATCCGGCTCGAGCGACCGCGATTCAGGATGCGCTGCATGTGGCCGCTATGCCGCCGTATCGCATTATGGATGCCTGCGGGCGTGCACTGGCGCTGCTCGAGGACATGGCCGACAAGGGTTCGCGTCAGCTGCTGTCCGATGTGGCGTGCGGCGCCGTGTTCTGCCGTTCCGCTATGCAGGGCGCGAGCTTGACGCTCTTTGCGAACACCACGTCTATGAAGGATCGCGCTCGTGCTGAGGAGCTCGAGACGGCGTGTGATGAGTTGCTCGACATGTGGTTGCCGCGCGCCGATGCGCTGGCGCGCCGCGCCGCCGACGCCGCAAGGAAGAGGGGATAGCCATGGCTGAACTGCTGAAGGGTGCCCCCGTTGCTCGCGCTTTGACTGAGGAACTTGCTGCTCGCTGCGTGGCTTTGCGCGAGCGCGGCGTTGTGCCGACGCTGGCTATCGTGCGCGTGGGTGAACGCGAGGACGACCTATCCTACGAGCGCGGTGCGCTCAAGCGCTGCGAAAAGGTTGGCATTGAGGCTCGCCGCGTTTTGCTTCCCGCCGATGTTTCGCAGGACGAGCTGTTGGCGGCCATCGAGGACATCAATACCGATTCGTCTGTTCATGGCTGCCTGATGTTCCGCCCGCTGCCCGCCGGCCTTGACGAGGACGCGGTTGCCGCGGCACTCGATCCTGCCAAGGACGTTGACTCCATGACGCCGGCTTCGCTGCTCACCACGCTTTCGGGGCGCGGCGAGGGTTTTGCCCCCTGCACAGCCGAAGCCGTGCTTGCTTTGCTGGATCATTACGGCGTTGAGCTGGATGGGGCCAAGGTCGCGGTCGTTGGTCGGTCGCTGGTGATTGGCCGTCCCGTTGCCGCCATGCTTACGGCTCGCAATGCCACAGTGACGACGTGCCATACGCATACGCACGACCTTGCTGCCGAGTGCCGTGCTGCCGACATTGTGGTTGCCGCCGTTGGACGCGCGCGTACGATTGACGTGGATGCGGTTCGAGAGGGCCAGACGATCATTGATGTTGGCATTAATTGGGACGAGGCCGCTGGCAAGTTGGTGGGTGACGTCGATTCTGATGCTGCGGAGCCGGTCGTTAACGCCATCACGCCCGTGCCGGGCGGCGTGGGCGCTGTGACGACGGCGATCCTCGCCAAACACGTGATCGAGGCGGCCGAGCGCGCATCGAAATAGGCGTTTTGGGCTGTTTGAGGGGTTAGCTCTATACCCCGTGGACAAAAAATGCCAAATATGAGTACTGTTGCCAAGATAGTCACATATATTTTAGGTCAAATAGGCTCTCTAACGATATTTATTATCGATAGAGAGCTTATTTTATTGGACCTATGAGGAATTACATCATCTAATTTTTGAACAAATGTAGACTTTCGACACCCATACGTAGCAAAATTGCTGTTACTAAATTGGTGACAGTACTCATATTTGGCATTTTTTGACCACAGGGGTTGCCAGCGCCGCGGTTTCGCCCTTTCTGCGCCGAAGCGATACACTGTTATCGTTTGATTTCTTCGCTCAAGGAGGATGCGCATGCCGTGCACAACGATTTTGGTTGGTAAGAACGCGAGCTACGACGGGTCGACGTTGGTTGCTCGCAACGAGGACTCGTCCAACGGGGTGTTTGAGCCCAAGCGCATGCGCGTGGTGCATCCCGACGAGCAGCCGCGCGTCTACACGAGCGTCCTGAGTCACCTGACCGTTGAACTGCCCGATAACCCCATGCGCTACACGAGCGTCCCCGATGTTGTCCCGGGCCACGGCATCTGGGCCGAGGCCGGTTTCAACGAGCTCAATGTGGGCATGTCCGCAACCGAGACGCTCACCACCAACGAGCGCGTTCGCGGCGCCGACCCGCTCGTCGACTACGTGCCCGCCAAGGGCAACGAGGACGAGGACGGCTATGTTCCGGCGCAGCCCGGCGGTCTGGGCGAGGAGGACATGGTGACCCTGGTGCTGCCATATGCCAAATCCGCCCGCGACGGCGTACGCATTCTGGGTGACCTGCTCGAGCGTTATGGCACCTACGAGAACAACGGCATCGCCTTTAGCGACGTGGACGAGATCTGGTGGCTCGAGACCATCGGCGGTCACCACTGGATCGCCAAGCGCGTGCCTGACGACGTCTATGTGGCCATGCCCAACCAGCTGGGTATCGACAGCTTTGACCTGGATGACGCCGAGGGCGCCCAGGCCGATCACATGTGCTCCGCCGACCTGCGCGCTTGGATGGCCGAGTGGCATCTGGACCTGACGCTGGGCGTCGAGGGCGACGGTCCGGCCGCGGTCTTCAACCCGCGCGAGGCCTTTGGCTCGCACAGCGACAGCGACCACGTCTACAACACGCCGCGCGCCTGGTATATGCAGCGCTGCCTTAACCCCAGCGATGTGTGGGACGGTCCCGAGGCCGACTACACGCCCGAGAGCGACGATATTCCCTGGAGCCGCGTGCCCGAGCGCAAGGTGACCATCGAGGACATCAAGTACGTACTCTCGAGCCACTACCAGGGCACGGAGTACGACTGCTACGGCAGCAAGGGCACGCCCGCCACGCGTGGCGCCTATCGCCCCATCGGCATCAACCGCAACAGCCAGCTCGCTGTGCTGCAGCTGCGCCCCTATGCGCATCCGGCCTACCGCGCCGTGCAGTGGATGGCCTTTGGCTCCAACTCGTTTAACGCGCTGGTTCCGCTGTACGCCAACGTCGAGACCATGCCCGAGTACTTTGCCGACACGCAGGCTCGCGTGACGTCCGAAAACTTCTACTGGGCCAACCGCCTGATCGGCGCGCTGGCCGACGTCCGCTTCCATGAGTGCGGCCGCGCAGTCGAGGATTATCAGGAGAAGGTCGGCGGCATGGGCCACAAGCAGATTCATGACGTCGACGCTGCCGTAGCCGTTCTGCCCGAGGCCGAGGTGCCTGCCGAGCTTGCACGCGCCAACGAGGAGTTTGCCGAGCTCGTGCGCGTGGAGACCGATGCCCTGTTGGGCAAGGTGCTCTACACCACGAGCTGCGCCATGAAGAACTCTTTCGCGATGAACGACAACGTGAGATAGGGATTTCCCGTCGATCGAATAGCGCTTAAACGCTTTGTCGCTTTCACTCAATCTTGGGTACAAGAACGCCAATGCAGTTGTTTGTGATTGGAGACAACCATGGTTATGAAACTCGATCAGCTTGTTAACGGCGCCATCAACGTGGGCTTCGGCGCCGCCGCCGTTGCCGTCGAGGGCAGCAAGAAGGTTCTCGACGACCTTAACACCAAGGGCGAGCAGGTGCGCAAGGACGCAGGCGCCCCCGGTATCGCCCGCAGTGTGTCCGACATGTTCGAACAGGCCGGCGGTACCATCTCCGATCTGACCGAGCGCTTGGGCATGCAGGGCGAGACCGCGGCCCAGCGCGTGCTCGACGAGCTCATTCTGGCTCGCGTCCGCGTCATGACAGCCCCCGAGCGCACGGCCTTCCTGGCCCATGTGCGCGACATCGTCGATTCGGTCGAGGACAACGTGACCTCGGTGCCCGTCGAGTCCGTTGAGCCCGACGATGCGAAGGATACCGAAGAGGCCGAGTAGCAGCGCAGATGGCAGATTCCACCACCGATTACAACAATCTAGATCCCTTGGGTGACGAGGCAGCGGTTGTCGATGAGGTCGACGCCGCCGTCTCGGGCGCTCGCAAGAAGCCGCGCGCTGTCGATATGGTGCCAGAGGAGCCCGACGCGATGGCGCCGGACGAGGAATACCAGCTCACGCCGGCGGGTCGTCGCGAACGCATCGGGCAGATTGTTCGCCTGGTCAAAAAGTACCGTGTGTGGGATAACCTCACGCCGGTTCGTTTGCGCCGCCTGCTCGAGGAACTCGGCCCCATGTTCGTCAAGATGGGGCAGATTCTGGCCAACCGGTCCGAGATTCTGCCGCAACGCTTTTGCGACGAGCTGCGTCGTCTGCGCTCCGACGTGGAGCCGGTGCCGTACGAGGTCGTACTCAGTTGTCTGGAAGAAGAATACGGCCTGCGCCTGGGGGAGATGTTCGATGCGATCGACCCCAATCCGCTTGGTAGCGCATCGCTCGCGCAGGTGCACCGCGCTCGTCTGGTGACGGGCGAGGACGTGGCCGTCAAGGTGCAGCGCCCCGGTGCGCAGCAGGTTATGGCACAGGACATCGATATCATCCGCTCGGTGGTGCGTATCGTTTCCAAGTTCGTCAACACCGATCAATTTGTTGACCTGCACGGCGTAGTCGAGGAGTTGTGGACCTCGTTTCGCGAGGAGACCAACTTTTTGGCCGAGGCCAAAAACCTCAACGACTTCTACGAGTTCCATAAGAGCGTTCATGGCGTGACGTGTCCTAAATCCTATCTGGACCTGTGCACCGAGCACGTGGTGGTTATGGACTACGTCGACGGCATTTCGATCGCCGATCCTGAACGCTTGGTGGCCGAGGGCTATGACTTGGAAAAGATCGGTGCCGCAATCGTCGAGGATTACTCGACGCAGGTGCTCGATGACGGCTTTTTCCATGCCGACCCGCATGCGGGAAACATTATTCTCAAGGACGGCATCGTTTACTTTATCGACTTGGGCATGGTCGGACGCATGTCGAGTCACGATCGCGGTATCGTCAAGGACATGATTTTCGCCGTGGCCGAGGGTGACGTGCCCAAGCTCAAGGATTCGCTCATGCGCTTCGCCGTGACGCGTGGCGACTCGGCTGAGCTCGATCATTCGGCCTTTTTGTCCGATTTGGACTTTATCGTGGCTGACTTTGCGGGCCTTGACCTGAAGGATCTGGATATCGGCGAGTTTTTGACCTCGCTGTTAAACCTGGCGCGCAAAAACGACGTTGAGCTGCCGAGCGTGGTAACGATGTTCGCCCGCGGCATGGTGACGCTCGAGGGCCTGTTGACCGAGTACATGCCCAACGTCAACATGATCCAGATCATTCAGACGCATATCAAAAACGAAAAAAGCACTTATGCGCGCGTGCGCGACATGGGACGCGATCTTGCCGCGAGCAGCTATCGCGCGGCAAAAGGCTCGCTCGAGGCGGCCGAGTATCTTGGCCTGGCTTCGCGCATGCTCACGCGCGGCCAGCTTAAGGTGAACACGCAGATCATGAGCAGCGATAAGGCGCTGCGACAGCTGGGCGGAATTATCGACCGTATGTCGATGGCAATTGTGATTGCTGGCCTGTTTATCGGTTCGTCGGTGGTGTACTACGCGCGCATCGAGCCGGTTGTGTTTGGTATCCCAGTCATTGGCTTTATGGGCTACGTGAGCGCGCTGGTGCTGGCGCTTATGCTGGGCCGCAATATCTGGCTCAACAGTCACGGCGGCAAGCACTAGAGGCCGCGACCGTCACCGCATTTTCCTATCGCAAACAATAGCTTTTACCTTGGGCTTCGCCTGCGTGCGAGGCTCTTTTGCGTGATACCATTTTGACGGTAATAATCGATGGCCTAGATGGTGGTGCGGAGACGCATGAATGCGCGGTTTACCTGCGCGTTTGGGAGAATTGGGGTGCAAGTCCCCGGCTGTACCAGTAACCGTAATTCCTCTTGGCTCGGGATGTTCGCGTCGCAGATCGGACGACGTGCCCGAGTCGTTAAGGTTAAGTCGGATCGCCTCCCATCTTGCATGCGGCTGCGGCGTATGCCGCCGGTGTGCATAGGGCTCTGGAGGGAAGGGGGACCCCGATGGGGGAACTCGAGCGCAACATGCGCGATGACGTGGGGCAGCCTCAAGGCAACGCTCCAAGTACAGACAATGGGAGACAAATGGATATGTTTGTGGACGAGCGTCAGCGCGTCTCGCATCGCCGTGGCGCAATTGCGCGCGGCGTAGCCAAGCGCGGCCTGGTGGCATTCCTGGCCTTCGCGATGGCCTTTGGCACCACGCCGGCTCAGCTGTGGGCCGAGGGCGCCGAGGGCATTGCCGAGGCTGTGGATCAGGCTGCGACGCCGGACGAGGGTGCAGCGCCTGCGGATGGTGCTGCCGACGGTGTTGTTTCTGAAACCGGCTCTAACGCGAGCGATGCGTCGGTTAACGATGGCGCTTCGACGAATGCCGCAGATAGCAACGGCGTAGCGTCGGACGATTCTGTTGCAGCCGAGGCTTCTACTGCTTCGCCGGATTCATCCGAACAGGACGTCAAAAGTGTTGTAGCCGCTTCCGATGAGGCTGAATCTCAGCCTACCGAAGCCGCAAGCCAAGAGGTCTCTGCCACGTGCTCCGTCGTCGGCACCGACGCCAAGGGCGCCCAGCAGACCTGGGCCGCCGCGCAGCAGATCGCTCTGAAGGAGGGCTCGACCGCGGCCGACCTCTCCGAGCAGCTCTTCAGGCAGGCCGGCCTCAAGGCCGACTACGACCCCAACGGCTCCTGGGGCTGGGCGCTCAACTCGATCACGTCGCCCTTCGACGCGGGCCGCACGCTCGCCTACGACCCGGCGACCGGCGCGTACTGGCAGCTGTTCGTCAACGGCAGCGCCTCCGCGGTCGGCGCCGGCGGCTACACGCTCAAGGACGGCGACTCCGTCGTCTGGTGCTACTCGAAGTACGGTGACCCCGCGCCCGCCAATCAGATTTCCGTTAGCTGCACCGTTGTCGGCCAGGACGCCTCGGGCGCTCAGCAGACATGGGCGCAGCCCACGACAGCTTTGGTGGAAGAGGGCACGACCGCTGCTGATCTTTCCGAGCAGGCCTTTAAAAAGGCCGGCATTGGCGCCAAAACGGGGAAAGGCACGTACGGCTGGTATCTCGAGTCGCTGACTTCACCGTTCAACAAGACCGTGACGCTTTCGAGCGAGAAAGTTAACGAAAACACTTGGAAATTCTGGCAGTTCTTCGTTAACGGTCAGGCGGCCAATGTCGGCGCGGGCAATTACACACTCAAGGCCGGGGACAAGGTTACCTGGGTCTATGGCTTTGATGGAACCATGCCCGGCCAGGTTTCCGTTTCAATGGAGATCATCGGTAAGAAGGATGAGAAGGCGCAGCGCTGGACCGATCCTTCGACGCAGGTGTTTGTCGAGGGCACGACGATCAAGGACGCTTCCGCTGCCTACTTCGATGCCATTGGCATTGAGTCCAAGATGTACGACCAATTTGGTTATTGGGGTGTTCATAGTCTTGTCTCCCCGCTTGATGGCACCGAGCTGTCGGGTGCATGGTCGTTCTTTGTTAATGGCGTTCCCGGGCCTCAGCTCGATAGCGATTACGTGGTCAGGTCGGGCGACAAAATCGTCTGGGCTTACGCCCCTGGCGACACCGTTCCTAATCCCGATGAAGTCGTAGTCGATCCGAGCGCTTCGCGCCCGACCGATTGGAAAGCCGACTGGAGTGGCAATTCCAATGCGGTGGTCAAGAACGTGTCCACGCCTACGGGCGCGCTGGCAAGCTCTTGGACGTTCGATTGGAGGGCCTACTCGGGTGCCACGTTTCCCAATGCGAGCGAGCCTATTGTCGTGAACGGCAACGTTTACCTTGCCGTGAACAAGCGTTTGCTTAAGATCGACGCCGAGTCGGGCAAGGTGCTTGCCGAGTCGAACCTTCAGACTGCGATTGGCTACACCACGCGTCCGATTTATACGAAAGGCTTGGTCATCGTCCCGCTCGACGGCGGTGCGGTCCAGGCTCTGACGGCCGATACGCTGACGACGGTTTGGGTCACTGACTCTGTGAGCAAATCTGCCCAGTCAAATTCCCAGCTGACGGTCGATGGCAACTATCTCTACGTTGGCACCGTTGATGTCGACTATGGAACGAGTACGTACAATAACGGTCATCTGACGCGTATTAATATACTGACCGGCGCTGTTTCTTGGCAGCATGTTAATGCTGATGAGGGCTACTACTGGACGAGCGCTACAGTGGGCGACGGCTATATTCTGGTTCCGACGAGTGCAGGTACCGTTGAGATGCTGAGCAAGTCGACGGGTGATGTGCTCGGCAGCGTTTCGGTTGGTGCCATCGTCAACTCCGGCTGTGTACTGTCCAAAGACGGCAAGCATGCCTATGTGATCTCGCGTGACGGCAAGCTCCACGTGCTGGCACTGTCGGACGCAAACGCAAGGGCCTCTTCGCGCATTTCCGAAGAACGCGTCATCGATCTTGGTCTTACGGGTTGTGCCTGCATGCCCACGCTGTATGGCAATAAGCTGATTGTCGGTGGCGAGGTTTCTGGCGGTTCGGCGCTGGCGATTGTCGACCTTGATAATGACTTTGCTACGACGTTGGTTTCGTCTGCCGATGGCTCCGTGCTTCCTGCCGGTGGCATCAAGGGCGCACCGCTCGTGAGTGTCCAGGCGGATGACACGTACGTTTATTTCACTGTCAACTATGGTGCGACTTCCGACTATGTGAACTACACCTCGGGCGGTGGCGTGTATCGCTACAAGATGGGTGACGCACAGGCGACCGGTGCGTTTAGCGCAGCGGGACACAACAATTACTGTGACTCGCCGATTGCCTGCGATGCCAAGGGTAACCTCTACTACATCAACGATTCCGGCACGCTTTTCAAGCTGAGTGGTGGCGTTAAGGTCTCGTTTGAGACTGGCGAGGGTTCTAAGGTCGACTTCCAGACTACGGCCGACGGCAAGCTGGTCAAGCCGGCCGATCCGACGCGCGATGGCTACACTTTCGGCGGTTGGTTCACCGATGAGGCTTGCACGCAGGCGTATGACTTCAGTACGCCAGTGACGGCCGATCTGACACTGTATGCCAAGTGGACCAAGAATGCTGTTAACCCTGGCGGTAATGGCGGTTCTGGCACTAATGGTGGTAACGGTGGCGCTGGCAACGGTTCTGGTGCTGGTGCCGGCACTGGCACGGGTTCCGGCTCCGGCACGAAGGGCCAGCAGGCTGGCGGCGTTGTCGCCCCGGGTCATAAGCCGACGACCAAGACGACGGTGTCGACCAAGACCGAGACCAAGGACAACAAGTCCGACAAGAAGGACTCCGATAAGTCCGATAAGAAGGACGAGAAGAAGTCTGACAAGAAGTCTGACAAGAAGGACAACAAGTCCGACAAGAAGTCCGATTCCAAGTCCGATACGGGTGCTGCTTCCACGACCACTGCTAAGAAGTCCTCTAGTGCCTCCGAGCAGGAGACTGGCACCAACCCGCTCGCCATTGTTGGCGTTGCCGCCGGCGTCATCGGTCTCGCCATCGTCGGCGTGTTCGTGTTCACCAAACGTCGGTAGGTGAGGGCTGTGTCCAATAAATCCAAGGACGCTGACCCCAAGCAACCAGATTCCTCGTTCATTCAGTTCGACGATGCAAAGCAACAGGGCGCCGCTTCGGCGGCGTCCGCCCCTCGTCGCAAGACACTCCTCGGCGTCCTGACTGCCGCGTGCACCATTCTGATCGTCGTCTCGCTGGGTTTCGTCCATCCTTCCGAGAGCGGTGCCTGGTCCATCGACTGGATCATTCAGACCGTGACGGGGGAGAGCGTCGTAACCAAGGACACCAAGGTGTCTGGCTCGACTACGACTTCGGGCGAGGCCAGTTCCAAGGATTCCAAGTCATCGAATGACGCAAAAGATGAGTCCAAGCATTCTGATGAGTCCAAGTCCAAGGACGATTCCGAGTCTTCAAACAAGGAATCGGACAAGAACTCGGATAACAAGAAGTCCGAGGACCAGGACGGCAAGAAGTCTGGCGATAAATCCGCTGCCCAAAATACGGGAGCCGGTGATACTTCCAATGCGTCTGGCGGTGGCCAGTCGTCTGATGGAGCCTCATCCTCTAATGGTGGAAACGCCTCCTCGGGCGGCCAGAGCGGCTCGCAGGAGTCCAGCTACGTAATAGTGACGGTTTCGGTCACATCGAGCGCTGTGGGCAATCCTGTGTCTTCTGGTGGCACCTTTACCTTTAACGAAGGCGCTACCGTCTATGATGCCCTGTGCGCGCTGGGCCTTTCCGTTAACGCACATGGCTCGTCGTACGGCACGTATGTCTCCGCGATTGGTGGTTTGGCCGAGAAACAGTACGGTGGCACGAGCGGCTGGATGTACTCCGTCAACGGCGCAACGCCCATGACGGCCTGCAGTAACTACGTTCTCTCCAATGGCGACAACGTGGTCTGGTATTACGTTACAGGCTAGGGACCTCGACATAGTGCGCCAGACGGGCGGTTCGGACAAACATCCGGGCCGCCCGTTTTTCATGCGAATGGGACTGGGTCGCCGGGTCTCTCGGCAAACAAAAAAAACCGGTTGGAACGGGAATTCCAACCGGTTTTACATTCAAGCAAATAGTGAATCGACTACGACCGTGCGCCCTCGAGGAAGAAGCGGCGGCTGAAGTAGTTGTACCAGGTGACGAGGAACGTGGCGATGGCCTTCATGGCCTGGTAGCCGATGCTCAAAAACGTGACGCCCACAAACATGTACAGGTCGTTGAGGCCCAGGCCGATCACCGACAGGATGGTGAAGATCGTGAACTCGCGCTTGCGGCTCATGCCCTCGCGGTGGTCGAACACGTACTTCATGCTGAGCCAGTAGTTGACCACGACGGACGTGATGAACGAAACCGTGGTGCTCATCAAAAAGTCGAGGTGAAACAGCTCGACGAGCGCAATGAGCATACCCCAGTCGATGCCAAAGGAGACAAGACCCACGACAGCGAACTTGAGGAACTGCTTGGTATGAGGTTGTGCCAGTGCCTTGCGCACGTAATCACATCCAATGCGTTGACGAATCGAGCAGAGGATACTTTAGAGCTTTTGCAAGGGAAACGTAAGGTCCTTGCCAAGAACTATACGAACTCGCCAAATTTTCAAGAGCTAATCCGCAAACGTTGAAAACTTGCCCGTAAACGAGCAATGCCCGCGAACAACACGGCGCTCGACGCGCGTCATCCGTGGGCATTGTAAAGCTGTAAGGTTGCGAGTTACTTGGTCTCGTCGCCTTCCAGGAAGATCTTTCGGGTCACAAAGTTGTAGACCATGACAAGCGCGGTGGCGCAGATCTTGGCGATATTGGCCTCGAGTCCCAGGCCGGCGTTGAGTGTCAACACGATACCGTCGTTGAGTGCCAGGCCGATCACGGACAGCACGACAAAGATAATGAACTCGCGGCGGCGGCTTATGCCTTCCTTGTGCGCAAACACGTATTTCATGCTTGCGAGGTAGTTAAAGATGAGTGAGATGATAAAGCCGCTGGTGTTGGCGATTAGGATGTTAAGGCCCAGACCGTAGTGGAGCAGATTCATAATGCCAAAGTCGATGACCGTGGCAATGACGCCGACGACGCCAAACTTCATGATCTGCGCAAGGAGCTTTTGCATGGTACCTGCCTTATGGTGGCGCCGGGGCGCCGCGGGGATGACAAACTCAGCAAGTTTAGCCAATCCCCGCGGGTGGGGCTAGACGCGCTCCTCGATAGCACCGTTTCTATATGCATCGAGCAGCTGGCGCAGATCCTGGATCTGGCTGCGAATCTTGGCGCCAGTATCGGTGTCGCTCACCATGCGGCGACGGTCTGCTTGGTCAAAACGGTTGGTCTCGCTTTCGATGTCCACGTTGCGCGTGAGTGCCTCGGCAACCGTCGTAAAGGCCCGGTGCGACTTAAGGCGACATCCGCGCGAGCTCGAGATGAGCGTATAGCCGGCGATACCCGTCTTGGGATGGTAAGCGCGGCAGAAGCCGCCATCGATGACCAGCAGTTTGCCCTCGGCGCGGATGGGCTGCTCACCCTTGGTGGTTTTAACGGGCGTGTGGCCGTTGATGATGTGGCCGGTCGGTGAACATGCCATGGGCACGACGCCAAACTCGCGCATGATGTCATCGCAGACCGAGGGCGACTTGGTAAGCGTAAAGTACGGGTCCATCGGCTCGACCCAGGTGCTCTTATCGGCGATATAGGCGCGCTCAAAGGTACGCACCAGGCGTCCGCTGGCGGGTGAGTTAAAGCCAATCCACAGGTACCACATCCAGTCGAGGGCGTCGCGGTCGCCCACGCGCCAGGCGCGGCGGGCGATGTGGTCGCAAAAATCGAGATAATCGCGGCCAGCGTGCCAGGTGCCCAGACAGTTCATGCTGCTAAAGGTGCCGTCTTCGTTGAGCGGCACGCAGCCATGGAACAGCAGGTTGCCGTTGGCGACCTTGTACATCGAGCCGTGGGAATAGAGGAAATCGATATGGCGATGCAGGTGATCGGCGGTGACAAACTCGGACACGAGCTTGTCGATGATGTGCTGCTCCTGAGACGTGAGCGTATAGGGGTCCGTCGGGTCGACGGTGGGGAAGTCGTTGGTCGTGAGCGGCCACACGCTGCCGTCGGCGAGCGTGACCGTGCCGGTGTCGTGGTTGATCTTGTCGAGTAACAGGCGGTCGGTCATATCGAACTCGGGGTGGCGCTGGATAATCTGGCCCTCGAGCTTAAAGAGTAGGACGTTGATGGCCTTGATCAGCGGGGTGATGGACTCACCGGCGGTGTAGGTGGCATCGGCAAAGGCGACAAGCTCACGCAGCGAGATGCCGTAGTCGTTCTCCAGGATCTCGTAGTTGTCGTAGCGTAGGTTGTTGCGCAGCACCGTGGCGATGCAGGCGGGCTCACCGGCCGCAGCGCCCATCCACAGCAGGTCGTGGTTGCCCCACTGGATGTCGAGTGAATGGTAGGTGAGTAGACGGTCCATAATCTTGGCCGCGCCGCCGCCGCGGTCGAAGATGTCGCCCACCAGGTGCAGGTGGTCGACGGCCAGGCGCTTGATGAGCGAGGCGAGCGACTCGATAAAGTCGTCGGCGCTTGCGGTCTCCAGGATGGACTCCACGATGCGCTCGTGATAGCGCACACGATAGTTGTTCTCATCCGGATGCGTGTGTAGCAGCTCGTCGATGATGTAGGCGTAATCGCGTGGGATGGCCTTACGAACCTTGGAGCGGGTGTAGCGGCTTGAAAGCGAACGAGCGACCATGATGAGCTGGTCAAGCATCGTTTTGTACCAGGTGGGCGAGTCCTCGCGCTGGCTGCGGACCAGCTCGATCTTCTCGTGCGGGTAGTAGATGAGCGTGCACAGCTCGCCCTTTTCGTCAAAGGTGAGCGTGTCGCCAAAAATCTCGTCGACATGCTCGCGCACGACGCCCGAGCAGTTGTTGAGGATGTGCATAAAGGCCTCGTACTCGCCATGCACGTCGCTCATAAAATGCTCGGTGCCTTTGGGCAGGTTGAGGATGGCTGAGAGATTGATGATCTCGGTAAACGCGGATTGCTCGGTGGGGAACTGTCTCGACAGCAGGCGCAGATACTTAAAGTCTTGCGGGTTGCGATCGAATGCGACCATGAAACACCTTCCGATGGAGCTGGTAAAACTGATAAACAGCGTCAAACGTTTATCAGTATGCGCCGCTTTTGTTTCGATTTTGCGCCAGCGGCTGAATTGTCGGCTGAACGGTTTGGTAAATCGATTTAGTTGAGGTAGATATGGCGGTTGAGTGGAGACGACAGAGGGTGTTTTCTCAGTATTTATGCGTGGGGCCGGTGGAGACGATGGTGGTAAAGATGTTCGCTATTTTTGGTTCGATTTGGTAAATAGTGGACATATGTACCGTATGTAGGCTCACTGTGCGATAATTTGCGTAGCAATGAGTAAGGAGCCTCATATGAGTGATTTTGTCCTGACCTGTGAATCCGCCGCCGACCGAACCCGTGAGTTCTTTGCGTCGCGCAATATCCCCGTCGTGTGTTTTCATTACGAGATCGACGATGTTGTCTATACGGACGATCTGTATCAGTCGATTACGCCGGACGAGTTTTTTGCCCAGATTGCCGCGGGCGCCATGCCCAAGACGTCTCAGGTGAGCGTGGGCGAGTACGAGGAGTTTTGGGAGCCGTTTGTTGCCGAGGGTAAAGACGTGCTGCACCTGACGTTGTCGTCGGGTATTTCGGGCACGTATGGATCGGCCTGCGTTGCGGCGCAGATGCTCGCGGATCGCTATCCCCAGGGCGGCAAGGTGCGCGTCATCGATTCGCTGGCAGCGTCTTCGGGCTTTGGCCTGCTGGCGGAATGTGCCGCCGACGTGCGCGATAGCGGGGCTTCACTCGACGAGACGGCCGCCTGGATCGAGGAGCACAAACTCAACCTGCACCACTGGTTCTTTTCGACCGATCTGTCGAGCTACCTGCGCGGCGGTCGCATTTCGGCTGCGAGCGCGATCATCGGCACGGCGCTTAAGATTTGCCCGCTTATGACGGTCGATTGCGAAGGTGGGCTGTCGCCACGTGAGAAGATTCGCACTAAGAAGCGCGCGATTTCCGAGATGGCTAAGACCATGATGGCACACGTGCAGGACGGTGCGGATTATTCGGGTAAGTGCATCATGTCGCACTCGGCGTGCCGCGAGGATGCCGAGGCGGTTGCGGCGCTGATTGAGGAACAGGTTCCGCAGCTTAAAGGCAAGATTGAGATCAATAACATCGGTACTCTGATTGGCTCGCATACCGGACCCGGTACGGTGGCGCTCTTCTTTATGGGCGACAAGCGCGTGGATTAATTTGCCCCATCACGTCGCTGCATGATTGCTCAAACGAAAACGGCCCGCCTCACGTTTGTGGGGCGGGCCAAGATGTTTTGCTAGCGTTTCTTTCCGCGGAAGAAGAAGCCGTGCAGCGAGGGCTTGAGTCCACGGTTGGCGCGACGCTCCTCGATATGATCGTGGATCGAAGCAACGCGCTCGATGACTTCGTCGGGAATCGGCACGTCGGGATTCATGTTCTCGACCTGACTGACCTCGGCGGCGGCAACCTGGTCGATAATGGGTACATCGTCGTGCGAGATGACGGGCGTGGCGTCTTCCTTCATCTTGCGGTAGCGCTGCATCATGTCGGTCTGCAGCTGCTGGGCCGAAGGCGGCGTCCAAATGATGGCGTTGGCACCGGCGGCGATGGTTTCACGGATGCTCTCGGGCGTCTTGCCGCCCGGTGCGATGAGCGGCAGGTTGGGATAGTGCTCGCGCAGCTCGCGCAGGACCTGTGGCGTGTTCTTGCCGGCCGCGATGTTAAGAATCTTGGCGCCCGCGCGCACCTTTGCGTGAGCATCGTCGTCGCAACGTACGACCGTGGCGATGACGGGGATGTCGGCGATGTTGGTGATGTGCTCGACCATCTCGGCGGTGGCGGGGGAGTTGACCACACAGCCCGCCGCGCCCTGCATCTCGGAGACGGCTGCCATCTGAACGGAGCGCTTGCCGGTGGTGGTGCCACCGCCCACGCCTACGAAGACCGGGCACTCGGCGACGGTCAGCAGCGCCTGCGTAA
>URFP01000010.1:0-23972 GCA_900547235.1 uncultured Collinsella sp. | reverse complement strand
CGGCGACGGCGGTGAGCCGCTGCGCATGCCGGCGCTTTCGAGCGCGGTGGTCGATACGACGGCCGCGGGCGATACGTTTATTGGTGCGCTTGCTGCAGCTCGTCTGGAGGGCCTGCCGCTCTTTGAGTGCATGGCGGCGGGCGCTCGCGCCTCGGCGGTGACGGTGTCGCGCCTGGGCGCTCAGCAATCAATTCCCACGCGTGCGGAAGTCGAGCACAAGTTTGGTTTAGACGGTTTGGATGTAGACGGAGAAGCGGAGTAGAACAATGGCAACCAAGAAGCTGATCCTTGATCTGGATATGGGTGTGGACGATGCGATGGCGCTCGCCTATGCCATCGCGAGCCCCGAGGTGGAGCTCGTCGGCATCACCACGTGCTTTGGCAACGTGCGCGTCGAGCAGTCGGCGCACAACTGCTTGGCGGTGCTCGACCTGTTGGGTCGTCCCGAGGTGCCGGTGTACCTGGGCGCCGATCGTCCCATGAAAGCGACCGAACCCTACACGCCGCCGGCGTCCACCACGCTTATCCACGGCAAGAACGGCATCGGCGGCGCAAGCGTGCCCGCCTCGCCGTACGAGCCGGTGGGCGCGACGTCGGCCGATGGCAATGCGGCGGTCGATTACCTGATTGATGCCGCGCGTACCTATGGTCCCGATCTGGTCTACGTGGCGACCGGCCCGCTCACCAATCTGGCGCTCGCCCTGGAGCGTGATGAGGCGGCGATGATGTCTATCGGTCGCGTGGTCGTGATGGGCGGCGCCCTTACCGTGCCCGGCAACGTGAGCGCGGGCGCCGAGGCCAACATGGCAAGTGATCCCGAGGCGGCCGATGCCGTGTTGCGCTCGGGCCGCAAGCTCACCATGGTGGGCTTGGATGTGACGCACCGCGTGGTGCTCACACGTCGCGACGTTGCCGGCTGGACGGGCTCGGGCACTATGGCTGGCTGCGCGTTTGCGAGCATGGTCGAGCACTATATCGGTTCGTACGAAATGAACGCGCCCTACCTGGGCGGCTGCGCGCTGCACGATCCGCTGGCGGTTGCCGTGGCGATTGATCCCACGCTCGTGGGTGCGCTCGGCTGCAATCTTCGTGTCGACCTGCTGGGCGAGTACCGCGGCCGCACTATCTGTGACGAGCACCGTCTGTCCGATCCGGATAAGAGCGCGCTCGTGGCGCTCACCGTGGACGCCCCACGTTTCCTCGCGGAGTTTAAGGCACGCATGGCTCGCATCCTTGGCTAAACGGTTTCTGTGCCCCGATCCAGATTAGCTACCGAGTAAATACGCCCGTTGGGGGAATAGTCGCGTCGCTTCGCTTGACAACAGGCTAAACTAGCTATTAAACATTTACTATTCTGTTTAGATTGAATTTGCGGTCGTTTAGTTGTCGAGTCACGGGGCGGTCAGGCCACGATGCTCGACAGCGGCCGTTGCTAGGGGGAACAATGGCTAAAGCAAGTGTTCGCGAGATCAGCCGCATCACCGGTTTTTCGCCTGCGACCGTGTCCAACGCGCTCAACCGCAAGCGCAGCGTGAGTGAGGAGACCGCCAAGGTCATCTTGGAGTGTGCGCAGTCGCTCGGCTATCAGCAGTCGACGCAGCTCGAGAGCATCCAGTTTGTGCTCGCGCGCAAGACGGGCGCCATCCTGGACGAGAGCACCTTCCACCCCGCGGTCATCGAGGGCGTGGAGCGCCAGGCGCGTCGCCACGGCATGAGCACGAGCTTTGTCTCGCTCGACTTTAGCGACCTAGACGCCGTGCGTCCGCAGGTCGAGGGCCTGATTGCCGATCCGGCCGCCGCTATTGTACTAATGGGTACGGAGTTGGGCGAGGAGGACTACGCCCTGTTCGCTAACGCCGCCGCCCACCTGATTGTGCTCGATGGCTGGAGCGACCGCCAGTACTTTGATGCCGTGGTCATTGCCAATACCGATTCGGTGCTGCGTGCCGTGGACTACCTTATCGAGAAAGGTCACAAGCAAATCGGCTATCTGGCGGGCGACCTTCGTATCCGCAACTTTAAGGACCGCGAGCGCGGCTATCGCCAAGCGCTTGAGGATGCGGACCTCGAGGCCAATCCGGCATGGCGCGTCACGCTGGGCACCACGCTCGAGGGCGCTTATCGCGACATGGGCGCGTGGCTCGACAATGCCTCGCACGACGACCTGCCGACGGCTTTCTTTGCCGAGAACGACGTGCTCGCCGTGGGTGCCATGCGCGCGTTCAACGAGCACGGCATTCGCGTGCCCGAGGATGTCTCGATCATCGGCTTTGACGACCTATCTCTGGGCGCTTTTTCCAACCCGCCGCTCACCACGGTGCATGTCCCCAAGCACGAGGTGGGCGAGATCGCGGTACGCCGCCTGGTGGGCAACATCCGCAATCCCAAGAGCTACACCTGCAAGACGGCCGTGTCGACTTATTTTGTCGAGCGCCAGAGCGTGCGCGAGATCTAGGCGGAGACGGCATCGTCTGCGGCGTGTCAAAGCACGCCAGGGCAGTAAACATAGCGCTATTCAAAAGAGGATCCTTCGGGGTCCTCTTTTTGTTTCCCTTGTATGTTCAGTTCGTTTACATACCGTTTAGGCTGATTTCACTACCGTCCACGGGTATTTCGCGTTAAACTTCTAAACAGAAGAGTAAAACATTTAGTAAACAGAACAAAACGAAACACGCGTCTGTTTACTGAACATGTGACTAGGGGAGGACGTACATGGATAAAATCAAGCTCGGCTTTGTGCCCACGCGCCGCAGCATTTTTAGCGCGCCGGACGCGATTAAGTATCGCGGCCTGACGGCCGATCGCCTGCGCGAGATCGGCGTCGACATTGTGGACATTAACGACATCAACGACGAGGGCCTGCTGTTTGACGACAGCCATATCGAGCCTATCGTCAAGAAGTTCCGCGCCGAGGGCGTCGACGGCATCATGCTGTGCCACGCCAACTTTGGCACCGAGTACGTTTGCGCCCGCCTTGCCCGTGAGCTCGGCCTGCCCGTGCTGCTGTGGGGCCCGCGCGACGAGCGCCCCGAGCCCGATGGCACCCGGCTGCGTGATAGCCAGTGCGGCCTGTTTGCCACTGGCAAGGTCCTGCGCCGCTTCCAGGTTCCCTTTACCTATATGACCAACTGCCGCCTGACCGATCCCGAGTTCGAGCGCGGCGTCTGGGACTTTTTGGCCGTGTGCAACGTAGTCAAGACCTTCAAGCACACCCGCATCCTGCAGATGGCCACCCGTCCGTTCGACTTCTGGTCCACCATGTGCAACGAGGGCGAGCTGCTCGAGAAGTTCAATATTCAGCTTTCGCCCATCCCCATGACCGAACTTGTTCAGGCCGTGCGCGACGCCCAGGCCGACGAGCAGGCCATGTCCGCCATGCTCGACCACATTCGCGACAGCTTTGAGATCTGTATCCCCGAGGACAAGGTCCCCGCGGTCGCAGGGCTCGCTATCGCTATGAAGCGCCTGATCGATAAGTACGGCTGCAACGCCGGCGCCATCCAGTGCTGGAACGCCCTGCAGGACGAGCTGGGCATTATGCCCTGCGCCGCCAACGCCATCCTCAATGAGATGGGTATCCCCGTCGTGTGCGAGACCGATATCCACGGCGCCATTACCGCGCTGATGGTCGAGGCCGCCGACCTGGGCCGTCACCGCGGCATGTTTGCCGACTGGACCGTGCGGCATCCCGATAACGAGAACGGTGAGCTGCTGCAGCACTGCGGCCCCTGGCCCTGCAGCTGCGCGGCTGTCAAGCCCAAGCTCACCTACCCGCTGGCTTTCGATCACCCTGGCGCGCTGACGGCCGAGGCCAAGCACGGCGACCTCACCCTTGCCCGCTTTGACGGCGACAACGGCGAGTACTCGCTGCTGCTGGGCAACGCCCGCGGCATCGACGGCCCGGCCGGCATGGGCACCTATCTGTGGGTCGAGGTCGACAACCTCAAGCGCCTCGAGGCCAAGATTGTCGAGGGTCCCTACATCCACCACTGCGTCGCTATTCACGCCAACGTGGTGCCGGTGCTCTACGAGGCGTGCAAGTACCTCGGCATTGCCCCCGACCTGTACGACCCCATCGAAGAAGACGTTAAAGCCTACCTGCGAGGAGAGTAGAAATGGCAACTATCGAAGAGCTTGAGTCCCTGCGTTGGGACCTTCGCCGCGATTGCGTCGATATCATCATGGCTGGCGCCGGCGGTCACATCGGCGGCGACATGTCGGTGATCGACGCCCTCATGACCCTCTACGCCAACCACCTCAACATTTCGCCCGAGACCGTCGACGATCCCAACCGCGACCGCTTCGTGCTTTCCAAGGGCCATGCCATGGAGGCCTACTACGCGGTGCTCTGCCACGAGGGCTATCTTGACCTCGATGACGTCAAGGCCCGCTTCTCTAAGTTCGGCAGCCCCTACATCGGCCATCCCAACAACAAGCTCAAGGGCATCGAGATGAACTCGGGCTCGCTGGGCCATGGCTTGCCCGTGGCCGTGGGCATGGCGCTCGCCGGCAAGATGGACGGCCGCGACTACCGCGTCTACACCATCATGGGCGACGGCGAGCTTGCCGAGGGCTCGGTCTGGGAGGGCGCCATGAGCGGCGGCAACTACCAGCTCGATAACCTGTGCGCGCTCGTGGACCGCAACCGCCTGCAGATCAGCGGCAGCACCGAGGACGTTATGAAGCAGGACTCGCAGGAGGAGCGCTGGGCCGCCTTCGGTTGGAACGTGCTGTCCATTCCGGGCAACGACGTCCAGGCCATCGACGCCGCGCTGACGCTGGCCGCCGAGACCTGCGGCAAGCCCACGGCCATCATCCTCAACACGGTGAAGGGTTATGGCTCGCCCGTTATGGAGGACAAGGCCGCCTGGCATCATCACCTGCCTAACGATGAGGAATATGCCCAGATCATCGCCGATTTCGCTGCCCATAAGGAGGCCATCAATGGCTAACAAGATCGCCAACCGCAAGGTTATCTGCGACACGCTGCTCGAGGCCGCCGCAACCGACAAGGACATCGTCGTCCTGTGCTCCGACTCCCGCGGCTCCGCATCGCTCACGCCTTTCTTTGATCAGTATCCCCAGCAGTCCGTCGAGGTCGGCATCGCAGAGCAGGACCTGGTGAGCATCGCCGCCGGCATGGCTTCGTGCGGCAAGAAGGCCTGGGCCGCCTCGCCGGCGTCCTTTGTGACCACGCGCTCGTATGAGCAGTGCAAGGTAGACGTCTCGTACTCCAACACCAACGTCAAGCTCATCGGCATCTCGGGCGGCGTGTCCTACGGCGCCTTGGGCATGAGCCACCACTCCGCGCAGGATATCGCCGCTATGAGCGCGATTCCCAACATGCGCGTGTATCTGCCGAGCGACCGCTTCCAGACCGCCGAGCTCGTGCGCGCCCTGGTCGCCGACAACAAGCCGGCCTACATCCGCGTGGGGCGCAACCCGGTCGAGGACGTGTATACCGAGGACGAGTGTCCGTTCCAGATGGACCGTGCCACCTGGGTGCGTCGTGGCACCGATGTGACGATTGTCGCCACCGGCGAGATGGTCCGCCATGCCGTGGACGCCGCCGACCTGCTGGTCGAGCAGGGTATCTCCGCTACCGTGCTTGACATGTACTGCGTTAAGCCGCTCGACACCGAAGCCGTGATCGAGGCCGCCGGTGCCACGCGCGCCGTCGTGACGGTCGAGGAGCACAGCCCCTTCGGCGGCCTGGGCTCTATGGTCGCGCAGGTCGTGGGCGAGCATTGCCCGCGTCCGGTTAAGTGCTTGAGCCTGCCCGACGCGCCGGTCATCACCGGCACGAGTCCCGAGGTCTTTGCGCACTACGGCTTGACGGGCGAGGGAATCGCCAAGACGGTCGCCGAGTTCCTCGGCAACTAGTAGAAACAGACGCTGCGCGGCCGCCAAGCACCGCACCTTGCCGTTCAAACCGTCGCTTGCGTACACAAAGTACGCGGCGCTCCTCTTTCACGGCAATCTGCGGCACTTGACGGTCGCTCGCTCCTTGTCCGTCGGATTTTAGTTTTTGAATCGACGGGGGAGACAGGAGAGTACATGAGCAAATACATCATCGGAATCGATCAGTCCACCCAGGGCACGAAGGCGCTGCTGGTGGACGAGGGCGGCCACCTGATTCATCGTGCCGACCGCTCGCATCGCCAGATTGTCAACGAGGCCGGCTGGGTGAGCCATGATCCGACCGAGATTGCCGCCAACGTGCTGGCCGTGGCACGTGCCGTGGTGGAGGAGGCCAGGGTCGATCCGGCAGATATCGCCGGCATTGGCATCTCCAACCAGCGCGAGACCACCGTTGCCTGGCGTCGCACGACGGGCGAGCCGCTGTGCGACGCCGTGGTGTGGCAGTGCGCCCGCGCCCGCGAGCTGTGCGACAAGCTGGCCGCGCGCGAGGGTGTGGCCGAGCTGGTGCGTGACACGACGGGTCTGGTGCTCTCGCCCTACTATCCGGCGGGCAAGATGGCCTGGATCCTCGCGAACGTTCCGGCGGCTGCCAAGGCCGCGGCGGCGGGCGAGCTGTGCCTGGGCACCATCGATGCCTGGGTGGTCTGGACGCTCACGGGCGGTGCGGAGTTCCGCTGCGACTGGTCTAACGCCAGCCGCACGCAGCTCTTTGACCTGCGCCGTGGCTGCTGGAGCGAGCCGGTGTGCGAGGCTTTTGGTATCGATCAGGCCTGCCTGCCGCAGGTGACCGATTCCGACGGTCTCTTTGGCACGACGGACCTGGACGGCTTTTTGCCGGCGCCCGTGCCCATTCACGGCGTGCTCGGCGACAGCCACGCGGCCTTGTTTGCCCAAGGCTGCCATAGTCGCGGCATGGCCAAGGCGACCTATGGCACCGGCAGCTCGGTCATGATGAACGTCGGCAACGAGTTCGTTGCCAGCTCGCACGGGCTTTCGAGCTCGCTCGCATGGCGCATGGACGGCGTGACCGAGTATGTGCTCGAGGGCAACGTGAGCTACGCCGGCGCCGTCAAGACCTGGCTGCGCGACGATTTGGAGCTCATCAACAATCCCGAGGAGGTCACCGACCTGTGCTACGCCGCCAATCCGGCGAGCCGCGTCTACTTTGTGCCGGCGTTTACCGGCCTGGGCGCGCCACACTGGGCAAGTGATGCCGAGGGCTGCGTCTTTGGCATGACGCGCACCACGGGTCACGCGGAGTTCGTAAAAGCTGCAGACGAATCGATTGCCTATCAAATCTTTGACGTAATTGACGCAATGGTCGAGGATTCGGGCGCGGCACTTGCCGAGCTTCGCGTTGACGGCGGTCCCACGCGCGATGCGTACCTGATGCAGTTTGAGAGCGACTTGGTTGGCTCGCCTATCCGCATCGCGAGCAACGACGAGATGAGCGGCCTGGGTGCGGCCTGGGCCTGCGGCATTGCGCTGGGCATGTATACGCGCGATGTCGTCGACGTCTATGGGGCCCGCGGCATCGTGGAGCCTGCCATGACCGCCGACGAGCGCGCCAAAAAGATCACCGGCTGGCGCCACGCCGTAGCCGCCACCATCTCGTACACTGCCTAGAATGATTTTTCTGGGACGGGGATTAAAAAATCATTCGGGCCCCGTCCCGGGTAGCTCATTTGGGACGGGGCTTTTTTGACTGGTATGATTGGTGCGACCATTCCAACCAGCTAAAAGAGTCCCGTCCTAAATTGACTACCGAGAGGATCTGCCATGGAGCGCATCGCGAGTTTTTCCGTTGACCATCTGCTGCTTGAGCCCGGCGTGTACGTGAGCCGCATCGACCGCGATCCGGCGACCGGTGCCGCCGTCACCACGTTTGACCTGCGCCTGACCACGCCCAACAAGGAGCCGGTCATGAACACGGCCGAGTGCCACACCATCGAGCATCTGGGTGCGACGTTCCTTCGCAATCATGCCGAGTGGTCGAGCCGCATTGTCTACTTTGGCCCCATGGGCTGCCGCACGGGCTTTTACCTCGTCGTATTTGGCAAGGTGACGAGCGAGGAGATCTTGCCGCTCGTGCGTGAGCTGTTCGCGTTTGTCGCGGGCTTTGAGAGCGATGTTCCCGGTGCCGCTCCCGAGGAGTGCGGTAACTACCTGGACCAGAACCTCCCCATGGCAAACTGGCTTGCGCGCCGTTATCTCGACCGCGATCTGGCCGATATCGACGAGAAGCACCTGCACTATCAGCAGGCATAGGGCCGCCCTCTGCCTCCAAACCGTTCACACGGAGATATCGACCGTTTAACTGTTTAGAAGTGTTTATTCGAGGTCATTAGCACTAGCTCGCTTAAACTAGTTCTCAGAGTGATATTCAGGCAAGGCTCCTGAAGCAGCATCTGTTGACATTGATTGTCGGATTCTGCTTCGGGAGCCTTGTTCTGTTTAGGGGGGCACATGGAAATTGTTAAACGAATTAATACCAGCGCTGTCCTCTGCGTCGATGGAAATGGCAGACAGTTGGTTGCATTCGGCCGTGGTCTGGGGTTTAAGAATGTCGGAGACGAGGTCCCTCTTTCGGAGATTCAACGAACGTTTTATAACGTTAGCTCTCGCTACATCGCTCTCGTTGACGAGGTCCCCGACGAGCTTCTTGAGCTTACCTCGGATGTTATTGATATGTCGACAGGTTTGCTGCCTTATGAGGTGAGCCCTAATTTGCCGTTTATCCTTGCGGACCATATCGCGTATGCGGTTAAGCGCAAAGAGCAAAATATCGTTGTCCGCATGCCTTTATCGTTTGATGTCCGCCAACAATATCCCGTCGAATTTAAAATCGGCGAGTATGCACTTAGGATAATCAGGAAACGTCTTAACGTTAGGCTTCCAGCTCATGAGGCAGTTGGAATTGCCATGGCGTTTATCAATAACATGGCCGATTCGGACTCATGCGAAGTAGTTAAAGAGTTTAGCGCGGATATCTACGATCGTGTTCTGGAGGAGTCAACCGTTGCTGTTGAAAATCGGCTTGGCATTCAAGTTGATCGGGAAGGTTTCGATTACGCAAGGTTCGCAACCCATCTTCAGTACTTATTCAATAGGTTGAACTCTGGCGAAAGCATCGTGAGCGACAACCGCAAGATGTACCTCTCGCTCAAAAAAGAATATCCGGTGGCATCAATGTGCGCCGATGATATTGCTTCTGTTCTCAGCCGACTGACGGGGCGGGAACTTATAGACGAAGAAAGACTCTACCTCATGATGCACATCAATCGAATTGCATCGAAAACAAGGTAATTAGTTGGCAAAGGCGCGCGCTTTGCTGATGGTTACATATAAAACTCAACATGGGAGAAATGGTATTTATGGCAGATACAACCAAGCTCGCTGCCGAGATTCTCGAGATGGTGGGCGGCGCAGACAACGTTACATTTGTAGCTCACTGCATGACTCGTTTAAGGTTCAACCTTAAGGACGAAAGCATCGTAGACGATGCAAAAGTCAAGGCGATTGATGGCGTGATCGACATTCGCCATTCCGCGGGGCAATATCAGGTGATTGTGGGACCTAAGGTCGATAAGGTCTATGAAATCGTTGCCAAGGAAACCGGGATTGACGCCGGAGATTCCGAGGCAAGCGAAGGAGAGACTAAGGGCTTTCTGGGAAAGCTAATGAAGTTCATCAGCGGCATCATGATGCCCGTTCTTCCTGCCTTGATCGCATGCGGAATGATAAACGCCATCCTTAGCATTCTGACGACGGCGGGTGCTGTTTCCGCCGAGAGCGGAATATACACTCTGCTGTACGGCATGGGAAATGCCTGCATGTATTTCCTGCCCGTTCTTGTCGGATCATCTGCTGCTCAGTTCTTTGGAACCGATCGATATATCGGTGCGGTACTCGGCGCAATCCTGGTTTATCCGACTTTCGTTGCTGCGGCCGGAGCGGGCGATGCGCTGGATTTGCTCGGCATGAAGTTCACAATGGTGAGCTATTCCTCCACGGTGTTTCCTGCTATCGTGGCGGCTTGGTTCGCATCCGTTCTTAATAAGTGGCTGCGGGCGGTTCTTCCCGATGTTGTGGCATTTGCGCTCGTCCCGTTCCTGGCGGTTGCTGTTGCCGCCCCCGTCTCGCTCCTTGTGATCGGCCCCGTTATTCAGCAGGCGAGCTCTTTGCTTGCGGCTGCAGTGCTGGCGGTCTATCAGTTCAGCCCCGTCCTTTGCGGCGTTATTCTCGGGCCGATATTCGGTCTCGTTATGATTCCCCTTGGACTCCATTGGGCCCTGATCGTGCTTTCCATCAACAATATTATGACCGTCGGCTCCGATCCTATCCTTGGACTTCTCTGCTGCAGCATGGGTGTTGTCGGCGCTTGTTTGGCGTTTGCCCTCCGCTCGAAGGACCCGAGTGAAAAGAGTCTTGGGTTCAGCTGTGCCATTACGGGCTTTTTCGGGATTACGGAACCGGCGCTGTACGGCATCATCTTGGAGCACAAGAAGATCATTATCGCTTCCATGGTCGCCGGAGCAATCAGTGCTGTTATCCCGGCGATTTTCAACACCTGTACGTTCGTTATGACGTCGAGCGGCATTTTTAGCTTCCCCGGTTATATGGATCCTTCTGGTGATATGAGCAGCCTCATCGGCGCAATTCTTTGCAATGTCGTCGGTTTAATTCTTAACTTCGTTCTCGTTTACATCCTGTATCGCCCTGATGAAGAGGCGGTAGTGGAGTAGACAATTATTCGGGATGTAAGCTGCCGAAAACCCCGCGGCAGATTGCATGTGGTGGGCTTGCCGTTGATTCAAGCGAGCCCACCCTCATTTTTGGAGTGACTAGCTATGACAATTACTGCCGATATGACGTTTGGCGAAATCGCGCTCCTTCCTGAGTTCGCTGGCTTTGGCGAGCACCTTATGCTTTGCCGGCCTTCAACTTGGGAGCGCATGTGGAATAAACCCATTGTGTCTCATATGAATTCTGATGCTAATCCATATGAAACTGCTCGCGTTTTGCGTGGATTGAATCGAATTGTCGAGCTCGTGGATGACGGGAGGCAGGTTGCCTACGATATTTGGGATGAAGCCGACTGCATCCGTGATCCGACTCGGCGCAATACGAAACTGTTCTTCTTTCCCGGGAGACCTAGGGCTCCCTTTATCATTGCGGTTTCGGGCGGAGGTTATCAGAGCGTTTGTCATCAAGTGGAAGGCTTTCCCGTTGCCCCCGAGCTCAACGATGCGGGCTATAACGTGTTCGTGCTGTCATACAGGGTGAGGGTCGAGCCTTTGATGCCGCGCCCAATCGACGATTTAAATCGAGCCGTCCGTTTTGTCCTGGAGAATTCAGCGAAATTTAATGTCGCAAAAAGTTATGCAGTTATCGGCTTTTCTGCTGGTGCGCATTTAACTGCCGAGTGGGGGACGGACAACAAGGGATTTGCGTCCTACGGATGCGAGGCGCCAAAAGCCTTGGCCCTGTGTTATGCACCGATTGATCTTCATGGCTTTGAGAACGCATCAGACAATAGATTTCTTGATTCGGTGTGCGGCGGGGCTGGTCGCGACTCGCTCGATGATTTCTGTATTAATCAGCATGTGTGGGAGCAGTATCCTCCGACATATCTTTGGCAATGCGCTGACGATGATATTGTATCGCCCGACAATTATGAAAAGATGGTCGATGCTCTGGATGCAGCTGGAGTACACCATGAGGGAGTCATGTATTCAGAAGGGGGGCACGCATTGATGAAGCCCCATGCGCCGGAGACCGACTACTGGTGTATGAGCGTTATTGAGTTTCTTAAAGATTATCTCGACTAGGAAACTGCATGTCGCTTTTTGAGCGGGTGATTTCGTCATGCAATGTTTTCGGTATTGATCGTGGTCGTGGATGAATGATGTTCTAGAATGTTCGTACTGTCACATAAACGAACAGGAGCGAACATGCATATCTACTCTGTATCAGATCACGAGTTCAAATCTTATGGCTGCGTGTGGAACGACGTTCCGTCCAACCTGACCGCTCCGCTCATCGAGGCGCTCGCGGCTACGCCCATTCCCGAGGACAGCAAGTACGTAGCAAGCGCGCCGGAGCTCGAGGGCGTCAAGGATGCTGACAAATTGGGCTTTCTCATGTTTGGCGGCCGTCCTTTCCAGCTGGGCTGGTGCAACGGCCACAACACGCAGCTCAACTGCCTGGAGTATCACCGCGCCAGCGAGTTTAACCTGGGCGCCCGCGACTTTATCCTGCTCGTGGCGCATCGCTGGGAGATCGAGGACGGCAAGCTCGACACCGCTCAGGTCAAGGCGTTCCGCGTGCCGGCGGGTACGGTCGTCGAAGTCTTCAACACCACGCTCCACTACACGCCGTGCATGGTCGACGACGGCGGCTTCCAGGTGATGGTGGCGCTGCCGGCGGGCACCAATGGTCCGCGCCCCGAGGCTGCGGCCGACATGCCTGCGACCGGTGACAGCTACTGCTATTGGAAGGCCGACAAGTGGGTCCTCTGCCACGCCGACAGCCCCAAGGCAGCCGAAGGCGGCTACGTAGGCCTCGTCGGCAAGAACCTCGACATCACCTGCGACTAGGGGGCTTCCTGTTTGTCTCGATCTGTAACATCTAGCGGGCTAAATCGCCTCTACCTGTTACAGAACGAGACAAACCGTAGAGGGCCGCCCGAAAAATCTCGATCTGTAACACCAGGCCCGGTTTTGGCGGTCTACCTGTTACAGATCAAGACAAACCGTCCCAAACCACCACAAAGGTGCCTGTCCCCTTTGTGGTGGTTTGGGGCGGCGGTATCAAAAAGTGTCAGACGGGGGCGGCTGCGGGCCGCCGTGTGCGAAAAGAAGTGTCGGCCTGCGTCGTTGCCGTTGAGTAGCGCGCTGCTTACGGGGATACTGAAACCACGACAAACAGCGTGTGAAAGGATTGATGCATGGCTTTCCGTAAAGACTTCCTGTGGGGCGGCGCGACGGCTGCCAACCAGTGCGAGGGCGCTTACGACGTGGATGGCCGCGGCCTGGCCAACGTGGACGTGGCGCCGCACGGCCCCGAGCGCTATGCGGTGGTCTCCGGCCAGCGCAAGATGCTCGACTTCGAGGACGGCTATTACTACCCCGCGCAGACCGGCATCGATTTCTATCACCACTACAAGGAGGACATCGCCCTCTTTGCCGAGATGGGCTTTAAGACCTTCCGCATGAGCCTGGCCTGGACCCGCATCTTCCCCAACGGCGACGAGACTGAGCCCAACGAGGCCGGCCTGGCCTTCTACGAGGACGTGTTCCGCGAGTGCCAGGCGCACGGCATCGAGCCGCTCGTGACCATCACGCACTTCGACTGCCCGATCCATCTCATCAAGGAGTACGGCGGCTGGCGCAACCGCAAACTCATCGACTTCTACAAGAACCTCGCGACCACGATCTTCACCCGCTACAAGGGCCTGGTGAAGTACTGGCTCACCTTCAACGAGATCAACATGATCCTGCACCTGCCGTTTATGGGTGCCGGCCTGGTTTTTGAAGAGGGCGAGAACAAGGAGGCCGTCGAGTACCTGGCCGCCCACAACGAGCTCGTCGCCAGCGCTTGGGCAACCAAGATCGCCCACGAGATCGACCCCGAGGTCAAGATCGGCTGCATGCTCGCGGCGGGTAGCTACTACCCCTACAGCTGCCGTCCGGGCGATGTGCGCCAGGCGCAGCTCGACAACCAGGACAACTACTTCTTTGTCGACGTCCAGAGCCGCGGCTACTACCCGGCTTATGCCGTCAAGAAGCTCGAGCGTCTGGGCATCGACGTCGGCATGACTGACGAGGACCGCGAGATCCTGGCCGAAAACACCGTCGACTTCATCAGCTTTAGCTATTACAGCACCCGTTGTTCCGCCGGTGCCGATAACCCTGATGTCGAGCGCACCCAGGGCAACGCCTTCGCCGGCGCCAAGAACCCCTACCTGCAGGAGAGCCAGTGGGGCTGGGCCATCGATCCGCTGGGCTTCCGCATCACCCTCAACGACCTGTACGACCGCTATCAGAAGCCGCTGTTTGTGGTCGAGAACGGCCTGGGCGCCAAGGACGTTGTCGAGGAGGACGGCTCCATCAACGACGACTACCGTATCGACTACCTGCGTCAGCACATTCAGACCATGCGCGACGCGGTGACCGAGGACGGCGTTGACCTGCTGGGCTACACCACCTGGGGCCCGATCGACCTGGTGTCTGCCGGCACGGGCGAGATGTCCAAGCGCTACGGCTTTATCTATGTCGACCGCGATGATGCGGGCAACGGCACCCTCAAGCGTTCCAAAAAGAAGAGCTTCGATTGGTACAAACACGTCATCGAGACGAACGGCGAGGACCTGGCCTAAGGCTTTCCCAACAACTATAGCCTCCTAACCAAGACGCTCGGCGAGCAGTTAATGCCCGCCGGGCGTCTTGTTAAAAGAAGTGAAAGCACTCATTGGGGACGTACTTAAATGAGTGCTCGCAGAACGAGAGTGGATAATCTCCCGTTTTTGGCCTGTGTGCAGGCTCAAAGTGGGAGATTATCCACTCTCGTCATTTGGGTGTCCAAAAATCCTCGCTCGTTTGGCGCCTGGGGACACTCTTTGTCGAATGCGGCGGCTGCCGAATGTGGGCGTCGCCCTTGCTACGCCACGGTCACGGCGACCTGGGCGTAGCGGGTGCAGGGGCACTCGGCGCGCGTCTGCACGGTGAGGGTGAGCACAAAGCGGTCGCCGGGTCGTGCGTCGGCGGGCACGATGAAAGTGGCATCCTCCGTGCATTCTTGCCACAGCGACAGATCCTGGACGCCTGCATAGCTCGACGGGTCTACGGCGACATCCCAATGCGCATCGAAGCCCCTGCCGTCGGGGTCGACGATGGTCGCCGCAAGGTCGATGCGCTCGCCGGCTGCGGCGCTGCGGTCGGCCGTGACCTCGACAACATGCGCCGGATGCGAGCAGATGGCCGGATCATGGGCGCACCATTGCGCGCGGGCGGCAAAGTCTTCCTGATAGGCACGCAGATAGGGATTGAGATTGTCGTCTGGGGGCGTGCCGAGGGCGGCAAAACCGGTGGGCGCGTTCGCATCGGGGTGTCCATCAAGAAACATGCGGCCGAGCAGCGTATCGAAGCCGCGGTCGTCGATACCGCGCAGGCCAAACGGCAGCAGCGGAATATAGGTCATGCTGTCGCCTTCGGCCATAAAATCGCCGCGCTCAAACTGCACCGCGGGCATGCCTTCCAGGCCCCAATCCAGACGGGCATGCTTGCCAAACTGAAAGCGCTCAGGCTCGTTTTCGTAGACCTTACCATCGCCATAGAGCATATAGCGTGCCATGAGGGGTCCGTTGCCCTGCGTGAGATTCCGCTCAGGCCAAGGAGCCTTAAACAGCGGCAGCGTATCGGGCTGAGCTGTTTTGGCGTCGAAATAGTTGCCATACATATAGGGCGTACGCCAAAAGATGAGCTCGGGAAAGAGCTCACGTCCATGGTCGAGCCACGAGTTGTCCTGCCCCACGCCATCGGCAACGCCCATCACGCGCACCTTCTGATAGACCCGCTGCTGCACGGCGGGCCACTCGGGCGTGGCACGATAACGTTCGGCAATACTCATGAGGGCACGAACGATTGTATTCATACCGCCCCAGCTGAGCAGCCACAGCGTGTGCGGGTCGTCGTCCATGATGGCGTCGGCGATGACGCGCGAACCGGGCGTTTCCTCGCGCACATCGCCCTCGAAGGCAACGTTTCCCACAAACGTGTGCTCAATCATCTGAGCCGGCGTAGGAAACGGCGGCTCACCGGCCGCGGCCGCATTTGCCTGCAACTGCGGCCAAGCCTGGGCATATTCATTGCTCCAGAGGCTCTCAATCCAATGCTCGGGAAACGGCCGATACTCACGAAGCTCGCCGGCTAGCGGATCGGGCTCATGAGGCACAACAGCCCACTCATAAGAGCGCCGCCCTTTGGTCCGCCAATGTGGATTCACCTCGCCGAGCGTATGAACCCCATCCCCAAGAAAGTGATACTGCGAAGCCGTATACACCACAGCCTGCACATCAAGCAAGTTAAGATACAGAGCCAAATGAACAAGCGAGTTCATATCATCGACTTCCATATCAGTGGTAACAATCACCCGAGTCAACTTCTGGGACATAGGAACAGCTCCAATCAAAATCAATTCAGCCAGTTACGCGCAAGGCAAGACGGGACCCACACCCCTCATCGCCACCGATCCGGCGTGCTGCCGGAAGCGGCCGGCCAGGGTCACAGCAACGTCAACGCAGCGGAGACCGGGGTTTAGTCTTGCAAACATTCCGCAGGGGGCATGGGCAGGCGCAGCGCGAAGCGCAAAGCGCCAGCCCATGCATGCCCGAGGACGTTTGCAAGACTAAACCCCGGTCCCCGCGATGGGAGGGCTTAGCGGTCGACCCTGGCCGACCACTCCCAGCAGCCCACCGGCTCGCCGTCGATGAGTACGTTGCCCCCATCGAAGTCTTGATAACACAGGTCGTTGAATTGGTGGATCCACACGCCATGGTTGAACGTCTTCTTGGCCGAGCCGTCGGCCTCGCGATACACGCCGGTCAGGTCCTCGACATGGCTAAAGTAGGTGAGGTGCACGTTGGCGCCGGCATCGCGCAGACGCGCCGTGAGCGGCAGCACGGTCTGTTGCGGGTGCACGAGCTCGTCGCCCTTGGAGTGCGTAAACCACAGCGGTGTCTTGGCGAGCGCGGCTACGTCCTCGTCCGTGGCGTTGTACCACGGGGCGCAGCAGGGAAGGCCCGCGGCGAAGAAATCGGGGTAGTCGGCGCACAGGCGCAGGGTCATAAAGCCGCCGTTGGAAAGACCGGCGACCACGATGCGGTCGGTGTCGATGCGGTCGGCATGCTCGGCGACAAACTCATCGATAAGTGCCTTGAGCACGGGGGAGTAGATGCTCTGGTTAGAGTGACCAAGCTGCTCGACGCCGTTGTCCATCCAAAACGTGGGCGACTGCGGCACGAGCACCCAGGCAAAGCCGCCAAAGTAGCGCTGGATCTGCGCCTGGCTAATGGCTGTGACACGGTTGCCGATATAGGCGCGCGTGGCGCCTTCGCCCTGCGTGGCGCCCTTGCCCTCGCCGGCGCCGTGCAGATACACCACGAGCGGTGCCTTTTGGGGCACGGCCGTGGCCTCGGGCGCAAAGGGGTTGAAGCATGCCGAGTCCTCGGCCTTAAAGCTGGGCTCAAAGAAGCCGTATTCGAGCGCGATACCGTCGACGGCGGTCTTTTGCGTGTCGTTGCTCCAGCCTTTGAGCGCAGGGCAGATATCGCCACGGCAGGTGTCGAAGACCAGGCCGCAGGTGAGATCGTCGCCGTCATTGCCGGGAAGAGCCGCGAGCTGCGTGATGTGCAGCTGGTCATCGAGCATGCGCGAGCCCATGACGCCGCCTTCGATCTTTTTGGTCAGGCGCTGCTCGGCGACCTCGAGTGCCACATGGGTGCCCACGGCGAGCTTACGTCCGTTCTCGTCGCACGGATATGCGGCGAGAATGTCGATGTAACCCACGGAGGGCGCGGCATGGTCGGCGCCGCGCTCCTTGCGCATCAGAACCTCGCCCGAGCGCTCGTGACGCTCTACATATATATGGAAGGTGTTCGCGTCGATGTCGTTGGCGCGCACGGTGCAGGGCAGGTCGAGTACGACCTTGCTGATCCAGGGGCCAAAGTCGCCCAAGGTGGTGACGGTTGCGTAGGTGCACGATCTGAGTTCCATGAGCTGCCTCCCTTGCGCCGCCGACACGAAACATAAGCGGCAATACAATCTAAACATGTTTAGTATAATCCAGAATTGCAGAACAAGCAGATAAACTCGGTAAACGGCAAAACTGAACACGCAATGAACTACTAAACATATGTTTACTAACTTCTAGCAGGGCTTCTGCTGATGAGATAACTGGTCAGCGAGGTGTTTATCAAAATAAAAGCCCACGTAAAGAGCTATATATGAATAGATGGCCAAAGAGACCATCTTCTGCCATTTAAATACGTTCACCCCCGATTTCCTACCGTTCACCGGACTTCAGACGGCAAAATTGCCACAAATGAGGCGCTCCGTGTAAACTAAAGCCCGTAAACGTTCAGTAAACACTTTGTTTACGACAGCGTATCCAAGGGTCCGGCAACCGTAAGGGGTTATAGTCGCCGGGCCAAAGGCGTGCCTAAGCCCAAGGGGGCTGGCACACGAAGATATGGGGAGGGGTCCCATGGCAGTAGATAACAAGCAGATTGCCACCGATGTCCTCGAGCTCGTGGGCGGCGCGGAGAATGTTTCCGTTGCCACCAACTGCATGACGCGCCTGCGTCTGACGCTCAAGGATAACAACAAGGTCGACGTGGAGAAGATCAAGAAGGTCAAGGGTGTTCTGGGTTGCCAGTTCGCCGGCACCCAGCTCCAGGTCATCATCGGCCAGAACGTGCCCAAGGTGCTCGCCGAGTTCGTCGCCATCTCCGGCGTCAAGCAGGGTGAGGCCGTCAACGAGAACCTCGATGCTCCCAAGGAGAAGTTCGAGCTCAAGAACCTGCCGAACATCATCCTCGACTACCTGTCCGGCTCCATGACCCAGCTCATCCCGCTGCTCATGGCTGGCGGTCTGTTCCGCACCATCGCCGCGGTCCTCGGCCCCACCATGCTTGGTGTGCTCTCGGCCGACGACCCGACCTACACCTTCCTCTACACCACGCTGTACGAGGCCACGTTCACCTTTATCCCCATCTACCTGGGTTATGCCGCGGCTAAGAAGCTCGGCGCCAGCCCCGTGCTCGGCATGCTGCTCGGTGGCGCCCTCATGGCTCCGTCCGTTGTGACGGCTGCCACGCAGGAGGGTGGCGGCATCATCTCCGTCTACGGCATCCAGATCGCTGCTGCCAACTATCAGCAGTCCGTCCTGCCGATCATCCTTTCGGTGCCTGTCCTCTACTTCGTCGAGAAGTTCTTTAAGAAGGTCATGCCCGACGTGCTCTCCACGGTCTTCACGCCGTTCTGCACCATGATCGTCACCATCCCCATCGCCTTCATCGTCCTCGCCCCGATCGGCAACGAGATCGGTACGCTGATCGCTAACGCCCTCTTCGGCCTTGCTGACCTTGGCGGCATCGGTATCCTGATCGTCATGGCCGTCCTCGGTGCCTTCTGGCAGCTCTTCGTGGTCTGCGGCATGCACATGCCCGTCATCCTGCTCGCTCAGGTTCAGATCATCGCCGCCGGCTACGATCCCTTCGTCTTCGTTTCCACCAACTGCGCTATGGCCGCTGTCTGGGGCTGCGCCTTCGGTGCCTTCCTCAAGATGAAGAACCCCGACGAGAAGTCCCTTGCCATCGGTTACGTCATCTCCGCCATCGCCGGCGGCGTCACCGAGCCCGCGCTCTTCGGCATCCTCATGCGCTTCCGTCGCACCATGTTTGGCATGTTCATCGGCGGTGCTATCGGCGCTGTGTTCTCCGGCCTCATGGGTGTTACCTACTACCTCGCAGGCGGTGCCTCCAACTTCCTGGTCTTCACCAACTACCTGCAGGGTGGCCAGATGAACACCGTCTGGGCTATCGTTGGTATGGCAATCTCCTTTGTCATCGCCGCTGCCGTCGTCTTTGCCTGCGGCTTCTCCAAGGAGGAACTCGCCGAGATGGAGGCCTAAGGCCAAACCATTCGGTTGCATATGACCTCACCTACACGACAGGGCCCCGTCAGGCGCAAGCCCGGCGGGGCCCTTCTTGCAAGGTAGACTGATGGGGGGCGGGTGAGATTCGCCCGCGAGGGTTTGCCAAGCGGCGGGGGCTTTCGCGCGGGGTTACCGCGAAAGTTTCCGGCGGTTCGCAAATCCTTTATCGAACGAAAGGACATGCAGATGAGTTTGGGAACGCTGACCGTCAACGGTCGCCAGGATGGCTTTTTGTGCGAGGGCAAACCGTTCTTTTGGTTTGCCGATACGTGCTGGAGCGCGTTTACGAGCATTGCCGAGGCCGATTGGGACTACTATCTGACCCGTCGCGCCGAGCAGGGCATGAACGTGCTGCAGATCAACACGCTGCCGCAGTGGGATCGCTGCTGCCCCGATCTGGGCATTTGGCCCTATGCCAGCGAGGATGGCGTGCATTTTGATTGGTCCCGACCCAACCAAGCGTACTGGGATCGTGCCGCCGCCATGTGTCGCGCTGCCGTCGAGCACGGCATTCGTCCGGCACTCGTGCTTATGTGGTGCAACTACGTGCCCGGTACCTGGGGCGCCAAGATTGCCGAGCATTGCGGTGCCGAGGTTATGCCGCGCGAGGAGGTCCGTGCCCACGTTGCCCGCGTCGTCGAGAACCTGGGTGAGTTCGACCCCGTTTACGTGGTGACGGGCGATACCGACTTTACCAGCGACGAGGCGATCGCCTATTACGAGGATGCCCTCGACGAAGTCGTCAATCGCGCGCCCGAGGCGTTGCGCACCATGCATATCAACCGCGGCAACCGCACCATCCCGGCACGGTACCTGGACCGCTTGGACTTCTACATGTTCCAGCCCGGCCACAACTACGAGGGCCAGCCCGAGGCTTGGCACTTGCCGCAGGACTTTATCGCCAACTATCCCAAAAAGCCGATGGTCAACTCTGAGCCTTGTTACGAGCAGATGGGTGCGTCGCGCAATGTGTACTGGCGCTTCACCGCGCAGGACTGCCGCGCGAGTGTGTGGTCGTCGATCCTTGCCGGCGCCAGCGCGGGTGTGACCTATGGCGCGCACGGCGTGTGGAACTGGCAAACATCGCGCAGCCAGGGTTCGGTCCTGGGCGAGGGCTTTGACATGCCCTTCCGCTGGCAAGAGTGCCTGCAGTTTGCGGGTGTGTGGGACTTTGGCGCGATCGAGCACGTGCTTGCCGCCCTAGGCGCTACGGCTGCCGACGATGCACTTGCCGTGGTTCCGGCGCAGGAGCTCCTCGACGACGCGCGCGAGTCCATCCGTGTGGCGCGCGTTGGCGATCGCATCGTCGCGTACCTGCCGCGTACCACGGCGCTCAAGTTTAAGCTCGACGGCGCGCGTGGCTGGACGGCGACGGTCCTCGACATGGAGGACAAGCGCATCGCCAAGCTGCCCGTTCGCGACAACGGTGACGGCACCGTGCGCGTGGCTCAGCATCCCTTTGAGCACGACGCCCTGGTGATCCTGACCCCTGGGCGCTAACGGCTCTTCTCCAACATTTACAACCCAGTCCCTTTCATAAGGCTGCGACGGAATGGTTCCTGCATGACGGCTTTAAGCTGTCAAGGGGAGCCATTCCGCCGCACTCATTGGGGACGTGCTTAAATGAGTGGTTTAACTTGAGACGGGACTTTTTGACCGCCTGTTGGGTCGCGCGTCACGATTCGGGTGTCACAGCAGCTCGCCGTGGCGGGCAATGTAGCGGTGCTTTGCCAGCTGGGTGAGCGCGATGTAGGCGGTAACGATGCCGATGAGCAGTGCGAAAAAGCTCGCGGGTAGCGTCATGAGACCGAGTGCATCGGCGATGGGGCTTGCCGGCAGCCAGGTGACGAGCGCCAGGCCCAGCACGGTGAGGGCGCACAGCGCGGGCGCGGCGTGGTCGCGCAGGCTCGGCAGATGCGGGGAGCGCAGCATGTGGATCACGAGCGTCTGTGACCACATGGACTCGACAAACCAGCCACTCTGGAAGAGCGCCGCAAAGGTCGCCATACCCGCGACGTCGCCCGCGGCGGCAAGCTCGGACCAGCTCGCGCCCACGGCGGCGGGGCACACCACAAAGAAGAGCGCGACAAAGGTCGCAATGTCAAACAGCGAGCTCACGGGGCCCAGCTCGAGCATAAAGCCCTTGATGGACGCGGCATCCCAGGCGCGCGGGCGGGCGGTCCAAGCGTCATCGACGGTGTCCCACGGCAGCGCGATGCACACGATTTCGTAGACCAGCGACAGCAGCACCAGCTGCAGGGCGCTCATGGGCAAAAACGGCAAGAACAGGCTCGCGACGGTTACGGACAGCACGTTGCCAAAGTTGGAGCTTACCGTGGTCTTGAGGTACTTGAGCAGGTTACCGTAGGTGCGGCGGCCTTCGATGATGCCGCGCTCGAGCACGCCCAGGTCTTTCTGGAGCAAGATGATATCGGCAGATTCCTTGGCGATGTCGACGGCGGAATCGACCGAGATACCGCAGTCGCTCGCGCGCATAGCGGCGGCGTCGTTGATGCCGTCGCCCATAAAGCCCACGGTGTGACCGAGCAGCTCGCGCATGACGCGCACCAGGCGCGCCTTCTGCAGCGGCGAGAGTTTGGCAAAGAGATGGGTTTTTTCGGCACGCTCGGCAAGCTCGGCGTCGTCGAGTGCATCGATCTCGGAGCCTAGCAAGACATTGCTCGCGTCGATACCGATCTGCTCACAGACGGTGGCGGCCACGCGGTCGTTGTCGCCGGTCAAGACCTTGACCGCTACACCTTTGGCCTCGAGGGTGGCGACGGCACCCGCGGCACTTGCTTTGGGTGGATCAAGGAAGGCCAAAAAGCCCATCAGCACCATGTCGCACTCGTCGGCGATGCCAAACTCGCCCACGCAGCGCGGATTGGTCTTCTGCGCCACGGCAATCACGCGCAGGCCCTCGGCATTGAGTCCGGCGACCTGCTTGCGAATCTGGGCGAGCTTCTCGTCAGTGAGCGGCTGGGCGGCGCCATCAACCTCGACAAAGGAGCAGATCTCGAGCATTTCCTCGGCAGCCCCCTTGGTAACCATCTGGGTTTTGTCTTGGGCATCGGCGACGACCACGCTCAGGCGACGGCGCGAGAAATCGAAGGGCACTTCGTCGACCTTGGTATAGCGGTCACGCAGGCTCTGGCCCAGCATGGCATCGGGCACGACGGTCGAGGGTGTCACATCGGCACGGTCGATTACGGCAAGGTCGATAAGGTTTTTGAGGCCGGTCTGGAAGAAGCTGTTCAAAAACGCATGGCGCAGCACGCGTGCGTCCTCGTTGCCGTCGGTGTTGAGGTAGCGCTCGAGCACGATGCGGTCCTCGGTGAGGGTGCCGGTCTTGTCGCAGCACAGGACATCCATAGCGCCGAGGTTTTGGATCGCCGGCAGCTCCTTGACGATAACCTGGCGGCGGGCGAGATCCTTGGCACCCTGCGACAGGCTCGTGGTCACGATGACGGGGAGCATCTGCGGCGTGATGCCCACGGCCACGCTCGTGGCGAACAGCAGCGCGTCGATGACGTTGCCCTTGGTGGCGGCGTTGATGGCAAAGACGGCCGGCGCCATAACGAGCATAAGGCGTACGAGCAGCATGGAGACGCTCGAGACGCCGCGGTCAAACGCGCTCTTCTCGCCGCGCCCGTTGAGCATCTTAGCGATGCCGCCCAGGTAGGTGTCCGAGCCGGTGGCAACGACAACTGCCATGGCGGTGCCGTTTTGCACGGAGGTGCCGGTAAAGACGATGTTCTTGCAGGCAGACAGTGACAGCGCGGAGTCGTCGGCACCCTCGACGACCGTGGCGGCGGCGGTCTTCTCAACGGCCTCGCTCTCGCCGGTGAGCGCGGACTCGATCACAAACAGGTCGCGCGCGGTGATGATGCGGGCATCGGCCGGCACCATATCGCCGGCAGAGAGGCGGATCACATCGCCGGGGACGAGCTCGTCGAAGGGAATCTCGAGGCGCTCGCCGTCGCGCAGGGCGCAGCAGGTGTTGGAGACCAGGTCCTTGAGGGCCTCGGCCGCATTGCCGCTGCGAGCTTCCTGGATAAACTTCATGCCGCCCGATACCAGCAGCATGATGCCGATGACGATGACCGTGGAGGGGTCGCGCTGCGGCTCGGGCACGGCAAGCACGTCGATGTAGAGCGAGACCAGCGCGAGCGCGGCAAGGATGCCGGCGAAGGGGTCGATGAACGCGTCGGCGATGCGGCGGGCGAGCGTCTTGGTCGGCGCCTCGATGGTGTTGGGCCCGGTGGCTGTCGTAACCAAAAGATTCTGATTCATAAAACATTTGCGGGAGATTGCCGGGCATGGCGAGTAAACAC
>URFP01000009.1:0-25434 GCA_900547235.1 uncultured Collinsella sp. | reverse complement strand
ATTATTTTCCGGTTCGACGAACAGCCGATCGTGTCAAATTTGGTCTAACAGAGCCAAAAGAAAAGGTGGCTCTGCGTCACGGCGCAGAAGTAAGGGCATCAAGCACGGGCATTTTTCATCCATCCTGCACATGGCGATAGGCATGACGGTCATAGCGGCTATGCTGGCGGCAATTATGACAGTTTTTATTCACTGAGGAAGAAACCTATGAAATGTAAAATTGAGAAAAACACCGTGCAGGAGACGCTGATCCTCCCGCTGTATTCCCGGAAGCTGTGTACGGAGTTGTACCCGAACCTTTACAGGGATGAAACAGCGGTTCGTCTGCTCGACCAGATCGACTACGACTTTTCAGAGGCAAAGAAAAACTCCCGCAGCCTGATGCAGCGCTTTGGTGCGCTGGAGGTGGCCACACGGCAGAGTGATCTTGCTTTCGAGGTGCGGGATTACCTGAAAGGCCACCCCAATGCGGCGGTGGTCAATCTGGGCTGCGGACTGGACAACACCGGCAGAACCTGCGACAACGGTAGATGCAAGATCTATAATCTGGACTTCCCGGATGTGATTGCCTTGCGGCAGCAGCTACTGCCCGCCGGGGATCGGGAACATAATATCCCCTGCGACCTGAAAGACACCGCATGGTTTAGCAAAATCGATGCCTCCCGCGGGGCGGTGTTCTTTGCCTCCGGGGTGTTCTATTACTTTCTGACCCAGCAGGTCCGGGAACTGGTGCGGGAGATGGCGGACGCTTTCCCCGGCAGTGCGCTGGTCTTTGATGCTGCCAATCGGACGGCGGTAAAGATGATCGCAAAAACATGGCTTAAGACTGCAAAAATCAAGGATGTGGGGGCATATTTTGCGGTTTCGGATGCCGCCAAGGAAATCGGCATGTGGGACAGCCGTCTGCAGGTCACAAGTCGCGGCTATATGCTGGGCTACAACGATTTGAGAGACCCTTCTGTCAGCGGCTTTTTCCGGTTTCTCGCAAGGGTCGGTGACAACGGGATGAAAATGCAAATCGTGAAAATAAGATTTTGAGAGGCAAAAAACGAAGCGCATTCACTTTGACGTCGAAGAAGACGGCTTTTACGGCGCATATTGGGCATGCAAGGATACGCATACAGCAGCGGGCACGGATTCAATTGAAACCGTGCCCGCTATCTGATACTATATTATTTTATCGAACGTATGTTCTATTCCCACTCAATCGTCGCGGGCGGCTTGGACGTGATGTCGTAGCACACGCGGTTGGCACCGGGAACCTCGGCCACGATGCGGCCCGAGATGCGGGCCAGGACGTCGTAGGGCAGCTTGGCCCAGTCGGCGGTCATGGCGTCGCTGGACTCCACGGCGCGCAAGATGATCGGGCGCTGATAGGTGCGCTCGTCGCCCATAACGCCAACGGACTTGATGTCGGGCAGGACCGCAAAATACTGCCAGCAGCTGTGCTCGGAGTTGCGCTCGCCGGTCTGCTCAAACAGGCGCTGGTTGTAGGCATCGAGCTCCTCGCGCACGATGGCGTCGGCATTCTTGAGGATCTCGAGCTTCTCCTTGTCGACCGCGCCGATGATGCGGATGGCCAGACCCGGGCCCGGGAAAGGCTGGCGGAACACGATATGACCCGGCAGGCCAAGTGCCAAACCAAGCGCGCGGACCTCGTCCTTAAAGAAGTGATCGAGCGGCTCAATAAGGTCGAAGTGCACACCCTCGGGGAACGGGATCAGGTTGTGATGACTCTTGATGGTGGCCGTCTTGCCGCCCGTCTTGCGAGCGCCAGACTCGATGATGTCGGGGTAGATGGTGCCCTGAGCCAGGTACTTGACCGGCTTGCCATCGGTCTCGAGCTGCTGCGCCACGGCGAAGAACTCTTTCCAGAACTGCGTACCGATGATGCGGCGCTTCTCCTCGGGCTCGGTCACGCCGGCCAGAAGCTCGGCATAACGGTCCTCGGCGTGGACGTGAATAAAGTCGACGTCAAACTGCTTGGTGAAGACCTCCTCCACCTGCTCAGGCTCACCCTTGCGCAGCAGACCGTGGTTGATGAACACGCAGGTCATCTGCTTGCCCACGGCGCGAGCGCCCAGCGCAGCCACGACGGAGGAGTCGACGCCACCGGACAGGGCCAGAATCACGCGGTCGTCGCCGACCTTCTCGCGAAACTCGGCCGTCATGGTCTCGACCAGGTTGTCCATGCTCCAGTTGGGCTCCAGGCCGCAGATCTCAAACAGGAAGTTGCTCAGCAGCTGCTGACCGTACTCGGAATGCTTGACCTCGGGGTGGAACTGCGTGGTGAAGATTTTGCGCTCGACGCACTCCATGGCGGCAACCGGGCACACGTCGGTGCTGGCGGTAACGGTAAAGCCCTCGGGCACCTCGGACACGGCGTCGCGGTGGCTCATCCACACGGTCTGCTCCATGGGCGTGGAGTTAAAGAGCTTGGCGCCGGCAGTGCGCGTAATAGTGGCGCGGCCGTACTCGCCCACCTCGGAGTGACCGACCTTGCCGCCGAGCGTCACGGCCGTGATCTGATGGCCGTAGCAAAAGCCCAGGACGGGAAGGCCCAGGTCAAAGATGGCGGGGTCGATGGACGGAGCGTCCTCGGCATACACAGAAGCCGGGCCGCCGGAAAGGATGAGCGCAGAGGCGTTCATCTCGCGAATCTCGTCGGCCGAGATGTCGCAGGGGACAATCTCGGAATACACGTTGAGGTCGCGGACGCGACGGGCAATGAGCTGACCGTACTGCGCACCAAAGTCGAGTACGAGGACCTTTGCGGAAGCCTTTTGATCCATGGTTTCCCCCTCTTGTTGGCGGGGAGCCGGTGCCCACCCGCGTGAATGAACGAAAATAACTTTCATAGTGTACACGTTATATGGGGTTTCTCGTCCCTCGCAGCCATCAGCGCACGGCAAACGCACGACCGGAGCCCTATTTGACGGCGATTGAAGTGTTACCAAACGCTACAGATGATGTAATACGTTTGAACATTGGACGCCCTGTGCCACAATACTGCCGAACGACTCCGCCTCTGCGGCGGCAAATACGATAGGAATACCAGCATGAAGCGCATCCTTCTCATCGCCACGGGCGGCACCATCGCATCGACCGAGGACGGCAACGGCCTCTCCCCCGCCCTGACCGGTGAGGAGCTCGCCCAGAGCGTCCCCGAAATCTCGGGCCTCTGCGAGCTCGGCGTCGTGCAGCCCATGAACATCGACAGCACCAATATGCGCCCCAGTGACTGGATGCGTATCCGCGACGTCATCGTCGAGGGTTATGCCGACCACGACGGCTTCGTGATTCTGCACGGCACCGACACCATGAGCTACACCGCGGCAGCGCTTTCCTACCTGATTCAGGACAGCCCCAAGCCCATCGTGCTCACCGGCTCGCAAAAGCCCATGGGCAATCCCTTTACCGACGCCAAGCTCAACCTGTACCAGAGCCTGCTCTATGCGCTCGACGAGCACTCGCACGATGTCTCGATTGTGTTTGGCGGCGTCGCCATTGCCGGCACGCGCGCCCGCAAGCAGCGTACCATGAGCTTTAACGCGTTCATTAGCGTCAACTATCCGCCCATTGCCTATATCCGCAACGACCGCATCGTTCGCAACGGACTCCATGGCACTCACCAGAACGAGAACCCGGTTCGTTTCTACGACAGCATCGACCCGCGCGTATTTGTACTCAAGCTTACGCCCGGCGTAAACCCGGGTATCCTGGACGCCCTTGCCGATAGCTACGACGCCGTGATTCTGGAGACCTTTGGCATTGGCGGTATTCCCGAGTTTGGCGAGTCCGGCGAGTCATTCCAGGAGACAATTTTCCGCTGGGTCGATTCGGGCCGCACCGTCGTTATGACCACGCAGGTCCCCGAAGAGGGCCTCGATCTGGGCGTTTATGAGGTCGGCCGTGCTTACGCCGATCATCCGGGCATTCTGCGCGGCGACGATATGACAACCGAGACGCTCGTGGCCAAAACCATGTGGGCACTCGGCCAGTCACGCGATGCCGCCGAGATCCAGCGCCTGTTCTACAGCCAAGTCAACCACGACCGCATCCCGATGGCGTAATCCCTAAGGCAGTTCCACTTATCGCAGCCTCAAACGACAGGTGGTCCCCCTCGGGCCGTGCAAAAATCGGAGTATTCTGCAATTTCTCCGCCGGAGGCGCAGAATCGGCTGATTGTTAGACAAACTTTTAGGACGAACGGGCCGTCTAGTAAATATTTATTCCTCATTTTTATTTATCGCGTGGATTAACTACTGTTAAAAAGGCAACGCCAGCCGCTCGGGCTACCATCTACGGCCGAACAGGTGCTGAATACTCGCGATTTTGCACATCGCAACCAGGGGGACCCGCCCAAAGAGCGTCAAATACAGCGGGGGAACGCCCTATTCGATACCCTCGAGAAGCTCTGACACCGTCATGCCAAGGGCGGGCGCGATCTTAAATAGAACCTTGAGCGTGAAATTTGCCGTCCCATCTTCGATTCGGTCGAGGTAGGGTCGGCTGATTCCTGTCGCCACACAAAAATCAACCTTGGAGATACCAAGGTCCCTGCGTGTCTCTTCGACCCGCCTGCCAAGAATCTGTTTAGCACGTTCGTCCATGCAGACGAGTTTGAAATGGAGCCGAACATAAACGTAAACTATAGTTTACGTTTTGCCGAATACACAGGAGTTTTCTATGTCGGGTTCTTCGGTCCGCACGTACCGAGCCACGCTTCGCACAAACAGCGCACCGCCCAAGCTCGTCGTCGTTGAAGCAGAATGTCTTTCGCCCGATGAGCGCACAGCATTTGCATTGCTATCAAGTCGCGTCGCCGCCGTTCTGGTCCCTTGCCCGGCGCAAGGCGAACTTGCCATCCAATGCCAAGCGCACAGCCGCTCGCTCAATCAGGCTGCCGTAATCGCAACCAGCCAACGCGGCCTGCCGCTCCTTTTAGAAGCCGGTATCGCACTCGCCCTCCGCGGTTCCGGATACGAAAACGAGGCCGCCGCCGATATGGTCTTTAAACCACGATCGAGCGGCGGCCTCGCAGCAGCCATTGAATATGCGTGCAGGCTCGTTGCCTAAAAGGACAAGCTAGAAACCAAAGCCAAAGCCTGTTCCGGTAATAGCCGAGTACATAAAGTAAACGTTAATCACGTTGAGGAACACACCCGTGATGCAGCCGTTTCGCAGGTAGCGCTCGCACACGATGCGCGCCATGGCGGCGGAGTCATCATTGTTTTTAGCCTGGCGTCCCGCCGTAAAGTACGTCATCACGCTTAGCAGCAGGTTGAGCACCGGCAGTGCCAGCAGCTCGTAGCTCTTGCCCCAGCGCGTCGCCTCGCCGGCGGCATTAAACTTTGTTGCCACCTCGGGACCAATGTTGGGGATAACACACGCTGCAACCACCAGCGGAATCACCGCAAGTACGAGCAACGCAATACCCATGTAGCCGGCTTTTTTGCCGTATTTAAACATATGCGTCGTCCTTACACGTTAAAGCGGAAGTGTACGACGTCGCCATCGGCCATGACATACTCTTTGCCCTCGATACGCAGTTTGCCGGCGGCCTTGGCGCCCTGCTCGCCACCAAGCTCGATGTAGTCGTCGTAGCCAATGACCTCGGCCTTAATAAAGCCGCGCTCAAAGTCGGTGTGGATGACGCCGGCGGCCTGCGGAGCGGTCGCGCCCTGACGCACCGTCCAGGCCTTGACCTCCATCTCGCCGGCCGTAAAGAACGACTGCAGGCCGAGCAGCTTGTAAGCGGCCTGTGCGAGCACGTCCAGACCGGGCTGCTCCAGGCCCAAGCTCTCCAGGTAGTCGGCCGCATCCTCGGGATCGAGCTCGGAAAGCTCGGCCTCGATCTTGGCGCAGATGGGCAGCGGCTTGACGCCGTCGATGGGCGCCAGGTCCTCGTTGAGCATGTCCTCGTCTACGTTGGCCACATACAGGATGGGCTTCATAGTGAGCAGGAACAGACCCTTGGCAGCGGCGCGCTCCTCGTCAGTCATCTCCATGGATGCGGCGCGCTTGCCCTCGTTGAGCCAGGCAAGCAGGCGCTTGGCGACCTCAAACTTGGGCATGAGCTCCTTGTCGCGCTTGGCCTCCTTCTCGAGCTTGGGCAGCTGCTTCTCAAGCGTGCCCATATCGGCCAGGATGAGCTCGGTCATGATGGTGTCGGCATCGCCGGCGGGATCGACGAACTCGCCCGTGCGGCCCACCTCACGCATGACGTTGGGGTCCTTAAAGTAGCGCACGACCTCGCAGATGGCATCGGTCTCGCGGATGTTTGCCAAGAACTGGTTGCCCAGACCCTCGCCCTCGTTAGCGCCCTTCACCAGACCTGCGATGTCGACGAACTCGACCGTAGCCGGCACAATGCGGCCGGGGTTGACGATGTCGGCGAGCTTTTGCAGGCGGCTATCGGGCACGTCGACGATACCCACGTTGGGGTCGATCGTGGCAAACGGGTAGTTGGCGGCAAGGCCGGTCTTTTTGGTAAGCGCGGTGAACAGCGTCGACTTGCCTACGTTGGGCAGGCCCACGATACCGATGGAAAGGGACACGACAGCTCCTTTTGGTACAGGTACTTCGAACTGCATAAGTATAGCGCCGCCGTGGCATCTGGGCGAACCCGGACGCCACGGCGGCGCAAATGAAGCAGAGATAGGGGTCGCTGACTAGTCTGCGAGCTTTTCCACCTGATCGAGCATCTTATCGAGCTTGGCCTTTGCCTCGGCCTTGACCTTCTCGGCCTCCTCGTGAGCCTTCGCCTTCTGGGCGGCCTTTTCCTCGGCCTCGGGATCGACGACGACCAGATTGGACGCATCGTGTTCGACCAGCTTGAGCGCATGCTCGGGACAAACCTTGACGCAGGCTCCGCAACCCAAACAATACGTGGACTCCAGTGCAAAGCGGCCGCTTCCCACCAAATCGCAGGCGGACGTGGGGCACGCGTTAACGCACTCGCCGCACGACGTGCACTTGTCAAAATCGCATTCCGGCGTGCTCACCTGCATGTTCTGGGCAAGCTCGGGGTGGTTTTGCAGCGTCGAGAGCACCAGCTGTCGTCCATGCGTGAGCGAGCGGCGACGCTTGGTCGTCGTGGTGCCGCACATGGTGTTGAGCGTGCGCTCCAGCTGGGTGATCTGATGGCGATGGGCTTTGAGCTTCTGCGTCACCGAGGCCAGCGCCGCCGTCGCCGGGTTGAGCTTGGTCACCGTCAGGCCCGTGGTGCGGGCGATCTTTTCCATGTATTCCTTGCGCTCGTACTCGCGGCGCTTATGGCATTTGAGGCTCTTGGGGTCGACCTCCAGGCCCATACCCGTACCAGCCCATTCCTCGGCCTTCGCAATCGCCTCGCCCAGCATGTCCTCGCCACCGGTGTTGCGGCATTTATCGCACACGCCCAGCGGCAGATACACACTCACGTTGGGATAGTCGGCCAGCACCGAGAACCAGGTCTCGGCTGTAATATCGCCCACGCAGGCAACGACGACCTCGTTCTCGCGCGGCATGCGCTTAAGGGCGCGCGTGCAGGTAACGTAGGCGGTCTCGTGACTTGTAGCCGCCGAGACAATGTCGTCATACAGGTTTTTGGGCGCCAGGCGCGGCGAGATGATCGCCTCAGTCGGACAGGCAGCGGCGCACAGGCCACACTTGCGACAGGAATCGAGGATCTCGATGGCATCTTCCTCGACCTCGATGGCGCTGACCGGACACACGTCCATGCACGCGGTGCAGCCACTCTTTTCGTTTTTGCAGGTCAAGCACGGAATGGTGTTGCCGCGCGGACGCTCCTTGTAGTCGGCAGGATTCCACTGCGGCGCCGACGGATCGAGCGCATCGGTCACACCGCCAAGCGGGTTTTTAAGAAAGTCGAAACCCTTGCTGATCTCGATAATGTCATCAAACAGATCGTGTTCCTGCGCCATGCGCGGCCCCTCCCTGAGCAGTGCAAACAAGCAAGAGATAATAATACGCTATCGGTCCACACCTCGGGCAAATTTCACGCGGCGCATCTTTGCGGCAAATAGCCCATGGCCTATCGCCGCCTCGATTGCACAAGGTCAATCAAGCGCCAAACTATGCCTCGCGCATGAGCTGCACGAGCTTTTGCCTAGTCACCTTTGCCTGTTCGTTGGCCATGTTGCGCTCGTTCTTAAAAGTTGCGTCGGCAACGCTCAGCAAATCGGCATCGGTAATCTCACCAAGCCCCAGCTCCTCAAGCGTCGTCGGCAGACCGACGCGCTGGCAAAACTCGAGCACCTGATCAAGCTCGGGCGCACGCTCCAGGCGCAGCTGCACCACCAGACCAAATGCCACGGCCTCACCATGCATGGCCTTGCACTCGGGCAGGATCGTCAGACCGTTGGCGATGGCATGCGCCAACGCCAAGCCGCCACTCTCAAAACCGACGCCCGAGAGCAGAATATTGCACTCGATCAGACGCTCAACCGCCGGCGATGTACGGCCCTTTTTGAGATCGCGCTTGGCAGCGACACCGCATTCCATAAGTGTGTCATAGCAGGCACGAGCCGCGACCAGGGCCAAGTGCCCCGGCGCGCCACCGTGCTCGTTGGCGCCGTGCGCCGCGGCGCACGAACGCGCCTCGAAGTACGTTGCCAGCGCATCGCCCATACCAGCGACCGTCATACGCAGTGGGGCCGCCGCGACCACGTTGGTATCGACCACGACCAGGTCTGGATTCTTCTCGAGCATCAGGTAGCGGTCGAACGACCCATCCTCGTGATACAGCACCGAAATCGCACTGCACGGACCATCCATTGAGGCCGCCGTGGGACATACGCACAACGGCAGCTCAGCATAAAACGCTACTGCCTTGGCGATATCGAGCATCTTGCCGCCGCCAATGCCCACCACCATGTCGCAATACTCGGCCCGGGCTTCCTTGGCCATTTCGACAACGGCATCTTCCGTACACGGACCGTTGTAAATCTTAAAGAACGGCTCGCTTAGATCTTCGTCCAGAAATCCATCGACGATCTGCCTGCACAGCCGATCCTCGGTGCCCTGGTCAAACAAGACATAGGCAGCGCAGCCCAACCATGACAAATACCTGCCCTGACGCGAAAGTTCGCCCGGCCCCTGAACATACCGGCCGGGACCGCCATAAACCATAGGAAGCGCCATACGAGAATCCGCCCTTCATCAAACAACGATTGGTGCAAAGTAACCTGCCCCCTTTGCACCATAGCAAAAAGGGGCAAAGCCGTCTGCTGGCTTTGCCCCTTCCTTAGCTTGATTTACTCATCCATGAGATAGTAGTGGCCCAGCGCGTCGGCACCCAGGATGGCGTTTGCGACCATCTCGGGCGTCACCTCAAACGGCATGTTGCACATGGTGTCATCGGGCGCGCAGGCGGCCTCGGCAACAATCATGGCCTGCTCGCGCGTAAGCTCGGCAACGCCAAGTTCCTTCATCGTGACCGGCAGGCCCAGCTCAATGCAGAAGCCCAAGACTTCCTCGAGTTTCTCAGTCGGAGCATCCTCGAGCACCAGCTGGACGATGGTGCCAAAGGCGACCTTCTCGCCGTGATACATGCCGTGGCACTCGGGCAGCATCGTCAGGCCATTGTGGATGGCATGAGCAGCAGCAAGGCCCGAGCTCTCAAAGCCAATGCCCGAAAGCAGCGTATTGGCCTCGATGATATGCTCGACGGCAGGCGTGAGCGCACCCTTCTCCAGCGCGACCTTGGCCTTGACGCCATCGGCCATAAGCGTCTCGTAGCAGAGCTTGGCGAGCGCCAGGCCGGCCATTCCGCCCTTGCCGCCGGCGCAAGTGCCACCGTCGGCATCATGCGTCGCCTGGGCCTCAAAGTAGGTTGCGAGCGCATCGCCCATACCGGAAACCGTCAGGCGTACCGGGCTCGCCGCGATAACCGTCGTATCCATCAGGACAATGTTGGGGTTTGCCTTAAGGAAGAGATATTTATCGAACTGGCCATCGTCGGTGTAGAGCACCGAAAGCGCCGAACACGGGGCATCGGTCGAAGCAATGGTGGGGCAAATGATAACCGGGGACTCCAGGTAATAGGCGACGGCCTTCGCGGTGTCGAGGATCTTGCCGCCACCGACGCCGACGATGATGTCGCAACCGTTGTCGCGAGCGAGCGCAACCAGGCGATCGACCTCGCCCTTGGAGCACTCGCCGTTAAAGTCCTCAAACAGCAGCTCGGCCTTAGCCTCGGCAAAACCGGCCTCGATCTTGGCACCGACGCGCTTCTTGCCCGAAGGCGTCACGATGACGAGGGCCTTAGCGCCGAGCGGCTCGACATAGGAGCCGAGCTTGGCGAGCTCGTCCGGACCCTGGATGTACTTGCTGGGGCTATTGAAAATTGCAGCCATAACTATCCCATTCTCTAAAAGAAAAAAGAAAGGGGCTCCGTACAGATACGTGCGGAGCCCCTCGTTACGATAACAAGAGTCGATTAGAAATCGATGTCGGTGTCGTAGTAGCAGGCCTTGAGAATCTTCTCGAAGTCGGCAGCCTTGGTCTCACGCGGGTTCTCGGGCGTGCAGGCGTCCTGCTCGGCGTTCGCGGCGATCTCGGGGAGCTTGGCGAGGAACTCCTCCTCGGAAACCATCTGCGGGTTCTCGGCGTCGACCTTCACGCCACCATTCGCGTAATCCTTGATGGACTGCGGAATGTTGAGCTGGTCGTTGAGGTCGCGGATCTTCTGGACGAGCGCAGCGATGAGCTCCTCGTTGGTCTCGCCGGGAAGGTGCAGGATCTCCTTGGCCACATAAGCGTAGCGCTCGGCAGCACGGGGATCCTTGGAGTTCCACTGGATGACCTTGCCCAGGTACATGGCGTTAGCAGCACCGTGGATGATGTGGCCGTTCTCAAAGGCTGCACCGGTCTTGTGAGCCATGGAGTGAACGATGCCGAGCAGGCCCGAGGAGAAGGCGATACCGGCGATGCACTGAGCCTCGTGCATGTGCTGACGGGCCTCATGGTCGCCAGCATAGGACTTGGGCAGCCACTCGACGATCTCGCGGATGCCGTGCAGGGCGTTGGCGTCGGTGAACATAGAGGCGCAGGTGGAAACGTAGGCCTCCATGCAGTGGGTCAGAGCATCCATGCCGGTGTGAGCGCACAGCTTGGCGGGCATGGTGTAGGTGAGCTCGGGGTCGACGATGGCGACATCAGGGGTGATGTTGAAGTCGGCCAGCGGGTACTTGATGCCCTTGGCGTAGTCGGTGATGACGGAGAACGCGGTGACCTCGGTAGCGGTGCCGGAGGTAGAGGAGATGGCGCAGAAATGAGCCTTCTGACGCAGCTCGGGGAAGCTGAACGGCTGGATGATGTTATCGAAGGACTCCTCGGGATACTCGTAGAAGACCCACATGGCCTTAGCGGCATCGATGGGCGAGCCGCCGCCGATGGCGATAATCCAGTCGGGCTCGAACTCGCGCATGGCCTCGGCGCCCTTCATGACCGTCTCGATGGACGGGTCGGACTCGACGCCCTCGAACAGCTTGACCTCGAAACCGCCTTCCTTAAGGTCGTTCTCGACGTCCTGCAGGAACCCGCCGCGGCGCATAGAGCTGCCGCCAGAAACGATGATGGCCTTCTTGCCCTTGAGGTTCTTCACCTCGTGGCGAGCGCCCTCACCAAAGTACAGATCGCGAGGATTGGTAAAACGTCCCATACTGTGCCTCCTAAACAAGCCCCTCTTAGACTTGCGTATATAACGGAGCACCCGATTGGCTCCGTTAGGACCATTTTGCGCGTTGCCGGCGATGACAATGCACGATGTCTAAACGTCTCAACGCTCAGACAAACACTATTTTACCGTTCTGGTTGGTCAGTTATTCACCTAAAGCCGACAATGATGAAACGTTTTTTCTATCCCTGAAGACCCTTGTGGGGCATTCATACTCCCAAGCTGGGCAAACGTTTTATCAAGGTTGACTACATATTCCGGGCAGGACTGTGCCCTTCCAAAATGCGCCCCGTTCGCTGCCAAAAATCGACCGTTTGCGGCACCGTGATACCACTCGGTCGTCCAGGGTGCCGACATTTGTGCGACATCCGTCTTCGTGGTGCAAAGGTGCATGTCCAAGTGCGGCACTCCCGGTGTGCCACATGCAGGTAAACTAGAACGTTATATAGAGATATTTGAACCCTAACCGCAGCAAAGGAGGCCCCATGGCATTCGACCCCATACAAGAGGATTGCCATCGCCTCGTTCTTGAGGCCTTGCGCCGCGACAATATCCCGCTCACCGACGGCCCCGCCGTAGAGCGTCTGATGGAACAATTCACCCGTAACCCCGCGCCGCTCATCGTGCACGACCGCGACCGCGCCGGGCACCTCATTGCCAAGGTTGTCGAGGCTGTCGACTACCGCATTCCCTTTATCCCTGACGATACCCAGGCAGAGCAAGAAGAGACCGCAGCCGAGAACATGCTCCGCGAGGCAGCCGCGCTCGATCCGGCCAACTGGGATGCCCAGCGCATGCTGACGGCGCTCACCGCCGAATCCAACGAGGAATACGTGCAGTATCTGGTGTCCAAGTGCGACGAGGTGGAGCACGATTTGGCGCTCAAGATTGCCTCGGCTCAGGACTCCTACGAGCGTGAGGCCGCAGGCGACCTGACCCGCCGTCCCTACCTGCGCTGGCTTGCCGCCTTGGCATCGCGCGCGCTCATTAGCGGCCGCTACCGCATGTCGCTGGATGCCGCGAATCGCAGCCTAGACTTTGCGCCCAACGACCCCGCCGGCGTCCGCCATACTGCGATGCTTGCCATGGCAAAGCTCGAATACCCTGCCGAGGAGCTCAAGCGTTTTCGTTCTGCCCACTCCGTGCCCTATCTTGCCAACACGCCGCTGCGCCGCCGTCCCAAGGACGCAGAGCGCGACCTGGACCCGTGGACGCTCATCGCGCTGATGAGCGCCGCCTGGCGCGAGCTGGATTACGAGGGCGCCGAACACTACCTGCGCATCCTGGTGCGCTCATGCCCGCATGCAGCCGAAGCACTCTACTTCCAAACCGAGTTTCCCGATGGCGTCTATGCCCGCGTCAACGTGGGTGCAGGCTCCACCGACGAGCTCGTCCTTGCCCTGTCCGAGGCGACGCCGGTGCTACAGGAGGGCCTAGGCGCGCCCGACAACGCCAGCTTTGCCGCCTGGGTCGCCACCAACGACATCGTGCGCTCCCAGATCGACGAGCGCATCCTGCGCGCAGCCGAGCAGGGGCTTCCATTTAAGGGAGGGGACCTCTAATGGATCCGAGCGTCTACATCCCCGCCTACTTGGAGCGCACCTATCTGGCGTCGCACCCCGAGCTCACCGATGCAGCACGCGAGCTTGTCCATAACGACATTAGCGCGAATCCTCACAAGTATGCGCAGACCGAGCATGCCCAGGCGCTGCTGTCCTATGCCGGTGTTCATCGTCACCTGCTCGACGAGCTCCATCGCATCGAGGACATGGGCAGCGACGAGGAGTTTGAGCAGACGCGCAACCGCTTGTTCGACGATATGCGTGATGAGCTGCTCAAGATCGTCCGCATCGATGCGCTGGCCGTCGATGCCCAGCTGCTCGCCATCATTTTGGCGGACACGCCCGTCGACGCCTGCCTGGGCGACCTGATGAAGCTCGAGACGAGCACGGCCGACTACCTGCAACAGAGCGTGCCCGGGTTTGATATGGAGGCCCCGCACTACTGGGCCAATAATGTTTTGGCCGACGGTGTCACCGCAGCGGACCTTACCGTGAGCGAGCCGGCCCTTATCGGGTGGCTTCACACACTCGAGGCCATCTCGCAGCTGTGCATGGCGAGCGCTCGTTACCGCGCCGCCGCCAACTATTCTCGCCGTGTCCTTAAGACGGAGGGCTATCCCACCCGGGCCGCCGGCACCGTATTGCTTGCCCTCGCCCGCCTGGAAGACCAGGACGGCTTTTTTGCCCTGGCGCATCAGCTCGAGGAACAGATGGGGGCAGACGCACTCGAAAACTCTCCTTGGTACCTGCTCGCCCGCACGATCTTGCTGTTCAAAACAAACAAGATGCGCCCGGCGACGCGCGCGCTGCGTGAGTTCGCTAACCGTTGCGAGGGTGGCGCGTTCTTCTTGCTGAATCCCATGTACCAGACACCGTACCTTCCCTGCCGGCCCGAGCCACGCGATCCCTGGGATCTTTCGCACCAGGCCGTTTGGGAAGCGGACGGCATTATCTCGGACACTCCCGACTTTGCCCCCTGGGCCAATGCCTGCGAAGACGTGTCGCAGCTTGCCCAGGAATTTGCGCGCCGCTATGGATTTTAGTGACGCACTCGACCCGACCATGTCGTTTACGTTAGGAACGGTTTCATGAACCTCCGCTCATCTCTTGCCTGCACCTCGAGCGATATCGCTCGCTGGGGACTGCGCTCCGTCCTCAAGCGCCAGGGTGGCGTACTCCCCGGCCGCATCGCCATGAAGATCGACCCCGAGTTGCTGAGCGACCTCGCCGGCCTTGTCGACCGCAGCGTGGTGATCACCGGCACCAACGGTAAGACCACCACTTCGAACCTCATCGCCGACGCCGTTGCCGCCAGCGGCGCCACCGTGGTATGCAACCGCGCCGGCAACAACATGGAGCCGGGCGTGGTGGGCGCACTGCTCGAGGCGCGCAGCGGCCTCAAGCGAGCCGGCGGCGGCAAGCGCGTGGGCGTTTTTGAATGCGATGAGCTCTACACCGTGCGCGTCCTACCCAAGCTCAAGCCGACGTACTTCGTGCTGCTCAACCTGTTCCGCGACCAGCTAGACCGCTACGGCGAGATCGACCATACCCAAGACGTCATTGCCCATGCGTTGGAGCTCTCTCCGGCAACAACGCTCATCTACAACGCAGACGACCCGCTGTGTGCCGCGATCGCCGCACGCGTTCCCAACACGAGCATCGCCTTTGGCATCGACGGCGCCACGGGCACCGAGTCCGATCGCATTAGCGACTCGCGTTTTTGCTCGCAGTGCAACGCGCCGCTGGAGTATGACTACGTGCAATACGGCCAGCTCGGCGCCTACCATTGCCCCTCGTGCGGCTGGGCCCGCCCTGCGCTTGTCCGTCGCGTGACGGACGTTGAGCTTACCTACGACGGCTACGAATTTGACTTGGTCTTTGGACCCAATACCGACGCACCCGCAACGCACATCGCCACACGCTACAACGGCCTGTACATGGTCTACAACGTTGCCGCCGCCTTCTTTGCGGCGCGCGAGATGGGCGTGGACGCGGCGCATCTGCAGCCCACGCTCGATGCCTACGTGCCAGCCGGCGGACGCATGGGCCGCTGGAACATTGCCGGCCGCACCGTCGAGGCAAACCTGGCCAAGAATCCCGTGGGCTTCGATCGACAGATTCAGTCCATTAAAACGGCAGGTGGCAGGCTCTGCGCCTTCTTCCTGAACGACAATGACGCCGACGGCCACGATGTCTCGTGGATCTACGACGTCGACTTTGAGCGCATCGCCGACACGCCGGGTCTTGTCGCCTTTGCCGGAGGCACGCGTGCGCACGACATGCAGGTACGCCTCAAGTACGCCGGCATCGATGCCGCGATTATCTCGGACGTCGCGCAGGCGATCGGCGCCGTGGCAGACGAGGCCGCCGATGACACCTTCTACGCCGTCGCCAACTACACGGCCTTCCCGCCGCTGGTCAAAGAACTCGACGGGCTGAAGGGTGCCGATGCAGCCACGGTTGCTGCCCGCGCCGTAGTCCGTGCCGACGGCAGCGCTCTTCCTGTCGGCATCGCGCCGGTCGAGCTTTCGCGTCCCCTGCGCATCGTCTACCTGTATCCCGATGCCCTTAACCTCTACGGTGACGGCGGCAATGTTATCGCGCTCGAGCGCCGCTGCGCCTGGCGTGGCATTCCCGTGCGTGTAGACGAGGTCCGTATGGGCGAGACGCTTGATTTGACCGATGCCGATATCGTCATGATGGGTGGCGGCTCCGACCGCGACCAGCTAGCCGTGGCACACGAGTTGCTCGCCCAAAAAGACAAGGTCGCGGCCTATGTTGAGGATGGCGGCTCACTGCTTGCCATCTGCGGCAGCTATCAGCTGCTCGGCCGTTCGTACTATATGGGCGAGGATCGCATCGAGGGTCTGGGCGTCATTGCCGCCGAGACAGTGCGCGGCTCCGACCGCCTGATCGGCAACGTCGCCGTCAAGACCGACCTGGCACCCGAGCCCTTTGTGGGATTCGAGAACCACGGCGGCCGCACCCTGCTCGACGCAGAGGCGACGCCGCTCGGAACGTCCGTCGTCGCGGGCACCGGCAACAACGGCGACGATGGCTTTGAGGGCCTCATCCACAAGGGAGTCATCGGCACGTACCTGCATGGCCCGGCGCTGCCCAAGAACCCCGAACTCGCCGACTGGCTCATCGCCCACGCCCTCGAACGCCGTGGCGACGCACAGGCCGCCGCCCTGTTGCCGCTCAAACCCCTCGACGACGCCTACGAGCACGCCGCCCACGACGCCGCCATGAAGCTCCTCCCCTAGCACCCCACCACCACAAAGGGGACAGGTACCTTTGTGGTGGTTTTCCAGTTTGCCAACGATATACGCGCCGGCAAAAAAGTCTGCTATACTCTTTCCCGCTGTCCCCATCGTCTAGCGGCCAAGGACGCCACCCTTTCAAGGTGGATATCGCGGGTTCGAATCCCGCTGGGGGCACCACAGAATCTGTGAAGCCCGTTACCAATTCGGTAGCGGGCTTTTTGCTACCCATACGCCGGGATTCGAACCCCGAAGGCATAAAATCACACTGTCATCCAAGGGCCCGTGGACAAAAAATAGCAAATATGAGTACTGTTACCAATTTAGTAACAGCGATTTCATGCCATCAGAAGGCGATTTGGACACAAGGCGTCCTACGGCGGAGGAATTGCAGGCATTTATCAGCTAAGTACTTGGACATATGTTGCGTAACACTGCAAATTTTGCAAAAAGATAATGCTACAGGGCTTGTGACAGTACTCATATTTGACGTTTTTTGCCCACGACCCCTTATTGTGTGGGCGAATCAGTTGCAAAGCGGGATCCAAAGCGTCCTTCGCAAACAAAAAGCCGGGGCCCGCGCGATGCGGACCCCGGCTCAATACCATGACGATATGTCGGTTACGCTCTACACGTAGAACAGGATGTCGTCGTAGGTCGGGACCGGCCAGTAGTCGGCTGCCACGATCTCCTCCATGGCATCCACTGCGGCGCGCAGCGTATCCATAGCGGGAACGACCTCGTGCGCATACACATTGGCCTGCTCCTGGCCATCGAGGGCCTCGGCCTTCTGATGCACGGCGTCGAGCGCCTTGATGGAGTCGTTGATGGCGGTGATGCCGTTGCAGAGCTTGTTGAGCGTGTTCTGCTCGCACTGCATGGCGGCCTCAGCACCGGCGGCACGAATAGTCTCAAGGCCCTTAGCGACCTTGGTGGCGTAGGCGGTAATGACCGGGCGATAGGTACGACGCGCCTCGCGAACCATCGTGGTAGCCTCGATGTTCATGAGCTTGTTGTACTTCTCGAGCTTGCAGTCATAGCGGCACTGAGCCTCGGCCTTGGTCAGGACGCCCGTCTCCTCAAAGAGCGCGATAGCCTTATCGGAAACAAAGGCGGGAAGAGCGTCGGCCGTGGTCTTGTTGTTGGCAAGGCCGCGCTTCTCGGCCTCGATGGGCCACTCGTCGGAGTAACCGTCGCCGGAGAACAGGATGCGCTGGTGATCGGTCAGCACCTTCTTGCAGTACTCGAGCGCGGCGTCCTGGAACTTATCCTCGGGCGTACCCTCGAGTGCGTCGGCGAAAGACTTGAGCGACTTGGCCACGGCAGCATCGAGCACCAGGTTGGAGTCGGAGACGTTCTGCTCGGAGCCGCAGGCACGGAACTCGAACTTGTTGCCGGTGAAGGCGAACGGGGAGGTACGGTTGCGGTCGGTGTTGTCCTGCATCAGCTTGGGCAGGGTATCGGCGCCTAGGTCAAGCACGCCGCGCGTGGCATGGACGGAAGCCTTGCCATCGATGATCTTCTCGACGACCTCGGTGAGCTGGTCGCCCAGGAAGATGGACATAATCGCCGGAGGAGCCTCGTTGGCGCCCAGACGATGATCGTTGCCGGCCGAGGCAACGGAGGCACGCAGGAGCTCCTGATAGTTATCGACGGCCTCGATCACCGCGGTGAGGAAGACGATGAACTGCAGGTTGTCGAGCGGGGTGTCGCCCGGGTCGAGCAGGTTCTCGGACTCGGTGCCAAGCGACCAGTTGTTGTGCTTGCCCGAACCGTTGATGCCCTCAAAGGGCTTCTCGTGCAGCAGGCAGACCAAGTCGTGACGGGAGGCGATGAGCTTCATCTTCTCCATCATGACCAGGTTCTGGTCGATGGCCTCGTTGACCTCGCCATAGACAGGAGCGAGCTCATGCTGGCAGGGAGCGACCTCGTTGTGCTTGGTCTTGGCAGGAATGCCAAGCGCCCACAGTTCATCGTCCAGGTCCTTCATATAGGCCGAGACGGTGGGGCGGATAGCGCCAAAGTAGTGCTCCTCGAGCTCCTGGCCCTTGCAGGGAGCAGCGCCAAAGAGAGTGCGACCGGTGATGACCAGGTCCCTGCGCTTGCGGTAAGCGTCCTTCTTGATCAGGAAGTACTCCTGCTCATCGCCCACGGAAGGAACGACCTTCTTGGGGGTCTTGCCAAACAACGCCAAAACGCGCTTGGACTCACGCGAGAGCGCGGTCATGGAGCGCAGCAGCGGGGTCTTCTTGTCCAGGGCCTCGCCCGTGTAGGAGCAGAAAGCCGTGGGGATGCACAGGACATCGTCCTTAATGAATGCGGGGCTGGTGGGATCCCAAGCGGTGTAGCCACGGGCCTCGAAGGTGGCACGCAGGCCGCCGTTGGGGAAGCTGGAGGCGTCCGGCTCGCCCTGGATGAGGTTCTTGCCCGTAAACTTGGTAATGGCGGTGCCGTCGTGGTTGGGCTCGAGGAAGCTGTCGTGCTTCTCGGAAGTAATGCCCGAAAGCGGCTGGAACCAGTGCGCGTAGTGCGTCGCGCCCTTGGAGATGGCCCAGACCTTCATGGCGTGGGCAACGGCGTTGGCCACATCCAGGTCGAGCGGCTCACCGTCCTCGAGGGTTGCAGCAAGGCGCTTCCAAATGTCCTTGGGGAGGTAGTCCTTCATGACTTCCTCAGAGAACACCATGGTCCCGAAGCGGTCAGTAAGATCGGCCATACGGAACTCCCTTCGTATCGGCACCGCGTGAGAAGCGGTGTTGATTACTAACGAACGAGTCATAGCTTAGGCTCGTCGTGTTTCCGCAACATTACCGTTATGTTGCTGTCACGAAACCAATCAATGAGGTTACCGCATCGCAGCGGTATTGCCACCCTCAACAGCCAACGAACTGCATAAATTGCAGACCTCCCCGCATGGTTTAAGAGTAGTCAATCTGGGATGGGGCTCTATTAACTGGTATTTTGCATCAGATACCATTCAATATAGCCCTTTCCTACATTGACCGCTCTGCTATAGGCAATGCCGATAGCGTGGCATCTTTGATTGGTATCCCTAAATCGCGAGTAAAACTCCACCGTGGCACAGCGGTGCTGTAGAATCCTTACAACACATCGCACTAAATATTTAAAGGAGCACGATATGCGCGTCGACGAGGTTTTTAAGCAGGCAGCATCCCAGGGCACTGCACCCGTTTCGTTTGAAATGTTCCCGCCCAAGGGTGAGCTTACCCTCGATACGGCTCGCGAGGTGGCAGGCAACCTGTGCAAGCTTTCACCGAGCTTTGTCTCGGTCACTTGTTCCGCTGGCGGCTCGGGTAACGGTGCCACCACCGCCCCCATCGCGCATATGATTACGAGCGAATTCGATACGCCCTCGGTAGCGCACCTCACCTGCGTTGGCCGCACACATGCCGATATCGCCGCCAAGATTGACGAGTATCGCTCGGCCGGCGTGGAAAACGTGCTGGCCCTGCGCGGCGACCTGCCCGCTGGCGCGACTGAGGACGACAAGCCCGCCTCCGACTACGCCTACGCCCGTGACCTCATCCCCGAGCTCGTCGACGCCGGCTTTTGCGTGGGCGCCGCAGCCTACCCCGAGGGCCACATTGCCTGCGAGGATCTCAACCTCTCGGTCAAGCACCTCAAGCAAAAGCAAGACGCCGGCGCGAGCTTCTTTGTGACGCAGCTCTTCTTTGATAACGAGTGCTTCTATCGCTTCCGCGAGCTTGCCGACAAGGCCGGCATCACCGTGCCCATTACCGCGGGCATCATGCCGTTTATGGGCAAGTCGCAGATCAGCCGCATGGTCTTTATGTGCGGCGCGTCGCTGCCCTCCCCCGTCATCAAGATTCTCGCCAAGTACGAGAACGACCCCGAGAGCCTGCAGGCAGCCGGTGTAGATTATGCCGCCCGTCAGCTTTGCGACCTTAAGGAGCACGGCGCCGCCGGTCTGCACCTGTACACTATGAATCGTCCTGCGATCGCCGCGACTATTATGGAGCGCCTGGGGTAATGGAAAAACCGCACATCGATACAACCGCTGTCGAAGTGCCGGCCGACCTTGCGTCGCCGGCGCTTTATCGTGTCGATGCTGCGCACCATCCCCGTGTCGACCGTGCCGAGATGCTGCGGTATCTGGGCTACGGCGGTCAGCAGATTGAGCCCGAGCTGTCGCAGCGTATTGAGCTTGTCGTTGAACGTCTGGAGCTGGACATTGAGCCCCGCGGCGTGCGTCGCGTGTTTGCCGTCGATGCCACAGGCGTGGACGAGCAGGGAGAGCCCTGCATCCGTCTGGTCGGCACCAACGTTGAGCTGCGCGGTCGCGATATCTTTCGCCACCTCAAGGACGCCCGCATGGCCGCTCTTATGGCATGCACCCTCGGCATGGACGCCGAGCGTCGCCTGCGCACCACGGGAGCCCAGCAGCCCCTGGAGGGAGCCGTTCTCGACGCTGCATGCTCTGCCTATGTAGAAGCCGCCGTCGAGCAGATGGACCAGCAGGTCAAGACGGACGCCGCTGCACACGGGCTTGCGGGCAACTGGCGTTTCAGTCCCGGCTATGGCGACTGCCCGCTTACGGCCCAGCGCTCGATCGTGGATGCGCTCAACGCCACGCGGCTCATCGGGCTTACCGTCACACCTACTAACCTGCTCATGCCCACCAAGAGCGTGACCGCGGTGATCGGTCTGTTTGACGGCGAGGTCCACGACGCCCAGAGCCGCCCCACCTGCACTATCTGCCGCATGCGTGAGCACTGCCGCTTCCGCGCCGCCCACACCACCTGCTATTCCAGCCATTAGGAGCCCTCGATGTTTACTCCGCTTACCACTCATGATTCTGACGGCACTGCATTGGCGGCACCCGTTGATGCTGCACGTCGCAACGGTGCCGCGTACAAAACGCGCACGATCGACGACCTTCGCATTAAGAACGATCGCCTGCGTGCGGCCATCGAGGGCACGGGACACCTGCTGTTCGACGGCGGCATGGGCACCATGCTGCAGGCCGCTGGCATGAAGGCGGGCGCCCTGCCCGAGCTGCTCAACTTTGAGGAACCCCAGGTCATTACCGACATTCAGCGCCAGTACGTCGAGGCTGGCTGCGACGTGATCACCGCCAATACCTTTGGCGCCAACGCCCACAAGCTCGACGGTGCCGCCACCGTGGCAGACGTCTTTGCCGCGGCCGTCGCCTGTGCCCGCGAGGCCGGCGCCCGCTACGTCGCCGGTGACATCGGCCCCATCGGCGCGTTGCTTCGTCCCTTAGGCACCCTCAGCTTTGACGAGGCCTATGACCTCTTTGCCGAGGAAGTGCATGCCGGCGTCGATGCGGGCGTGGACCTCTTTATTATCGAGACCATGACTGACCTTGCCGAGATCAAGGCGGCGGTCCTCGCCTGCCGCGAGAACTCCGACCTGCCCGTCTTTGCCACCATGACCTTTGAGGAAGACGGCCGCACCTTCTTGGGCACGAGCCCCGAGGTCGCCGCCATCACCCTCGACGCCATCGGCGCCGACGTTTTGGGCATCAACTGCAGCCAGGGCCCGGCCGAGCTCCGAGGACTCGCCGCTCGCATGCTCACCGTCACCGACAAGCCCGTTATGGTGCAGGCCAATGCGGGACTGCCCCGCGTGGACGATGACGGCAATACCGTCTTTGACATCCAGGCACCCGAATACGCCGAGGCCGTCGCCGGCATGATTGAGGACGGCGTGAGCGTCGTGGGCGGCTGCTGCGGCACCACGCCGGCGCACATGGCCGCCTTGCGCACGCTTATCGATAACCACACGCCCAGCCCGCACCACCGCAAGCCCAGCATGTCGGTCACGAGCGCCCAGACGGTCGTGGACCTTCCCTGTGACGGTCACAAGATCGCCGTCATCGGCGAGCGCATCAATCCCACCGGCAAAAAGCGCCTGCAGCAAGCCCTGCGCGACGGTGACCTTGACTACGTCGTGAGCCAGGGCATCAGCCAGCAGGAGCAGGGCGCCGACATCCTGGACGTCAACGTGGGCCTGCCCGAGATCGACGAGGTCAAGATCATCCAACAGGCGACCGAGCAGCTCCAGGGCTCCACGCTGCTGCCGCTGCAGATCGACTCCACCGACCCCGCCGCCGTCGAGGCCGCCGTACGTCGCTACGCCGGCAAGCCCATCATCAACTCGGTCAACGGCAAGCAGCAGATCATGGACGAGATCTTCCCGCTGGTTGCCCACTACGGCACCAACGTCGTCGGCCTTACGCTCGACGAAGGCGGCATCCCCGATACCGCCGAGGCCCGCTTCGCCATCGCCGAGCGCATCGTGGCCGAGGCCGCCCGCTACGGCATCGGCCCGGACCGCATCCTCATCGACTGCCTGGTCATGACCGCCTCGACCAATCAACGCCAGGCCGAGCAGATCCTGCGCGCCATGTCCCTGTGCAAGGAGCGCCTGGGCGTCAAATGCGCGCTCGGCGTGTCGAACATCAGCTTTGGTCTGCCCGCGCGGCCGCTGCTGGGCTCGGTCTTTTTGGCCGCCGCCTTTGGTGCAGGTCTGGACGCCCCCATCATGAACCCGGGTTCCAAGCGCTTTATGGACACCGTCTACAGCTATCGCGTGCTGAGCGTTGAAGATGAGGGCTCGACCGGATACATCGAACACTACGCCGGCTGGACCGACCCGTACAAGATTGCCGCCAACCCGGCGGCGGCTCAGACCGCATCGACCGACGCCGCGCCCGCTGCCAGCGCCACCACCCCCGACGGCAACGACGACCCGATTCGTCGCATGGTCGTCTCGGGCCGCAAAGGCGAGATCGCTGCCGAGACCGAGCGTCTGCTGGCAGACCACGACGCCATGGACCTCATCAACAATCACTTTATCCCCGCCCTCGACGAGGTTGGCGTCCTCTTTGACCAGGGCAAGTTCTTCTTGCCGCAGCTTATGGCCTCGGCCGAAGCCGCACGCGTGGGCTTCGACACCATCAAGCGCCTGATGCCCGCCGGCGAGATCGCCGACAAGGGCAAGATCTGCGTGGCCACCGTCAAGGGCGACATCCACGACATCGGTAAGAACATCGTCAAGATGCTGCTCGATAACTACGGCTACACCGTCTTTGACCTGGGCCGCGACGTCGACCCGCAAGAGGTGCTCAAGACCGTACAGGAGCGTGACATCAAGCTCGTCGGCCTCTCGGCGCTTATGACCACCACGGTCGTCGCCATGGAAGAGACCATCAAGTTGCTCCATGCCGAGGTTCCGGGCGTCAAGATCATCGTAGGCGGCGCCGTGCTCACCCCCGAATACGCTAAGCAGATCGGCGCGGACTACTACGCCAAGGACGCCGCCGAAAGCGCTCGTATCGCCGAAGAGGTCTTTGGGCAGTAACACAACGGAAACAACCGAGCACCAAAACGTGCCGCGCGCGCCACTTGGCACGTGCGGCACGTTAGAATAGATAAGACTATGCTCGTTTTGGCAGATAGGAGCGCAAGGATGGCGATCACGCCCGCAGAAATCGCGGAAACCCGCGGCATGGTTGAGGAGCAGAACCTCGACATCAGGACCATCACCATGGGTGTTTCGCTCATGGGTTGCGGTGACGAGAACCTCGACCGCATGTGCACGAAGATCTACGACCACGTGACGCACACGGCTGAGCATCTGGTCGAGACCGCCGAGAACCTCGAGCGCGAGTACGGTATCCCCATCGTCAACAAGCGCGTTTCCGTCACCCCGGTGGCGCAGATCGCCGCGTGCTGCAAGGATGAGGACCTCACCCCTATCGCGCACGCCCTCGACCGCGCGGCCGAGACGCTCGGCATCGACTACCTGGGCGGCTTCTCCGCACTCGTCCAGAAGGGCATCGGCGACGCCGATCGCCGCGTTATACAGTCCATTCCGCAGGCGCTCGCCACCACGAGCCGCGTCTGCTCCAGCGTCAACGTCGCCAGCCTGCGCGCCGGCATCAACATGGACGCCGTGCTCATGGCCGCCCAGACCATCATCGATGCCGCTAAACTCACGGCCGACCAGGATTCCGTCGGCGCTTCCAAGTTTGTCTGCTTTGCTAACATGGTCGAGGACTCCCCGTTTATGGCGGGCGCTGTCCACGGCGGTGGCGAGGCCGACGCTGTCATCAACGTAGGCGTTTCGGGCCCCGGCGTTATGGCCGCAGCCCTGGAGACGCTGCCCGATTCCGCATCGATGATGGAAGTCGCCGAGAAGATTAAGCAGACCGCCTTTAAGATCACCCGTGCCGGCGAGCTCATGAGCCGCGAGGCCGCCCATCGCCTGGGGGTCGAGAAGGGCATTGTCGACCTGTCGCTGGCTCCCACGCCCGCCATCGGCGACTCCGTCGCGCGCATCCTCGAGATCATCGGCGTGGGCACCTGCGGTGGCCCGGGCACGACCTGCGCGCTCGCCATGCTCAACGATGCCGTCAAGAAGGGCGGCGTCATGGCCAGTTCCAGCGTGGGCGGTCTTTCGGGCGCTTTCATCCCCGTGTCCGAGGACGCCGGCATGATCGCCGCCGTCGAAGCCGGTGCGCTTTCGCTCGAGAAGCTCGAGGCCATGACCTGCGTGTGCTCCGTTGGCCTGGACATGATCGCCATCCCCGGCGACACCCCGGTCGAGACCATCGCCGGCATCATCGCCGACGAGATGGCCATCGGCGTCATCAACAACAAGACCACGGCCGTCCGCGTGATTCCTGCTATCGGCAAGGGCGTGGGTGACTGCGTCGAGTACGGCGGCCTGTTCGGCCGTGCACCCATCATGCCGGTGAACCCCAACGCCGGCACCGTGCTTGCCCATCGCGGTGGACGTTTCCCGGCGCCGCTGAACTCGCTGAAGAACTAGCTGAGGGGGACTGGCGAGGAGCCCCGGGGAGGGCAAATATATAAGGTCGATCGCGAGTTCCGCACGAGCCGGAGAGCACTTAATG
>URFP01000008.1:0-25874 GCA_900547235.1 uncultured Collinsella sp. | reverse complement strand
ACGCGGGTATCAAGAGCTGGGACGATCTTGCCGGCAAGACCGTGATTACCCAGACTGATTCCGCCGCGCAGGACGTGCTCGAGGGCGACCAGAAGGATCTGGCCGCGACGTTTGCCGCGCTCGACACCATCGGTGAGTACAACACGGCGTTTATGCAGCTCGAGAGCGGTGCGGTCGACGCCGTGGCCTGTGACCTCTCGATCGCTCAGTATCAGCTTGCCGCCAAGCCCGATGCCTATACGCAGCTCGACAAGCCGCTGTCCAGCGAGCACTACGCCGTTGGCTTTAAGAAGGGCGACACCAAGTCCGCCGATGCCGTGACCGAATCGCTCAAGGCGCTCTACGAGGATGGCACGGTCAAGGACCTCTGCGATAAATATGCAGATTATGGTCTGTCCTTCGACAACTGGGTTTTGAAATAATGTCTATTCAGGTCATGATGCAGATGCTTGGCCAGGGTTTCTTGGTCAGTTTGCAGTTGTTTGTGCTGACGCTGTTGGGGTCGATTCCGCTGGGAATCCCCGTGGCGTTTATGCGCATGAGCAAAATTGCGCCGCTCCGCTGGATTGCGCGCATCTACATTTCGGTCATGCGCGGTACGCCGCTCATGCTGCAGATGTTTGCCATCTACTTTGCCCCGTACTACGTGTTTGGCATTTCGCTCACGCCCGATTCCAAGTGGACGGCGTGCGTCGTGGCGTTCATCATCAACTACGCCGGTTACTTTGCCGAGATCTATCGCTCGGGCCTACAGTCCATTCCGCGCGGTCAATACGAGGCTGCCGAGGTGCTGGGCTACTCGCGCATGCAGACGTTTCTGTATATCGTGATGCCGCAGGTCGCCAAGCGCATTTTGCCGGCGATGGGCAACGAGATCATCACACTGGTCAAGGACACGTCGCTGGCGTTCGCCATCGGCGTGGGCGAGATGTTCTCGACGGCCAAGGCGCTGGTCGCCTCGCAGGTGAGCATGGTGCCGTTTGCGATTGCGGCGCTAATCTACTGGGTCTTTAACTTCGTCGTCGAGATGCTGCTGGGCGCTGCCGAAAAGCGACTTGACTACTACCACGACTAGCCTGTTCCGTCGTGCTTTTCAAACACATGGAGGTTCCCGTGTCCGGAACGGTAATGAATATAGCGAACGCACGCAAGGCGTTTGGCGGCAATGAGGTGCTCAAGGATATCTCGCTCGAGGTAAAGCGCGGCGAGGTCGTGGCGATTATCGGGCCTTCGGGCGGCGGTAAGTCCACGCTGCTGCGCTGTGCCACGCTGCTCGAGACGCTCGATGGTGGCTCGCTCTCGTTTGGCGACCTTGCCGTCGCGACAGATGCGGGTTCGGGCGCGGTGTACGCAAAGGGCGATGTACCTAAACAGGCGCGCTCGCGGTTTGGTCTGGTGTTTCAGAACTACAATCTGTTCCCGCACTATACCGTGATGAAAAACATCACCGATGCGCCGATCCGCGTGCTTAAGCGCCCGCGCGAGCAGGCGGAGGCCCGCGCACACGAGCTTATTGCACAGATGGGGCTTACGGGTAACGAGAACAAGGTGCCCTGCGAGCTTTCGGGCGGTCAGCAGCAGCGCGTGAGTATTGCCCGCGCCTTGGCGCTCGACCCGGAAATCTTGTTCTTTGACGAGCCGACCTCGGCGCTCGATCCAGAGTTGACGGCCGAGGTGCTGCGTGTCATTAAAGACCTCGCTGCGCAGAATATGACTATGGTGATCGTGACACACGCGATGCAGTTTGCCCGCGACGTTGCCGACCGCGTGGTCTTTATGGACGGCGGTCGTATTGTCGAGGAGGGACCTGCCGAGCAGGTCATCGACCATCCGCGCGAGCAGCGCACGCGTGAGTTCTTGAGCCGTATCGAGGGATAGGCTCAGGTATTTACTCAACTATTAATTGAGGCGAAGCCGCCGCAGGTCTTACGGTCTGTGGCGGCTTTTTGTTTGCGTCGACGGGGTTCAATAATCGACTCACAAGCTTGTCTCTTCCTCTCGCCGCCTGTATTCATACGTGCGCCGAAAGGTATGCATGGACAGCCGCCCGTGAGGGTAGGGTGGTGGCATAGGACATTTGGAGGGTGAGTCGGCTCGGCTGCCGACCATGCTGCTCCTGGGACGGCACCGACCGCGAACCCTCCCCGTTGGCGTCGCGCATTGCGCGCGGCCCTGCAAGGAGGTCATCATGGGTGCTCCCAAGACCGGCAACGTAAGGAACGTGGTGCTCGTAGGCCAAGGCGGGGTGGGCAAGACTTCACTCGCCGAGGCCATGCTCCACCTTTCTGGCAAGACCGCCCGCCTGGGCGGCCACGACGGCACCAAGCCCACGCTCGACTATGACCCCGAAGAGGTCAAGCGTGCGTTTTCCATCTCGACGACCATCGCGCCGATCGATTGGAAGGGCGCCCGCATCAACGTGCTCGATGCCCCGTGCTACCCCGATTTTATCGGCGACGCCTTTGCCGCGATGAGCGTCTGCGAGACGGCGCTGTTTGTGGTCGACGCCGAGGCCGGCCCGCAGCCGACGACGGTTAAGCTTTGGTACGCCGCCGAGGACCTGCGCCTGGCGCGCGCGGTGTTCGTAAACCGCCTGTCGCGTCCCGAGGCCAGCTTTGCGTCCACCATGGAACTGCTGCAGGAGCGCTTTGGTACACGCTTGGGCGCCGTGACCCTGGGCTGGGGCGAGGGCGAGGACTTTGACGGCATCATCGACCTGGTGCGTATGAAGGCGCGCCATTGCAACGGCACCGAGGCCGTTGAGTCGGAGATTCCCGAGGAGTATCGTGCCCAGGCCGAGGAGGCCCATGACCATCTGTGCGAGTTGGTGGCCGAGGCCGACGACGAACTGATGATGAAATACCTGGAAGGCGAGGAGACGCTGACGCAGGAAGAGCTCGAGGGCCTGCTGTCGAAGGCGATTGCCGAGCGCATTTTTGTGCCGGTCTTTGCGGGCGATTGCATTAAGGAGCAGGGCGTCAACTCGCTGATGGACGACATCGCCACGTACTTCCCGGCGCCGACCGACTACGGCGAGATGCCGCTCATCGACGGCGACTCGCTCAAGATCTCGAGTGACGATGACCGTCCGGTGGCATTTGTGTTTAAGACCCTGGCCGATCCGCAACAGGGTCGCATCAGCTTTATCAAGGTGCTGACGGGCACGCTTGAGCCGGGCCTTGAGCTGATCAATGCGCGCACGCGCAAGGGCGAGCGTCTGGCTCACCTGTATGTGATGTGCGGTCGTGACATGACCGAGGTCGGCCACGCCTATGCCGGCGATATCATCGTGGCGCCCAAGCTGGCTGCCGATACGGGCGACACGCTCTCGATTACCGGTAAGGTCGAGGCTGCGGCGTTTAAGTTCCCCAACTCGCAGTACCGTATTGCCATCGAGGCCGAGAATCGCGGCGACGAAGAGAAGCTCTACACGTTTATCGAGAAGGCCTGCAAGGCCGATCCGACCATGAGTATCGACCGCGACGAGGAGACCGGGCAGACCATCATCTCGGCGGTGGGCGAGGCGCAGGTTTCGGTGCTGCTCAACCGTTTGGAGGACCGTACCAAGGTTGTGGCAAAGAGCGTGCCGATCCGCATTCCGTATCGCGAGACCATCCGCCGCACGGCAAGCGCCCAGGGTCGCCACAAGAAGCAGACCGGCGGCGCCGGTCAGTACGGCGACTGCTGGCTGCGCGTGGAGCCGCTCATTGGGCCCGACGGCACGAGCGACGGCTATGAGTTTGTTGACGAGGTCGTGGGCGGCCGCATCCCGCGCTCGCTCATCCCCGCCGTGGACAAGGGTGTCCAGGAGACCATGAAGGACGGCATCATCGCTGGCTACCCGCTCACGGGCATTCGCGTGGCTGTGTACGACGGCTCGTATCACAGCGTCGACTCCAACGAGATGGCGTTCCGCGCGGCGGCTCGCATCGGCCTGCGCAAGGCGTGTGCCGATGCCGACCCGGTGGTGCTGGAGCCCATCGAGGAAATTACGGTGACTATCCCCGAGAGCTATGCCGGCGCCGTGATGGGCGACATCTCGGCCTCGCGCGGTCGCGTGACGGGTATGGAGACCGACGAGCGCGGCGATACCGTGGTCATTGCCCAGGCCCCGCTGGCCGAGCTGACGGATTACTCGACGCGTCTGCGCTCTATTACGCGCGGCACGGGCGACTTTACCATGGAGCCCGCAGGCTATGAGCAGGTGCCTTATGACGTGCAGGCCAAGCTGGTCGAGCGCTATGAGGAGGGCCGCGCTAAGTAGCGTGTGGCTTTGTCTGCAATGTAGGTGCTGACGAAAAGGCCGCCCTGGGTAACCGGGGCGGCCTTATTTGATCCCTGGGGGACGGAGGAAAACGGATCATTTTAGGTTTTGGGGCAGCTTGGTCGGCCCTAGTCCCCCGAGGCCTGATTGCGGCCGGTGGCGTAGTCGATCTGCACATGCGGCTGCAGGTTGTAGCAGTACACGTGGAAGCACAGGGTCTTGCCGTGGTCCTCGACCGATTGCGCCTCAAGTCGCACGCCACGGCAGACAAGTTCCTCTTCGTTGTACATGGGCGTGACGCGGTAGAGCACATGGTTGCCTGTGTCGTGGATGTAGTCGAGGATCTGCTCTTCAAACGGCAGCATGCCCGTTTCGTTGAGATAGCGTGTGCCGGTGAGGAGATTCTTGCGGTTGGCGTTTTCGCCGCAGAGCGACCAGGCGATGAGGTGGCAACGGTTGTAGAGGCTTTGACCCGGAATAAAGTCGTAGCGCTGCTGGTGCCACCCGGCGGGATGGATACGCGAGATATCGCCGCGCTTGCCCTGACCGAGCGATTCGGGACCCACGCAGGCGAGTGCCTTGCGGGTGCGGTCCAGGATATCGAGCTTGGAGAACTTCTTAAAGCAGCCCTCTTCGGTGGCACGATCGTATTCATCGAGTGTGAATGACGGCGTGCCGAGCGGATGCGTGCCGTCGGCGCGGAGGGCAACGTAGGGGTTGCCGGCGTAGTCGGGAATGCTGCTGAGATATACACCGCGGGCGCGGTTGAGGTCGGGGTTTTCGACCTCGTCGATGGGGGTGGCGACGCTGTCCGCGGAAGCGTCATCGGTGTCGCTTGCGGCGGAATCGGGGCCATCGCCAGAGTCTTGGCTATTTTGAGAGTCCTCGGAGCTCGCTGTTCCCGATTCGAGCCGGGCAACCAGGTCCGCCTCGTCGTCGGTGCGGCTGGGACTCTCGTTTTGCTTCTCGGCCAGAGCCGCCGCCTGCTCATCGCTTTGCGGCGACAGCAGCTTGGGCGCCCCGTCGAGCGATCCTGCAAACAGCGCAAATCCCAGAACCACGGCGGTGCCGATGGAAAGTACTTGCTTGTAGGCGGACTTGCGCGACATTGCGGCTCCTGGCTAGATGGTTGGGAATCTACCAGTCTAGCAGGTGCCGGCAGGGGCCGTTCTATCGAACAAATACTCAAGATTTGGGATAGACGTTACTGATTCATTTGCTTCATATTTGACGTATGGCTAGATCGAGGTGGAGTCGAGCCAGTTGAGCTTGCACTCGAGAATGCGCTGCTCGCCGGGTTGGCTGCTGCCATCAAGCAAGGCGAGCAGCATCTCGGCCGCCTCCCTGCCTTCCTGGTCGACGGGCTCGATGATCGTGGAGACGGTCGGCGTGGTGAGGTTGGTCCAGTCTTCGCAGTTGAGTCCCAAAAGACCTATTTGCTGCGGAAGTAGATGGGCCATGGGTTGGAGGGCCTTGTAGACACGGGGAAGCGCCCATTGGTTTTGTACGAAGATGAGCGTGCGCTTGGCGGGGTTGAACTTGTATTTAAAGTATTCGGTGAGCTCGTTGATTGACGGCTTGTTGTGATCGATGGGGATGGCTTTGTAGAGCTGCCCATTCGCGGCCAATGCCTCGGCATATCCCTGAAAACGTTCCATGCGAGTGCGCATTTCGGTCATGTTGGCGGCGATGGAAAAGAAGTCTTCGTAGCCGGCGTCGAGAAGCGCCTGCGTGGCATTGTACACGCCGTCGTAGAGGTTGGTTTTGATCCAGCTGGTGCCTGGGCTGTAGATGGCCGCGTCAAAAAAGACGACGGGCTTGCCGGCGCGCTTGATGCGGTCGTGGACTGCCTTGAAATTTGCCGTGGGCTGGATGATAAAACCATCGACGCCCAGTGAGAGCATTTTGTCGACATACATGAGCTCGGTCTCGGGGTTAAAGTTGCTCGTGCAAACGACCGTCTGGTAGCCCGCGGGGAGCATGACCTGCTCCATGCCGTTGAGGACGAGGCCCGCCCATTTGTTGGTGTTATCCAAGATGATGATGGCGATGACGTGGGTCTGCTTGCCGGTGAGCGTTTGCGCTTGGGCGTTGGGAACGTATCCGAGTTCCTTGATGACGCGCGCAATCTTTGCCTGCGTCTTCTCGCTAAGCTTTTCTCGTTTGTCGTTGAGGTAATACGAGACGCTTGCCGTCGAGGTGCCCGCCTCTCGAGCGACGTCTGCGATCGTAACGCGCTGTTTTGCCACAGCGACTCCTTCCGACAGATGAGCATTTTCCAACATGATGACTTTGAGTCTTGGTGAGGGATGCGCTTTGGTGAGCGACTTTTTCCTTTCATATGAGTATGCAACAAATGCGGTATATGGGTGGGGTCGAAATTTGTGACCGGCATGCGCATCTGCCGTCTACCGAGAAAATCAAATACTTCTTGACTTTTGAAATCGATGGTAAAATCGCAGGATTCATTTTTGGTTAAACGCATAACTAAATAGCGTAACCAACGCTCTGACCTGCGCGTTTACCGAAATAAACTGGCATTAAGAAAAACGAGCACCTATATTGGTCTTGTCGAAAAGACAGCAAGTCCAAACGGCAGGGGATGCTCCGGAGGCCTCCGCAAACGGTGTCTTGCGCACGCAACTCTATGAAAAGAGGGAAGCAATGAAGATCGTAGGCGTTGCCGCCTGTACCGTGGGTATCGCCCACACGTATATGGCCCAGAAGGCGATTCAGGATGAATGCGCCGCTCGTGGCATCGAGTGCAAAGTCGAGGCTCAGGGTGGTCTGGGTATCGAGAATGAGCTCACGCAGGAAGACGTTGATTGCGCCGACCTGGTGCTCGAGTCCGTCGACGTGGGTGTCGAGAACGAGGACCGTTTTGAGCAGAAGATGGCCGAGGGCAAGTTCCTCAAGGTCGGCACCTCGGATGTAATCGCCGATCCGGTAAAGATTATCGACCAGGCTGTCGAGATCATCAAGGCGACGGGCGGTGCCGTTGACGCGTCCAAGGCCGAGGCCAAGGCAGAGAAGAAGGCCGTCTCCGCTGCCCCGCAGGCCCCGACACCGGCGTCCAAGCAGTCCATCTTTGCCGACCCTGGCAAGACGCTGCTCAATGCATTCAATACCGGTGTTTCCTATTTTATCCCCATCGTCGTTATCGGTGGCGTGTTCCTCGCCTTCTCGTTGGCATCCGGTACTGCCGGTGCTAGCGGCATGGAGGTCACCAACCCGTTGATGGTGAGCCTTAACACTATCGGCATGGCCGGCATCTCTATGATGATTCCGGTGCTTGCGGCATACATCGCCTACTCGATGGCCGGTAAGCCCGCACTTGCCCCCGGCTTCGTCCTGGGCTACTTGGTTAACAACGCCGTCGTCACCCCGAGCGGCAACAGCGTTTCGACCGGCTTCTTGGGCGCCATGATCATGGCTGTCATCTGCGGTTACTTTGTCCGCTGGATGAAGACCTGGAAGGTCAACAACACCATCCAGACCATCATGCCCATTCTGATCATCCCGATTCTGACCTCGCTCGTCCTGGGCATGGCTTACATCTACATCCTGGCCACGCCGCTTGGCTTTGTGATGGATTGGCTCACCAGCGTGCTCGGCAGCCTGCAGGGCGGCTCCGCCGTCGTCCTGGGCCTGGTCATTGGCGTTATGACCGCTTTCGATATGGGTGGCCCCATCAACAAGACCGCTTCGACCTTTACCATGGCCATCATGGCCTCCGGCATCTACGGCCCCAACGGTATGTTCCGCGTCGCCGTCGCCATTCCCCCGATTGCTTGCGGCCTCGCTGCGCTCATCGCCAAGAACAAGTTCGATGACGCTGACCGTCAGATGGGCATCTCTGCGCTGTTCATGGGCTGCATCGGTATTACCGAGGGCGCTATTCCCTTCGCGGTCAAGGATCTTGGCCACACCCTGCCCGGCATTTGCATCGGCTCTGCCGTGGGCGCGGCGCTTGCCGCCTTCCAGGGCATCGACTGCTATGTTCCGCATGGTGGCTTTATTGTCGCCCTGGCCACCAACAACGTCGCGCTGTTCTGCCTGGACATCGTGATTGGCTCCTTGGTCGCCGCTGCAATCCTGATTGCCATGAAGCCCACGCTCGATAAGCAGGCCAAGTAAACCTTTAAGGACTCCGGCTGTGCGGAGGGATGGATTTGACTCCGCACAACCGCCCCTACACAACAAAATCCATCCGCACTGATAGGGCCCACATCTGGGTCCCAGGGAACTTTTGTCAAAAATCCTCTGGAGAAGGAGAACAAAATGTCCAACCTCACCATCCGCCAGGCCGTTCAGGGCATGCTCAAGCTGCAGGACAGCGGCGATCACGCAACCATGGTCGGCATTGGCCCCATGAGCCCCAACCTGATTCAGGCCGTGTTCGAGCTTGCCAAGGACGAGGATTTCCCGCCCATGTTTATCGCTAGCCGCAACCAGGTCGATATGGACGAGATGGGCGCCGGCTACGTCAACGGTTGGGACCAGACGCGCTTTGCCGCCGACATTAAGAAGGTTGCCGACGAGGTGGGCTATACCGGTCCGTACTACCTGTGCCGCGATCACGGCGGTCCGTGGCAGCGCGACGAGGAGCGTAACGCCCACCTGCCCGAGGACGAGGCCATGGAGCTCGCCCGCAAGTCCTTTGTCGCCGACATGGAGGCAGGCTTTGACCTGCTGATGGTCGACCCCACCAAGGACCCCTATCAGATCGGCAAGGTTATTCCGCTCGACGTGGTGCTTCGCCGCACGATCGATCTTATCGACTATCTTGAGCAGTACCGTCGCGAGCATAACCTGCCCGAGGTTGCCTATGAGGTCGGTACCGAGGAGACCAATGGCGGCCTGACCTCAACCGACAAGTACGAGGAGTTCATTTCTCAGCTGCAGCCCGAGCTCGAGAAGCGCGGCTGCCCCATGCCCACCTTTATCGTCGGCCAGACCGGTACGCTCACCCGTTGGACCGAGCAGGTCGGTCATTACAACTTTAAGAATGCCCGCGAGCTCGCCGACATGGCCAAGCGCTACGGCGTGGGCCTGAAGGAGCACAACGCCGACTACCTGGACGACGCGACGCTGCTCGAGCACATCCCGGCACACGTGACCGCTTCCAATGTCGCCCCTCAGTACGGCACCGAGGAGACCCGCGCTTACCTCAAGCTCTGCGCTACCGAGCAGATTCTGGTCGACAACGGCCTGTGCGACGATCCCTCCGATCTGTATCGCACGCTGCTGGTCAAGGCCATCAAGACCGAGCGCTGGCGCAAGTGGATGACCGGCGACGATGTCAACCTGCAGGTTGACGACATTCTGGCCGACGACGAGCTCAGCCTGAAGATTCTGGATGTCTCCGGCCACTACGCGTTCAACGATCCCGAGGTCAAGGAGCAGGTCGAGAAGCTCTATCGCAACCTCGCTGCCCAGGACATTGACGGCAAGCGCTTTGTGATCGAGCACATCAAGCGCCCGATCAAGCAGTACGTCGTCGGTCTTAACCTCAAGGGCGTCACGAGCCGCATCGAGAAGGCTCTCTAAGTAGCTTTTCCTACACGACGCCGGGCCTGGGGCATGTCCCAGCTGCAGGCCCGGCACATAGGACAAAGGGACATCCCCTTTGTCCTATTTTTTGAGTTTTGGATTCCTTAGAAGGAGTTTGCACCATGAAGTTCTTTATCGATACCGCCAACCTTGACGAGATCGCCGAGGCCAAGAGCTGGGGCTGCCTTGCCGGCGTCACCACCAACCCGTCCCTGTACGCCAAGACCGGCGGCAAGCTCGCCGACTTTGAGCCCCATATGCTCAAGATTGCCGAGCTCTGCGAGGGCCTGCCCGTGTCTGCTGAGTCCACCGCGACCACTGCCGAGGGCATGATCGAGGAGGGCAAGCGTCTTGCCGCCCTGGCTCCCAACATCGTGGTCAAGCTTCCCGTGTGCGAGGCCGGCCTCGCCGCCTGCCGCGCCCTGGCCGATGCGGGCGTGCGCGTCAACATGACGCTTGTTTTCTCGCCGACGCAGGCCCTCATGGCCGCCAACGCCGGTGCCCGCTACATCAGCCCGTTTGTCGGCCGCTTTGACGACATCGCCGAGGACGGCATCTCGCAGCTCGACAATGTCGTGACATGCATCAAGAACTATGACTGGACCGGCAAGAACGTCGACGACACCGTCGAGATCATCACCGCTTCGGTCCGTACGCCCAACCACGTGACCCAGGCGGCTCTTCTTGGTGCCGACATCGCGACCGTGCCCATGGCCGCTCTCAAGAAGTGCCTGCATCACCCGCTGACCGACCAGGGCCTCGCCTCTTTTGAGGCTGACTGGCAGAAGGTCGTCGCTCAGGCTTAACGACCGGGTTGCCCTCGGCATCGCGCCATCCGGTGCCGGGGTTGTTCTCAAGAGAGGAATTCGTATGACCAACCAGGAGCTGGCGAAGGTCGCCAATGAGGTCAGGAAGGGTGTCGTGACTGCGGTTCACGCGGCCAAGTCGGGACATCCGGGTGGATCGCTCGGTGCAGCCGACATCATGACGTATCTGTACTTTGAGGAAATGAATATCGATCCTGCCGACCCTCACAAGGCCGATCGCGACCGCTTTGTGCTCTCCAAGGGTCACGCGGCGCCGGGCCTGTATTCGGTGTTGGCAAATCGCGGCTATTTTCCCGTCGAAGAGCTCGAGACGCTCCGCCATATTGGCAGCCGACTGCAGGGCCATCCCAACATGAACGATACCCCAGGCATCGATATGTCCACCGGCTCGCTCGGTCAGGGCATCTCTGCTGCAGTTGGAATGGCGCTTGCCGCTAAGCACTGGGGCGACAGCTACCGTGTCTACACGTTGCTGGGCGACGGTGAGTGCGAGGAAGGCCAGGTGTGGGAGGCGGCTATGTTTGCCGGCAACCATGCGCTCGACAATCTTGTTGCCGTCGTCGACCACAACGGCTTGCAGATTGACGGCACGATCGATGAAGTCAACTCGGCCATGCCGCTTGCCGACAAGTTCCGCGCCTTTAAGTGGCATGTGATAGAGCTAGCCGATGGCAACGACATGGCGCAGATTGAGGCGGCTTTCGCCGAAGCTCGCGAGGTGACCGGCGCGCCCGTCGCTATCATCGCCGAGACGGTGAAGGGCAAAGGCGTCTCCTTTATGGAGAACCAGGTTGGCTGGCATGGCAAGGCGCCCAATGACGAGCAGTTTGAGCAGGCCATGGCCGAGCTCGCGGCAGCAGGAGAGGAACTCTAATGGCAGAGGTCAAAAAAGTCGCCACGCGCGTAAGCTACGGCGAGGCACTCGTCGAGCTGGGCAATGAGCACGATGACTTTGTAGTGCTCGATGCCGACCTGGCTGCCGCTACGCAGACGGGTAAGTTTAAGACTGCCCATCCTGAGCGCTTTTACGATGCCGGCATCGCCGAGAGCAACCTGATGGGTCTTGCCGCCGGCATCGCGACCACGGGCCGCGTTACTTTTGCGAGCACCTTTGCGATGTTTGCCGCCGGTCGCGCCTACGAGCAGGTCCGCAATTCCATTGGCTACCCGCACCTCAACGTCAAGATTGGCGCCACCCATGCCGGCATTTCGGTGGGCGAGGACGGCGCCACGCACCAGTGCTGCGAGGATATCGCACTCATGCGTACGATTCCGGGTATGACGGTGGTCGTTCCCGCCGACGATGTCGAGGCCCGCGCCTGTGTGCGCGCCGCCTATGAGTTTGAGGGGCCGGTCTACATGCGCTTCGGCCGCCTGGCAACACCGGTCATCAACGATCACGAGGACTACGAGTTCAAGATCGGCCGCGGTGTTGTTGTACGGGAGGGCTCTGATGTCACGATCGTCGCGTGCGGTCTCATGGTCGCTGAGGCACTCGCTGCTGCCGAGGCGCTCGCTGCCGACGGCATCGATGCTGAGGTCATCAACATGCATACGATCAAACCGCTCGATGAGCGTTTGGTGGTTGCCAGCGCCAAGAAGACCGGTCGCGTGGTCACCGCCGAGGAGCATTCGATTATCGGTGGTCTTGGCGAGGCCGTTGCCTCGGTGCTCGCGGAGCAGCATCCAGTGCCGATGCGTCGCGTCGGCGTGCGCGATGTGTACGGCGAGTCCGGCCCTGCGGTCGATTTGCTGCATAAGTACGGTTTGGACGCCGACGGCATCGAAGCTGCGGTCAGGTCCGTGTTGTAAGGAAGGCTTTCCATGGGGTTTGTATCTGCCAACCAAGTGACGATTGGCTACGCCGCCGCCTCGCGCGAGGACGCGCTGCATTATCTGTCCGAGCAGGCTGTTGAGCTTGGTTTTGCCGATGACGCGTCTGCTGTAGAGGCGGCTTTTATTGCTCGCGAAAACGAGGCCGAGACTGGCCTCGTCGCCGGTTTTGCCGTTCCGCATGCCAAGAGCGATGCGATCCATGCGCCGGGCGTGGCCGTGCTCAAGCTGTCCGAGCCTGTTGAGTGGCCGAGCTTTGATGGCGTGCCCGTCGATGTGGCGCTCGCGCTGTACGTGCCCGCCGGCGAAGCGGGAACCACGCACCTGCGTCTGCTCTCCAAGGCTGCCGTGATGCTGATGGATGCCGGCTTCCGTGACAGGGTGCGCGAAAGCACCGATCCTGTCGAGATTGCCGAGTTCATCAACGCCGGGCTCGAGGGCTAGAACGGGCTCTCCGTTCCATTAATCGATCCTTCTCCAAGGAAAAGGGCCGCGACGCTATAGGCGTCGCGGCCCTGTCTGCGTTTCCCCAGATAAAACCTGCCAAAATAAACCTGTCCCTTTTTGGTAGGTAAAACGGGAGCCGTTTCACCGCAACTTAGGGTGCGGTTGGGATGTGTACGCTTTAATGAGCGGCGCCCATGGTTAGAGAGATTACGCTCGTCTCTCTAAATGTCTCTCTAATGGGAAGCTCGGTTAGAGAGATGGCCTTAGGCTATCTAGCAGTGAATTCGATGCATCTCTCTAAATGTCTCTCTAAACAAGGCGCTCATCTCTCTAACTTTAGAGAGATGAGCGCCTTGTTTAGAGAGACGGAATGCCAGTTTTCGTCCGTCCGTTACCATCTGCCAAAAATGGCGGATAAAGGACTCATTGAAGTAATGGGTTCATCGACGAGCCGCAACCGCCGCTATCGGAAGAGGTAGATGTGGCTGAGTCGCCTCTCTAGTGTCTCTCAAAGATAGATGGATGCTAGAGAGGCGGTTGCCCCGCGATATTTCCCCAGATAAAACCTGCCAAAATAAACCTGTCCCTTTTTGGTAGGTTAAACGGCGTAACTTAAAGGCTCATGTTGCCGTGGATGTAGGGGGTGACCTCGGGGGAGATATGGCCGCAGCCTAGGTTGCGCAGGGCAGATTCGATGGCGGCGGGAAGCGGGGCCTTGCCCTCGTCGTTGGCCGCGGTGCTGCCGAGGGCGGCGATCTTGGCGACGTCTGCCGGCGCGGCCTCGATATGCATGCAGCCGCCGACGAGGCGTGCGCGGACCTGGTCCAGGCCAAGGTCGTGCAGGTAGTCCTCACAGGTGCGGATTACATCGACCTTCTCGCGCGTGAGCTCCTCGCCCGTGGGGACTCGCGTGGCCAGGCAGGCTCCTGCCGGCAGGTTCCAGACGGGATAGCCCCAGGCGCGTAGCAGCTCGCGCTCCTCGTCCTTGGTAAAGCCGACCTCCATAAGCGGCGAGCGCACGCCGAGCTCCTGGGCGGCGCGCATGCCGGGGCGGTAGTCGCCGCGGTCGCTTGCGTTGCTGCCGTCGATGACGGTGGGAAAGCCCAGCGACTTGGCGTGGTTGACGATGGCGGTAAAGCCGGCGCGCTTGCAGTGGTAGCAGCGGTTGGCGTCGTTGCAGGCTACCTGGGGGAGCTGCAGCTGATCGACCGAGAGGTTGAGCACGGGGAGCTTAAAATGCGGCCCCTCATCGGCCTGCCCGTCAACCGCCCGCTCAAACGAAGCCTGCTCGGGCGTGCCGATGAGCGGCGTGGTGAGGTGAACAAGAAGCGTGCTGGCGGGCATGATGCGGGCGCAGACCGCGGCCAAAAAGCTGCTGTCGACGCCACCGGAAAAGCCGATGGCGACGCGTCCGTATGCTAAAAGCAGCTGCTCGAGCGCTGCGAGTTTGTCCTGAAGCCCCTCTGCGGGCGCGGTGGTGTCTGAAAGCATAAGTCGATCCTTGCCGTTGAGTACTCGGTCGAAAACTATAATCCTACCGAGTCGCTTGTCATAAGACTTCTATCTATGTAACGAAAGTGCAATATGCTATATACGTTATATACAAGTTTACAGGTGCGGTAAAGTTGCGGGAGTACAGCAGCGCGAAGCGATGGGGGACCGATATGATCAAGGCAGTTATTTTTGACATGGACGGAACGCTGGTCGATACCGAGCGTTTGGGTATCAAGGCGTGGAAGGCGGGCGCGGCCGAGCTGGGATTCGCGATTGATGATGCGCTGATCCATCAGTTTATCGGTCGCACGCTGCCCGATGTCATGGAGATCCTTGATGAGCATTACGGCAGCTGCGAAACCGCTGAGGCAATCTATCGTCGCCATAGGGAGATTCGCGACGAGATGGTCAAGACCGATCTGGAGCTTAAGGACGGTGCCGCCGAGTGCCTCGACGAGCTGCTGGCTGCGGGCTATCACGTGGGTCTTGCGACGTCGTCGCGCCACGTTACGGCCGAGCGCAACCTTAAGACGGTTGGCCTCTTTGACAAGTTTGAGACGGTGACCTGCGGCGAGGACGTCGTACACGGCAAGCCCGACCCCGAGATGTACCTGCTCGCCTGCGAGCGCGCGGGCTTTGCCCCCGAGGAGTGCGCCGTGGTCGAGGACTCACGCAACGGCTGCGTCTCGGGCATCACGGCCGGCTGCCACGTCTTTGCCGTGCCCGATATCTTGCCGCTGCCGCAGGACGTGGTGGATGGCTGCGAGGCTGTGCTCGATACGCTGTTCGATCTGACGGCGGCGGTCAGGGCCGTGCGCTAAAGGTATGCGCCGAGGTTGATGACGGTAGCTTCGGCGTGGCCCCGCTTGCCTGGGTGCTGGCGCGCTCGGCGATCTGGGCGCCGATGCCGTAGCTGTCGGCTGCGGTATTTTACTCTCCGGCGCCAATGAACTCAATTTTAATATCGGGATACGGGGCGAGGGTCTTGTGGATGCCAGGTATGCGCAGAGCGAGCTGCATGAATGCCGCTCTGCCCACAACGGTGATATGGCGTGTCCCTCTTCGCGTTTTCCCCGATAAAAATCTGCCAAAATAAACCTGTCCCTTTTTTAGTAAGTTGCGGGGGCTCGGGTTTGCTTGTTTCGCGTGACGTTGCGTGGAATAATCGAGGCGAACCATCTTAACTAGAATTCATTGCGCTTGCCCTTCGGCTGCGCCTATTTTCGGAGGCATCATGAGGGTCGTTAAGCGCATTAATCACAATGCCGCCTTGCTTGTCAACGATAAGGGAACCGAGCTTGTGGCACTGGGGAAAGGCATTGGTTTTCCTGACGGCCCCGATGAGGTTTCGCTTGCGCAGATTGAGCGCACGTTTTACAACGTTGATGCGCGCTATCTGCCACTTCTTAACGAGATCGATCCCAAGGTAATGGAGTTTAGTGCGCAGATTGCCGATGTCGCGCGCACCAACATTTCGCGCGAGCTGTCGGCGAACCTTCCTTTTACGCTCGCCGACCACATTAGTTTTGCCATCAAGCGCTGCCGTGAGCACATGTATGTTCAGATGCCGCTTTCTTGTGACGTTCAACAGCAATATCCCATTGAATTTAAGATCGCGATGCTTGCCCATGCTGGCATAGAGCGCGAATTCGGCATATCTATGCCACGCGGGGAGAGGGCGGGCATCGCACTCTGCATCGTTAACAGCGTTATGGCAAGTTCTAGTAAGGCGAAGTCAAACGACGTCCGCCGCGAGGAACGCCTGATCGAAAAGCTCGTAGCGATCATCGAGAAAGATCTTGCTATCGCCGTTGACCGCGATGCTTTTGACTATGCACGCTATGACACTCATGTACGCTACTTGTTAGAGCGCGTCCGCACCGGGGAGCCGCTTAATACCGATAATGCGGCGCTCTATCGTCCTCTCTGTGAGGAGCACCCGGCTATAGCGGCTTGTGTTGACAAAATGGCAGAAGTTATCGAGGAAACGTATCATGCCTCCATCGTGCCCGAGGAGAAGGTGTATCTCATGCTCCATGTCAATCGGGTCTATGCCGGCAACGTAACGGGCGAGGTGCCAGCCGACAAATAGGCGCTTTCTATGCCGTTCATCAAAGAAAGCGTACCGTTCGCAGACTTTTGGGCATCATGAGGCCGCCGTTCGCATGGTGAAGCTGATACCCTTAGCGCGACATAAGGTGTTATTCGAGAGCTGAGCTTCCGAAGCGTGACGTAAAGACAGGGCGACCTGTCGATGTCTCGTTTTGGAGCTTTTGTCTTTACGCCGTTTCCCTCAACAATCGAATACTTCCGTGCGGGCGACGGGCCACCGTCCGCTTTGTCTCCTCGCGCGCGCAGCGAGGGAGGAACCGGATCGTTCGAAAGGGAAGATGATATGGCTGACAATAAGAAGATCGCAGCCGATGTGCTCGAGGCGCTGGGTGGCAAAGACAACATCACCTTTGCAGCCCACTGCATGACGCGTCTGCGTTTTAACCTTAAGGATATGGAGTTGCCCGACATTAACGCTGTTAAAAAAATTAACGGCGCCATCGGCGCTCAAATATCTGGCGGGCAGTTCCAGGTGATTATTGGGCAAAACGTGCCTAAGGTATATGACGAGCTCATCAAGATGAGCGGCTTGGCCAAGCAGGAGAGCATCGACGAGAACCTCGACGCAAGTGGAGTCAAAACACCGCTTACCCCGGCAGCCGTTGGCAATGCGATTCTTAACTACCTCTCGGGCTCCATGGTTCCGATGATTCCACTGCTGCTCGCGTCGGGCATGTTCAAAACCGTTGCCGTCGTACTCGGGCCAACGATGCTCAATCTCATTGCGGATACGAGCGATCTTTATGTCCTGCTCAATATGCTCTACAACGTGACGTTCTATTTCATTCCGATCTTCTTGGGCTTTACGGCTGCCAAGAACATTGGCGCCACGCCCATGTACGGCGCTTTTATGGGCGGTGTGCTTATCGAACCGACGTTTATGCAAATGGCAGCCGAGGGAAAAGCCTTTAGCGTTTATGGCATCCCTTGCGTGCCTGCAAACTATGCGCAGACGGTTATTCCCATTCTGCTCACGGTTGCGTTGATGTCCGTGTTCGAGAAGTTCTTGCGCAAGCACATGCCCGATTCGCTCACCACGGTCTTTACGCCGCTTTGCACGCTTGCCCTGACTGTCCCCTTTGCGCTTTGCCTGCTTGCTCCTCTTGGTTCTTGGTGCGGTAACGGTTTGGCGGTTGTCTTTGAGTTCCTCGGTGCCGAGGGGGGTATCGTGGCGATTATTGGTGGCGGCTTGCTTGCAGCAATTTGGTTGCCCATGGTCATTACGGGCATGCATGTTGCGGTCATCATGATTGCCATTGCAAACTTTATGTCGACGGGTTCCGATGGCTTCATTTTGGTTGCCCCCACGGTTGCGCTGTGGGCAGCCTACGGAGTGGAGATTGCATCATGGCTTAAACTCCGCAACAAGGAGGAAAAGAGCCAATGCGCCGGCTATCTTGTCGCCCAGCTTGTTGGAGGCGTTGGCGAGCCGTTCATCTACGGCATGCTGTTCCGCTACCGTAAACTGTTTGCTGCCTGCATGGCAGGTTCGTTTGTCGCCGGTGCCGTGGCGCTCGCCTTGCATGTCAATGCTTACCTCGCCGGTGCTGCCTCCAACGTGCTCAATATTATGACGTTTGTTGGCGGCGGCAACGAGAACCTGATCAGTGCCGTCATCGCTTCGGCGGCTGGCTTTGTCGTAAGCTTTGCTGTGGCTTGGTTCTTTGGCTTTAGCGAGGATGAGCTCGAGAACGGTCCGATTTCCGAGCGCTAGAAAAGCGGTCGTAGACAGGCGGTCTAGTTCAAAATGTGCCGTCTAAAGATGATTTTGCAGGGCGGTATGTATGTTGCCCCCCGCATATTATGTCGAAGGGATTATTGTTACATATGCTTATCAGCGAGGCTATTCAAGCTATCCAGGACTACTGTGACGGCATTGATGCTTTTACCGGGAAGCCCATCGAGCTTGCGACGACGCGCGATCAGGTGCTTTACGGCGACATCGATCAGCAATGTACCGGAATAGTTACATGCATTTGGGCTACGGCGGAGGTGATTCGTCGTGCCAAGGAGCTTGGCGCTAACCTGATTGTTCCTCACGAGGCACTGTTCTGGAACCACGGAGACCGCCGTGAAGTGGTTGCGGGGAACAAGACCTTTGAGGCAAAGTGCGCTTTGCTTGACGAATGGGGTGGCGCGGTCTGGCGTTGCCATGACTATATCCACTCGGGTGTGCCGCTCGCCTCGGACGGTTCGATGGTCGACGGCATCTTTTACGGATTCGCGGTCAAGATGGACTGGCTTGGCTCCGCGGTAGACGAGACATTCATGAGGTACCGCATTGAGCCAACGCCGGCCCGCGATCTTGCGCAGGCGCTCGTACACAAGCTTGGATTAAACGGGACGCGCTTGATCGGCGACGGTGACGCGCTCGTCCGCAATGTCGAGATTCCAATGCACATCATGGGGCGAGATAACGACGAGATTGCCCATATCGACTCCGAAGGCATCGATTGCATTTTGGCCATGGAGTTTATCGACTTTACGGTGAGCGAGTACATCCGCGACGCCGCAATGCTCGGTCAGGGAAAATGCGCCATCCATATGGGTCACTTTAATGGCGAGGAGCCGGGCATGGAGTATATGGCGAAATGGCTGCCCGCCGCGCTCGGGGACGCTGGCGCAGGTCTGCCGGTTACCTTTGTCCCCATGGGAGATACGTATCAGTACGTGCTGGCATAAATAGAACAGGGCCGCGACGCCATATAGGTGTCGCGGCCCTGTCTGCGTTTTCCCAGATAAAACCTGCCAAAATAAACCTGTCCCTTTTTGGTAGGTTACTGGTTCATGTTGCCGTGGATGTAGGGGGTGACCTCGGGGGAGATATGGCCGCAGCCTAGGTTGCGCAGGGCAGATTCGATGGCGGCGGGAAGCGGGGCCTTGCCCTCGTCGTTGGCCGCGGTGCTGCCGAGGGCGGCGATCTTGGCGACGTCTGCCGGCGCGGCCTCGATATGCATGCAGCCGCCGACGAGGCGTGCGCGGACCTGGTCCAGGCCAAGGTCGTGCAGGTAGTCCTCACAGGTGCGGATTACATCGACCTTCTCGCGCGTGAGCTCCTCGCCCGTGGGGACTCGCGTGGCCAGGCAGGCTCCTGCCGGCAGGTTCCAGACGGGATAGCCCCAGGCGCGTAGCAGCTCGCGCTCCTCGTCCTTGGTAAAGCCGACCTCCATAAGCGGCGAGCGCACGCCGAGCTCCTGGGCGGCGCGCATGCCGGGGCGGTAGTCGCCGCGGTCGCTTGCGTTGCTGCCGTCGATGACGGTGGGAAAGCCCAGCGACTTGGCGTGGTTGACGATGGCGGTAAAGCCGGCGCGCTTGCAGTGGTAGCAGCGGTTGGCGTCGTTGCAGGCTACCTGGGGGAGCTGCAGCTGATCGACCGAGAGGTTGAGCACGGGGAGCTTAAAATGCGGCCCCTCATCGGCCTGCCCGTCAACCGCCCGCTCAAACGAAGCCTGCTCGGGCGTGCCGATGAGCGGCGTGGTGAGGTGAACAAGAAGCGTGCTGGCGGGCATGATGCGGGCGCAGACCGCGGCCAAAAAGCTGCTGTCGACGCCACCGGAAAAGCCGATGGCGACGCGTCCGTATGCTAAAAGCAGCTGCTCGAGCGCTGCGAGTTTGTCCTGAAGCCCCTCTGCGGGCGCGGTGGTGTCTGAAAGCATAAGTCGATCCTTGCCGTTGAGTACTCGGTCGAAAACTATAATCCTACCGAGTCGCTTGTCATAAGACTTCTATCTATGTAACGAAAGTGCAATATGCTATATACGTTATATACAAGTTTACAGGTGCGGTAAAGTTGCGGGAGTACAGCAGCGCGAAGCGATGGGGGACCGATATGATCAAGGCAGTTATTTTTGACATGGACGGAACGCTGGTCGATACCGAGCGTTTGGGTATCAAGGCGTGGAAGGCGGGCGCGGCCGAGCTGGGATTCGCGATTGATGATGCGCTGATCCATCAGTTTATCGGTCGCACGCTGCCCGATGTCATGGAGATCCTTGATGAGCATTACGGCAGCTGCGAAACCGCTGAGGCAATCTATCGTCGCCATAGGGAGATTCGCGACGAGATGGTCAAGACCGATCTGGAGCTTAAGGACGGTGCCGCCGAGTGCCTCGACGAGCTGCTGGCTGCGGGCTATCACGTGGGTCTTGCGACGTCGTCGCGCCACGTTACGGCCGAGCGCAACCTTAAGACGGTTGGCCTCTTTGACAAGTTTGAGACGGTGACCTGCGGCGAGGACGTCGTACACGGCAAGCCCGACCCCGAGATGTACCTGCTCGCCTGCGAGCGCGCGGGCTTTGCCCCCGAGGAGTGCGCCGTGGTCGAGGACTCACGCAACGGCTGCGTCTCGGGCATCACGGCCGGCTGCCACGTCTTTGCCGTCCCCGATATCGTGCCGCTGCCGCAGGACGTGGTGGATGGCTGCGAGGCCGTGCTCGATACGCTGTTCGATCTGGCGGCGGCGGTCAAGGCCGTGCGCTAGACAATTGCGGTGTTGAAACGAGCAATTGCCCACGTTTGCGCTCAAGCAAAAGGGGTCCGGCAATGGTCGGGCCCCTTTTGCTTGAGCGGCGACTTAGCATACTTGCGGGCGTGCTATAGATACGCACCGAGGTTGATGGCCGTGGCGTCGGCCTGGCTGCTCGCCTGGGTGCTGGCGCGCTCCAATAGGAACGGACGTACCAGTTCTTGGCGGTTGATATCCTCGGCGGCGGTGACTGCGGTGACGGTGCGCGCTGCAGAGCCGACGCGGATATGCTTGGTCTTTGCCGGGGCCTTGTTCTCGATTTGCTCCATCAGCAGTTGGACACCCTTGCGGCCAATCTCGTAGCCCGGAGGCGCTACCGTGGTCAGTGGGACCGATCCGCTCCAGGCGAGCGGGTTGCCGTCGCAGCCGGCCACGCGGACCTGCTCGGGGACGGAGATGCCTTTGTCGGTCAGCGCCGAGATAACGCCCGAGGCCAATACGTCGGTCAGGCCGACCACGAAGTCGGGGCGCTCGTCCGCGGGGCGCTCAGCGATTTGGGCACCGATGCCGTAGCCGTCGGCAGCGGTATTCCATTCGCCGGCGTCGATGACTTCGATCTTGATATCGGGATGCAGGGCGAGGGCCTTGTGGATGCCAAGTACGCGCAAGGTGAGCTGCATGAATGCCGCTCTGCCCACAACGGTGATATGGCGTGCGCTACGGGCAACGGCGAGCTCGGCGATGATGCGACCTTGGGCTTCGTTATCGGCAGCCACGTAATAACCGGGCTCGGAGCAGTGGATGTCCAGATGGACGATCGGCACGGGCACTTTAGTCATGGCCGGGTGCCAGTCGGGGGACGCCATGGGCTGAACCATGACGCCGGACATCTGAGTGCCCATAAAGTAGCGCAGGTAATGGTCTTCGAGAATGTCGTCGTTGTCGGCGTTAGCGATGAGCAAGTCATAGCCGTGCTTGCGTGCCTCGTTGTGGGCACCGCTGGCAATTTGGAGCGAAAAGCCGTGGTCGAGACGGGGGAGGACCAGGCCAAAGGACTTGGTGGTGCCGCCCGCGAGCTGACGGGCGCTTTGGTTGGGCAGGTAGCCCAAGCGATTGATGGTCTCGTTAATGAGCTTGAGGGTCTCGGGGCGCAGTTTTTCGGGGTGGTTGAGCGCGTTGGATACCGTGCCCAGCGAGACCCCTGCCTCGCGCGCGACGTCGCTGATTTTTACCTTTGCCATAGCGGCCCCTTTGATGCGTTTCAAGTACAAGCCAGATTGTAGCATCGCCCGCCCCCGGGGTGGCAAAACCTGCCAATTAGGGACAGGTTTATTTTGGCAGGTTTTATCTGGGGAAACGATGCCGCCAGACCAAGCCACCACAAAGGTGCCTGTTCCCATTGTGGTGGTTTGGACCGGCTGGACGTGTGTGCATCGGGTGGTATCTAAGTTGAGATACCACTTCTGGTATATCAGCTTGCGTTTGCGTGAGTACAATACTCGAACGTTGTACGTCTCAGCGCCCCTTGTGCGTGGACGTCTTGCAGTCACGCGAACGAAGGGATTTGTCCTATGTGCGGAATTGTCGGCTACACCGGCTTTGATATTGCAAAGAACATCCTGGTCACGGGCCTTAAGCGTATGGAGTATCGCGGCTATGACTCTTCGGGCGTCGCGCTCGAGGTGGGCGAGGGCGCCGCGGCGCACCTCGACGTCATCCGTCGCGTGGGCAAGGTCGCGGGCCTGGAGAGCGAGCTTTCCAACATCGACAGCGACGCTACCTGCGGCATTGGTCACACCCGCTGGGCCACCCACGGCAAACCTTCCGTCGTTAATGCCCATCCCCACACCAGCTGCGACGGTCGTATCGCCATCGTCCACAACGGCATCATCGAGAACTTCGCCGAGCTGCGCGAAGAGCTGGAGGGCCGCGGCCACCACTTTAAGAGCGAGACCGATACCGAGGTCTTCGCGCATCTGATCGAAGAGGCTTATGCCGAGACGCACGACCTGATGGCCTCCGTGCGCGAGGCTTGCACCCACGTGGTGGGCGCCTATGGCTTGGCCGCCGTTTCCGCCGATGAGCCTGGCGTGATCGCCGTGGCTCGCAAGGACTCCCCGATCGTAGTCGGCGTGGGCGAAACCGGCTCCTATGTTGCTTCCGATGTCATCGCGCTCATCGACGCAACCCGCGACGTCGTGGTACTCGAGGACGGCCAGTTTGCCAAGCTCACGCCCGCAGGCGTCGAGTATACCGACGAAGCCGGCAATGTGATTGAGCCCAAGGTTACCCATATCGACTGGGATCTGGACATGGCCGAAAAGGGTGGCTACCCCGACTTTATGCTCAAGGAGATCCATGAGCAGCCGCGCGTCGTGCGCGATACCCTGGTGGGCCGCATGACCCCCGCCGGCGAGCTCGATATCGATGAGCTGGGCCTTTCGCTCGAGGAGCTCAACGATATCGACCGCGTCTACGTGATCGCTTGCGGCACCAGCTACCACGCCGGTCTCATTGCCAAGAACCTCATCGAGGGATGGGCTCGCATCCCCACCGAGGTTGAGGCGGCCAGCGAGTTCCGCTATCGCAATCCCATCATTACGCCGACGACGCTTGTCGTTGCCGTGTCCCAGTCGGGCGAGACGGCCGATACCCTTGCCGCCATTCGCGACGCGCGCATCAAGGGTGCCAAGGTCTTCGGTATCACCAATGTGGTGGGCAGCCCGGTGGCGCGTGAGAGCGACGGCGTCATCTACACCAAGGCCAACAAGGAGATCGCAGTCGCCTCGACCAAGAGCTTTATCGGCCAGGTCGTGAGCCTGACGCTTTTGGCCCTGCTGCTGGCGCAGGTCAAGTACCGCCTGACCACCAAGCAGGCGCGCATGCTGTTCCGCGAGCTTTCCGATACGGCCGAGCAGATTCAGTGGATTTTGGATACCCAGACCGAGTCCGTGCATGAGGCCGCCCTGCTGTGCAAGGACGCGCAGTCGGCGCTGTTCGTGGGCCGTGGCATGGGTGCCGCTATCTCCTACGAGGGCGCGCTCAAGCTCAAAGAGGTTAGCTACCTGCACGCCGAGGCCTACGCCGCCGGCGAGATGAAGCACGGCCCCATTGCCCTGATCGACCCGGGCTTCCCTGTCATCGCCGTGGCCACCAAGAGCGCAACGTACGACAAGACCGTGTCGAACCTCATGGAGTGCAAGGCACGCGGCGCCACGGTCATCGTCGTTGCTACCGAGGGCGACGAGGAAATCAACAAGATCGCCGACTGCATCATTCGCGTGCCGGCCGTCCGCGACGTGTTCAGCCCCATCACGGCGAGCGTCCCGCTGCAGTTACTTGCCCGTGACGTAGCCATCCTGCGCGGCTGCGACGTCGACCAGCCCCGTAACCTGGCCAAGAGCGTCACGGTAGAGTAGTTGGTTCCGCCGTTCTAGCGACTAAGGCCCGGCTCCGCATCAAGACGGAGCCGGGCCTTTTCTGCGTTTGCCCAGATAAAACCTGCCAAAATAAACCTGTCCCTTTTTGGCAGGTTAGCGGAGCTTGCTGGTCTCGAAGTACTCGGGGAACTGGTCCAGAACTTCGGTTTGGTTGCGGAACATCATGTGCAGGTGCTTGCTGACCAAAAAGCTCGCTTCGATGGGGTCGCGACCGGCGATAGCGCGGCGAATCTGCTTGTGCTCGTTCACGATGTCCTGATTGTCGAGAACCTGCGTGGCGGCGCGCAGCCAGCGGAAGCGCTCCAGGTCGGCATTGGTCTCCTCGAGCCACGACCACACGGTGCTGCGGCATGCGATGCTAAAAATCATGTGATGCATGAGGTTGTCGCTCAAAAAGAAGCCGATGCGATCCTCTTCGGCCATGGCCTTTTCCTGCAGCGCGATGGCGCGGTCGAGCTGCTCGATGCCGGCCGACGTGGCGCGCGCACAGCACTCCACGATCACCTGCTTTTCCAGATGCTCGCGGATGTAACAGGCACTCTCGGCAAGGGTGAGGTTGATGGGTGAGACGTAGGTGCCACTCTGGGGCACGGTGCGCACCAGGCCTTCCTGCGCCAAGCGAACCAAAGCCTCGCGCACGGGCGTGCGACCCATATCCAGGTCGTCGCAAAGTTGCTTGACGCCCAGCTTTTCGCCCGGCTTGTAGTCCAGGTAGACGATTTTGCGTCGAATGGTGTGGTAGGACTGGTCCTGTAGGCTCGTTTCCTGCTCGCCGACGTGCATCGATTCTTCCATAGCGCCTCGCAACTGTTCTATCAAACTCATATGTCAGTTGTTAATTATGCCGCGAATCAGCTTTCCGCGGTGGGTAATTCGGCTGTTGCCCAAGAACTATTGCGGCATCTTAGTCTGTGTTTGCGCAAGGCTGCGCTCAATGTTGCCGTATCATAAGCCGTCACAAACGTGAAATAGAAAGAAGGAATCCCATATGCAACTGGCGAATATCGTACGTGAGCGCTGGAAGGGCGTCTTGTTCTGCCTGATCATCGCCATTCCCGCGACGTTGCTCGGCAAACAGATTGAGGTGGTCGGTGGGCCGGTATTCGCCATCCTCTTCGGCATGGTTCTGGCGCTCGTCTTTCCCAAGAATCGCCGCGAACAGCTCGCCGCCGGCGTTACCTATACGTCCAAAAAAGTCTTGCAGTACGCGGTTATCCTGCTTGGCTTTGGCATGAACCTCTCCCAGATTCTGTCCAAGGGCGCCCAGTCGTTGCCGATTATCGTGGCGACGATCTCGACCTCGCTTGTCATCGCCTTTGTGCTCTGCCGCGTTATGAACGTGCCGAGCAAGATCGCGACGCTTGTGGGTGTGGGTTCGTCGATTTGCGGCGGTTCTGCCATCGCCGCGACCGCGCCCGTCATCGATGCCGACGATCGCG